>JAUIFX010000133.1 GCA_030429865.1 Gammaproteobacteria bacterium | reverse complement strand
TGCCATCCTTCTGGAAGGCGGCGCGCAGCTTGCCCAGGCTCTCGGCGGTCGTGCCCGGGCGCGGAAATTCGTCGCGTGCGAAGACGATGGGATCGCCCTTGCGCTGCGGGATCGTGACCGGTGCGATCTCGGCCGCGAAGCGCTCCGCGTCCAGGGCCGCGGCGGCCTTGTCCTGCGTGGCCGCGGCGAAGGCGTCCTGTTCGGCGCGCTCGATGCCGTACTGCGCGGCGATGTTCTCCGCCGTCACGCCCATGTGATAGCCCTTGAACGCGTCCTGCAGGCCGTCGACGATCATCGAGTCGAGCAGTGCCCAGTCGCCCATCTTCTGGCCCGAGCGGGAACGCGGCAGCACGTGTGGCGCGAGGCTCATGTTCTCCTGTCCGCCGGCGATGACGATGTCGGCATCGCCGCAGCGGATCGCCTGCGCCGCGAGATGAACCGCTTTCAGGCCGCTGCCGCAGACCTTGTTGATGGTCAAGGCGGACACGCCGTGGGGCAGGCCCGCGGCGATGGCGGCCTGGCGCGCGGGGTTCTGCCCGCTGCCCGCGGTCAGAACCTGGCCGAGAATGACTTCGTCGATGGTTTCCGGGGCGACACCGCTGTCTTCCAGCAGCGCGCGTATGACGGTGGCACCGAGTTCGTGGGCAGGGGTCTGGGCGAGTGCCCCACCGAAGCTGCCGATGGCGGTGCGGAAGGCGCGTACGATGACGGCGTCCTGCATGGACCTCACTCCTGACGGCGACGATCAGACCGTCAAGCGTACGCTGCACTGCACAACCATGCAAGCGCGGGCGGCCGCGCGGGCCGCCCGCGTGGTTCAGAAGTGGATGGCGCGCTTGTCGCTCGCCAGTGCGGCCTCGTGCATGGACTCCGAAAGCGTCGGGTGGGCGTGTACGGTGCGGGCGATGTCCTCGGCACTCGCGCCGAACTCCATCGCGAGCACGGCTTCGGCGATGAGCTCGGAGGCGTTCGGTCCGATCACGTGCACGCCGAGCACGGCGTCGCTCTCGGCGTCGGCGATGACCTTGACGAAGCCGTCGGTATCGCCCATGGCGCGCGCGCGGCCGCTCGCCATGAACGGGAAGCTGCCGCTCTTGATCTTGCGTCCTTCGGCCTTGAGCGCCTGCTCGGTCGCGCCGGCCCAGGCGATCTCCGGCCAGGTGTAGATGACCCACGGAATGTGCGCGAAATCGACGTGCGGCTTCTGCCCCGCGATGCGCTCGGCGACCGCGATGCCTTCCTCGCTCGCCTTGTGAGCGAGCATCGGACCGCGCACGCAGTCGCCCACCGCCCAGATGTTGCCGACGCCGGTATGGCAGCGCTCGTCGACGCCGATGAAGCCGCGTTCGTCGACGCCCACACCGGCGACGTCGAGCCCGAGACCCTCGGTGTTCGGCTTGCGTCCGACGGCGACGATCAGCTTGTCGAACTTGAGCGTTTCCGCCTGGCCGTCGACCTCGAAGCTGACCGTGACCTGCTTGCGCGCGGCCTTGGCCTCGGTCACGCGCGCGCCGAGGCGGATGTCGAGCCCCTGGCGACCGAGCAGCTTGTGCGCTTCCTTGGCCACCGCCTGGTCGGCGGCAGAGAGGAAATCGGGCAGCGCCTCGAGCACCGTGACTTCGGCGCCGAGCCGCCGCCACACGCTGCCGAGTTCGAGGCCGATGACGCCGCCCCCGATCACGCCGAGCCGCTTGGGCACCTCGGTGAAGGCGAGTGCGCCGGTCGAATCGACGATGAGGTCCTGGTCGACCGGGGCAGGTGGAATGGCGGCGGGTACCGAGCCCGTGGCGATGATCACGTGTTCGGCCTTCAAGCGCTGCGTTTCCTTGCCGGCAGCATCGCTGACGGCGACTTCGCCGGGCGAGACGAACGCGGCGGAGCCCTGTACCCAGGTGACCTTGTTCTTCTTGAACAGGCCGGCGATGCCCTGTGTCAGCGTGCCGACAATCTTCTCCTTGCGCGCCTGCATGGTGGTGACGTCGAGTTCGGGCGAAGCGGTGATACCGTGCGCCGCGGCATGCTTGGCGATGAACTCGTAGTGATGAGAGGAATCGAGCAGCGCCTTGGAGGGGATGCACCCGACGTTCAGGCAGGTGCCGCCGAGAGCGGGCTTGCCGGCGGCATCCAGCCAGCGTTCGACGCAGGCGGTCCTGAAGCCGAGCTGGGCGGCGCGGATGGCGGCGACGTAGCCGCCGGGGCCGCCACCGATGACGAGTACATCGAAGTTATCCATTTACCTGGGAGATCCTGCTTTCCTGACGTTGGAAGATAGCGGCATCGCCGATCGCGCGCGGCCCGGCCGCGGCGGGTGCGGCGCAGCCCGCGGTCGCCGCGTCCGCGCCATGCGTACGGCAGCAGTCGAATGGCTGTATTCGACTGTGCGCCGCGTGCTGCACGGCCGGCCCTGTCACCGCGAGCGGGCCACGCTCAGATGGCCAGCAGCATGCGCGTCGGATCCTCGAGCGTGCGCCGGATGGTGTCGAGGAACTGCACCGCTTCGCGGCCGTCGATGATGCGGTGATCATAGGACAGCGCGAGGTACATCATCGGCCGGATCACGACCTCGCCGTTCTCCGCCACGGGGCGGTCCTGGATCTTGTGCATGCCGAGAATGGCGCTCTGCGGCGGGTTGATGATTGGCGTCGACACGAGCGAACCGTAGACACCGCCGTTGCTGATGGTGAACGTGCCGCCGGTGAGTTCGTCGATGGTCAGCTTGCCGTCGCGCGCGCGCTCGCCGAAGTCGCGGATGCGCCGTTCCACCTCGGCGAACGGCATGCGGTCGACGTCGCGCAGGATCGGCACCACCAGGCCGCGCTCCGAGCCGACCGCGACGCCGACGTCGAAGTAGCCGTGGTAGAGGATGTCGTCGCCATCGACCGAGGCATTGACGACGGGAAACTTCTTCAACGCTTCCACCGCGGCCTTGACGAAGAAGGACATGAAGCCGAGGCGGACGCCGTAGCGTTCCTCGAACTCGCCCTTGAAGCGGCTGCGCAGGTCCATCACGGGCTGCATGTTGACCTCGTTGAAGGTCGTCAGCAGGGCGTTGTCCCGCTGCGCGCCGAGCAGGCGCTCGGCAGCGCGCTTGCGCAGGCGCGTCATCGGTACGCGTTCCTCGACGCGCCCCTCGCCGATCTCCTGGGGGCGCTCGGTGACATTGGCCTCGACACCGACGACGGTCTCGCTCGGCGCCGCTGGCGCCGGCGCGTCCGCCTTGTCGAGATGGGCGAGGACGTCGCCCTTGGTCACGCGCCCGTCCTTGCCGGTGCCGGCGATCGCATTCGCGTCGAGGCCGTGCTCGTCGACCAGCTTGCGCACCGCCGGCCCCAGTTTTGCCGCGCCGCCGCCGCTGTCGGCAGCCGCCGCGGGCGCTTCCTCGGCCGGCGCCGCAGCCGCGCTGCTCGCGCTCGCCGTTGCAGTGCCCTCGGTGTCGATCACGGCGAGGATGTCGTCGGTCAGCACGACGTCACCGGTCTGCTTGCGGATTTCCTTGATCACGCCGGCCTCGGGGGCCGCGACCTCGAGCGTGACCTTGTCGGTCTCGAGATCGATCAGGTTGTCGCCGCGTTCGACGCGTTCGCCGACCTGCTTGTACCAGTCGAGCAGGGTGGCGTCGGGTACGGACTCGGCCAGCACCGGCACTTTGACTTCGATTAACACGAAACGTTACTCCTCGTTGATCCGGGGACGGCTCGCTCAGGCCGTCTTCTTCTGCTTGGTACGACGCACCGAGAGTTCCAGCGCTTCGTCGATGATCCTGGCCTGCTGTTCGAGGTGCAGCGACACGTAGCCGACTGCCGGCGAGGCCGAGTAGGGCCGCGCGACGCAGGTCAGCGGCTTGTTCTCGTCGAAGCAGCCACCGAGGTAGCGGGTCGAGAGCAGCATCGACCAGGCGCCCTGGTTGCGCGGCTCCTCCTGCACCCAGACCAGCTCTTCGGCGTTGGCGTACTGGGCGAGGGTGGCTTCGAGTTCCTCCTTCGGGAAGGGATAGAGTTGCTCGAGACGGATGATGGCGCAGTCGGTGATCTTGTTGTCGCGGCGCGCTTCGAGAAGATCGAAGTAGACCTTGCCGCTGCACAGCAGGATGCGCCGCACGCGCGCCGCGTCCAGCTCGTCGATCTCGTCGATGACGGGCTGGAAAGCACCGTGCGTGAATGCTTCGATGGCAGACACGGAGAGCTTGTGCCGCAGCAGGCTCTTGGGACTCATGACGATGAGCGGCTTACGGTAGGGCCGCAGCACCTGCCGGCGGAGCATGTGGAACATCTGTGCCGGCGTTGTCGGGTAGCAGACCTGCATGTTGTCTTCGGCGCACAGCTGCAGGTAACGCTCCAGGCGCGCGGAGGAGTGCTCCGGCCCCTGGCCGTCGTAGCCGTGCGGCAGCAGCATCACGAGCCCGCAGTAGCGGCCCCATTTCTCCTCGCACGAGGCGATGAACTGGTCGACGACGACCTGCGCGCCGTTGGCGAAATCGCCGAACTGGGCTTCCCAGATGACGAGCGCGTTGGGTTCGGCGCCGGCATAGCCGTACTCGTAGGCGAGCACCGCTTCCTCCGACAGCGTCGAGTTGATGACCAGGAAAGACGCCTGGTCCGGTGCGAGGTTCTGCAGCGGCAGGTAGGTCTCGCCGGTCTTCTGGTCGTGGATCACGGCGTGCCGGTGGAAGAACGTGCCGCGCCCGCTGTCCTGGCCGGAAATGCGGACCGGGCACTGGCTGGTCAGCAGCGACGCGTAGGCCAGCGTCTCCGCGTAGCCCCAGTCGCAGGGCTTCTCGCCGGCGCCCATCGCGCGCCGATCCTCGAGCACGCGCTTGACCGCGCGGTGCAGGTTGGTGCCTTCCGGCACGCTGCAGAAGGCCGCGGTCAGCTTGTCCACCGTGGCCTGGTCGAGCGTGGTGTCGCACTCGGTGCGCCAGCTCGTGTTGCGGAACGGCTCGAAGTTGATCAGGTAGCGGTTGTCGATGACGTTGGCATAGGGGCGCGAGACGACGACGTTGCGCTCGAGCGCGTCGACGTAGCGCGCCGCCATGGCCTCGGCATCGCCCGGCGTGACGACGCCCTCGTCGACGAGTTTTTCCGTGTAGATGCGGCGCACGCCCGGGTGGTTGCGGATGTGCTGGTACATGATCGGCTGCGTCGCGGCCGGCTCGTCGGCCTCGCTGTGGCCGTGCTTGCGGTAGCAGATGAGATCGATGACGACGTCCTTGTTGAACTCCATGCGGTAGTCGAGCGCGAGCTGCGCGACCATCGCAACGGCTTCGGGGTCGTCGCCGTTGACGTGGAAGATCGGCGCCTGGACCATCTTCGCGACGTCCGTGCAGTAGAGCGTCGAGCGCGAGTCGAGCGGGTCGCTGGTGGTGAAACCGATCTGATTGTTGATGATGACGTGGACCGTGCCGCCGGTCGAGTAGCCGCGCGTCTGCGACAGGTTGAACGTCTCCATCACCACGCCCTGGCCGGCGAAGGCCGCGTCGCCGTGGATCAGCAGCGGCAGCACTTCGTTGCGTTCGACGTCCTGGCGGCGGTCCTGGCGCGCGCGCACGGAACCCTCGACGACCGGGTCGATGATCTCGAGGTGCGACGGGTTGAACGACAGCGTCAGGTGCAGGGCGCCGCCGGGTGTCTCGATGTCGGAGGAGAAGCCGAGGTGATACTTGACGTCACCCGAGCGGACCTCGGTCGGGCCCTTGCCTTCGAACTCCTCGAAGAGCTTCGAAGGATGTTTGCCGATGATGTTGACCAGCACGTTGAGACGGCCGCGGTGGGCCATGCCGAGCACGCATTCCTTGATGCCGTGGCGGCCGGCGTCCTCGACCAGCTGGTCGAGCAGGGCGATCGCGCTTTCACCGCCCTCCAGCGAGAAGCGCTTCTGCCCGACGTACTTGGTGTGCAGGTATTCCTCCAGCGCGCCGGCGGCGATCACGCATTCGAGCAGGCGTTTGCGCTTCTCGGGCGCGAACTCGGGCTTCGCGCGCGGCAGCTCGAGGCGCTGCTGGATCCAGCGCTTGTGGCTGGTCTCGACGATGTGCATGTATTCCGCACCGATGGTGCCGCAGTAGGTGGTGCGCACGATGTCGAGAATCTCGCGCAGCGTCGCCTCGTTCGGACCCTGCAGTGAGCCGGTGTTGAAGGTGCGGTCGAGATCGGCGTCGGTGAGGCCGTGGAAGGCCGGGTCGAGCTCCGCGACCTCGGGCCGCTCGTACTGGTTGAGCGGGTCGAGGTTGGCCTGGCGGTGACCGCGGAAACGGTACGCATTGATGAGCTGCAGCACGGCGACCTGCTTCTGCCCGTCGACGTTGCCCTCGCGGACCACGCGGACCGCGCTGCCGGAGGGGGCGCTGGCAATCTCCAGCATGCGCCCCTGCACTTCGGAGTGGCGGACGTCGCGCAACTCGTCGCTCGCGCCGTCCTGTAGGCCGTCGAAGTAGGCGCGCCACTCGGCCGATACCGAACCCGGATCGGCAAGGTAGTCCTCGTAGAGTGCCTCGAGGAAAGGGGCATTGCCGCTGAACAAACAAGATGGACGCTGCATCGTCTCCCACCTGCAAGATGAATTTCTAAGGGGCCCTGGTCCGTGCTCGTACGGACCCCCGGCACGTGCCGGTCGTGGTCGGCCGCGGCGCGGGATGGCTTCGCCGGGCATGCGCCCCGGCTCGCCGGCCCCGCCGCCGGACCGCACCCGCCCGTGGCACGGGAGGCGGCGGACGCGTGCGCGGCGAACCTCGACAGCGCCACTCCGGACTATCGGCTGGGCGTTGCAGGATCTTTGATCAATCCTGCCTCAAAGTCATTAATTTGCGGGCAATTCTCGGGGTTTTGCCGCGTCGAGCCCCCGATCCGGGCGGCCGCACCACGGCTGCGCACCGCGCCGGTGCAGCCGGGGCCCGCCTTGCCGCTGAATCGGCCCGGGCGGTATTCTTGAGCGTTCGGGTCCCGTGAGCGGGCCCCGGCGCCGACTTCGTGATTTCCCCGGGAGAGGGCTGTGAATTCCACACGTAGCGTGACGATCACCGACAACGCCACTGGCAAAAGCGTCGAGTGCCCGGTACTCGAAGGGGAGTACGGCGCGCCGGTCATCGACATCCGCGCGTTGTATCGCGAGCTCGGCATGTTCACTTTCGACGTCGGCTACGGTTCGACGGCGAGCTGCCGCAGCGCCATCACCTACCTCGACGGCGAAGAGGGCATCCTGCTGCATCGTGGCTACCCCATCGAGCAGCTCGCCGAGCATTCCTCGTTCGTCGAAGTCTGCTACCTGCTCGTACACGGTGAACTGCCCGATGCGGCGCAACTCGCCGACTGGGAATACGCCCTGAAGATGCACGGCATGACCCACGAGCACCTGTCGCGCTTTTATTCCGGCTACCGCTACGACGCCCACCCGATGTCGGTCCTGACCGGCGTGGTCGGGGCAGTGGCCTCCTACTACCACGCCAACACCGACATCGCGAGCGAAGAGGACCGCATGCTGACCGCGCGCCGCGTGATCGGCAAGATGCCGGGCCTGGTCGCCAAGATCTACCGCTACGCCTCGGGCCTGCCGTTCGTCTACCCGGACAACGGGCGCAGCTACGTCGAGAACTTCATGTACATGATGTACTCGTGGCCGACCGAGCCCTACGTCGCCAACCCCGTCGCCGTGCGCGCGCTCGAACTGCTGATGATCCTGCACGCGGACCACGAGCAGAATGCCAGCACCTCGACCGTGCGCCTCGCCGGCAGCGCCGAGAGCAGCCCCTTCGCCTGCGTCGCCGCCGGCATCGCGACGCTGTGGGGCAAGTCGCACGGCGGCGCCAACGAGGCCGTGGTGCAGATGCTCGAGGAAATCGGCGATGTGAAGAACATCCGCAAGTTCGTCGATCGTGCCAAGGACAAGGACGACCCGTTCCGCCTGATGGGTTTCGGCCATCGCGTGTACAAGAACTACGACCCGCGCGCGAAGATCATCCGCAAGGCCTGTCACGACCTGCTCGAGGAAATGCACCTCAACCAGCCGCTGTTCGAGATCGCGATGGAACTCGAACGCATTGCACTGGAGGACGAGTACTTCATCGAGCGCAAGCTCTACCCCAACGTCGATTTCTATTCCGGCCTCATCTACCAGGCCCTCAACATCCCCACGGCGATGTTCACCTGCATGTTCGCGCTCGCGCGCTCGGCAGGCTGGATCGCGCAGTGGACCGAGCTGATGCGGGATCCCGAGTTCCGCATCGGCCGCCCGCGTCAGCTCTACGTCGGCGCCGCGCAGCGTGACTACGTGCCGCTCGCGGAACGTTGACGGCACGTCGCCTCTTTTTCCAAAACCCAGCCAGACAAAGGAACCTCAAGGTATGAAGCCCCCCGTCAGAGTGACCGTTACCGGTGCCGCCGGCCAGATTTCCTACTCCCTGCTCTTTCGTATCGCCGCAGGCGAGATGCTCGGCACCGACCAGCCCGTCGTCCTGCAGCTGCTCGAGATCACCCCGGCGATGAAGGCGCTAGAAGGCGTGGCCATGGAACTCGACGACTGCGCGTTCCCGCTGCTCGCCGGCATCGAGTGCAGCGACGATGCCAACGTCGCGTTCAAGGACAGCCAGTACGCCCTGCTCGTCGGCGCGCGCCCGCGCGGACCGGGCATGGAGCGCAGCGACCTGCTCGAGGCCAATGGCGGAATCTTCAAGGTGCAGGGCAAGGCGATCAACGACAACGCCAGCCGTGACGTGCGCGTCATCGTCGTCGGCAACCCGGCCAACACCAATGCGTGGACCTGCATGAAGAGCGCGCCCGACATCAACCCCGCGCAGTTCACCGCGATGACGCGCCTCGACCACAATCGCGCGATGGCGCAGCTCGCGGCCAAGACCGGCAGCGCGGTGGCCGACATCCGCAAGGTGACCATCTGGGGCAACCATTCGACCACGCAGTACCCGGATCTCAGCCAGGCGACGGTGTCCGGCAAGGCCGCGCTCGACCTCATCGACAACGCCTGGTACGAGAACGACTATATCCCGCGCGTGGCGAAACGCGGCGCGGAGATCATCGAGGCGCGCGGCGCTTCCAGCGCGGCTTCGGCAGCCAACGCGGCGCTCGAGCACATGCGCGACTGGGCGCTCGGTACGCCCGACGGTGACTGGGTCAGCATGGGCATCCCGAGCGACGGCAGCTACGGCATCGAAGAAGGCCTGATGTACTCCTTCCCCGTGACCTGCAAGAACGGCCAGTACAGCATCGTGCAGGACCTGCCGGTCAGCGAGTTCAGCCGCGCGCGCATGGATGCCACCGCCCAGGAACTGCGCGAGGAGCGCGACGCGGTGCTCAAGATCCTCTGATCGCGCCGCCGCCGAGGCTGCGAAGAAGGCGTCCCCCGGGACGCCTTTTTCGTTTCTGCCCCGGCGGTTGAACTGCCCGGGTTGTGCTGGGAGAATCGGGCGACCAAGCACAGCCGGCAGGCAGCCCGCCCGGGTTTCGCTCCATGATCGACAAACACGGATTTCGCGCCAACGTCGGCATCATCCTGGTCAACGACGAAGGCCGCGTGTTCTGCGCGCGGCGCTGCGGCATGTCGGCCTGGCAGTTTCCGCAGGGCGGCATCAAGCGCAACGAAACGCCCGAGCGTGCCATGTACCGAGAACTGCGCGAAGAGGTCGGCCTCGCGCCCGACGACGTCGAGGTCCTCGGCGCGACCAAGGGCTGGCTGCGCTATCGCCTGCCCAAGCGCTATATCCGCTATCACCAGCAGCCGTTGTGCATCGGCCAGAAGCAGATCTGGTTCCTGCTGCGGCTGCTCGGCGGGGAGGAGAACGTGCGCCTCGATCTCGGCGACGAGCAGGAGTTCGATGCCTGGCGCTGGGTCGACTACTGGGAGCCGCTCGGTTTCGTCGTGCCGTTCAAGCGCAGCGTCTACGAGCGCGCGCTGCACGAATTCGCCGATTTCGTCGGCCAGATGTGGGGTGTCGCGGCACGCGATGCCTGCGCCTCGCCGCGCGACTGAACGCGGCCGGCGCCGGGGCTTCAGCGCGATTTGCGGATCGCGAGTTCCGGCACGAGCTTGCGCACCGCGCGATCCCGCACCGTGCGCGTGAAGCCTTGGGCGAAGTAGTCGGGCATGCCCCAGCCGATGATGGTGCTGCCGAGCGTGTCGAGCTGCGCTTCGCACGCACCCATGGCGAGATCGGCGACGCGCCGGATATCGGGGTCGGCATCGACCTGGGCCATGGCCTGCTCGTAGACGCAGGTGTTGTAGGCGTTCGCCTGGCGCATCATCTCGCCGCGCTCCTCGACGGTCATGTCGCCCGGTGAACGCGCGGCTTCCGCCGCGCCGCCGGTATCGTCCGCAGCCGGTACCGGTGATGCCGGCAGCAGGGCGAGGAGGAGGATGGCGGAGAGCAAGGAAAGGGATCGCTGGTGAGTCATGGTCGCTCCTTGGAGGTCTGGGGCTGGGTCGGATCGTGGCGCATCGCCGCCTGCGGGCGAGGGGCCGGCGGTGGCCGTTCGCCGGGAAACGGCGCGGCATGCGGCGCCGCCGTGTCGGCCGCGGGACGTCATTCGGGCTGCCCGGCGTCTTCGAAGCGGGCGCGTTCGACGATCCAGTCCTGCTCGCGGCCGTCCACCCGCGTGCAGCCGAGCTTGACCGCGGCGCCGCCGGCCGGTGCGTGCCCCACCGAGCGGCCCTGGGGATGGTTCCCCGCGAACATGCGGATGAGGCGGTAGGAGATGTCCCGTTCGGCATGCGTGTTGCGCAGGACGCGCAGTTTGCCGCCCTCGCTGAGATTCTGACAGCGGCCGTCGTTGACCGATTCCAGGGCGAGGAACGCGGCCGCGTCCGCGTCGCCCGACGCGCTCGCCGCGCCGGTCAGGAACCATCCCATGAGCAGGGCCGCCGCCCGCATTGCGCGAGCCGCTACGGCACCCCGGACGATGCCCGCGAGAGTGCCCCCGCGCTGCACCCGGGAGCGGCTTTCCCTTTGATTTCCCGGTTTATTTCGGTTACCCACAGATCCTGTGGATAACTTTGTTGACGAATTGCGGACAGGCGTCCCGCGGGCCGCTCTCGGGCGTGAAACGGTTAGATTGGTCAAAATTTAGGCACCCGCGATTAATCTATGAAGTTCAAGGGGTTGCGTTCGGCGGAGGCGATTTCGCCGGCGCAGGGAGGAAATTCGCCGGAACCCCTTCACAAGTCTGACACAATGTGCATAAGGAGCCCCGCGGGACTTGAATTCGGCGCCGATTCATGATCGGACCGGCGCCCCCGGGGCGCCGCCGCGGCCAGGCGCGCGGCGGGACGCAGCGGAAGCATACCCGATGATGCCGCGGGCACGGCGGTCGGCATCGCGTGCACGACCCATGGACCCTGCCGGCGTGGCAACGTTCCGCGCACGTTCGCGCGGCGCGGGGTACATCTTCTTCGCCGCGCGCCGATAGCCCTGCCGACGGCGCCGCGTCGCGCGCGCCCGCGCCGCTGCGGGCACGTCGTGACGGAGTGCTGGGGCATAATGAGCTGCGCCGGCCGTGTGAGGCCGCACCGGGGAGTGGAATGGCGATGTGGAACCTGTTGCGGACGCGGGGATTCGGCGTGTTCCTGGCCCTCGTGCTCGTCGACGTCGCAGTCGATGTCGCCAACAAGGTGGTGCTGCACGAGGTGCTGCGGGCGAGCACGCAAGGGACGACGCGGATCGCGCTCAGCGTCCTGGTCGACGCCCTGATCGTGCTGCCCCTGGTGCTGCTGGTTTCACCCGCCGGGCTGCTTGCCGACCGCCGCCCGCGCGTGCGCACGATGCGCGCAAGCGCCTGGCTGGCGCTGCTCGCGGCGCTCGCCCTGACCCTCGGTTATCACCACGGCGCTCCCGGTGCCGTGCTCGCGCTGAGTGCGCTGCTGGCCATGCAGAACGCGCTCTTCGCACCGCTCAAGTACGCGGTGATTCGTGACCTGGTCGGCGTGCGCCGGCTCGCGCAGGCCAACGGCCTGGTCCAGGCCGTCACCGCGACGGGTTTCGCCGCGGGCCTGCTCGGCACG
The DNA here is from genome assembly GCA_030429865.1 of Gammaproteobacteria bacterium. GTDB lineage: Bacteria > Pseudomonadota > Gammaproteobacteria > JACKNG01. Next base: position 2,249 of record JAUIFX010000133.1, on the reverse strand, counting down.
GTCCACGTGCTCGGCGCCATGGCGTTGCCCGAGCCCGGCGGCGGCCTCGGCGCGACGCTCGCCAGCATGGCGCCGTTTGCCTGGGCGCTGGTCGGCGGCTCGCTCGCCGCGCTGGCCGCGGCCTACCTGCTGCGGCCTGTGGACACGCCGCCCGCGGCACCGCCGCTCGAGTGGCGCCGCTACCTGCGCGGCGCTTACCTGCGCGAGGCGCTCGCCCTGACGCGCCGGCAGGAATCGGTCTTCCTGTCCGTCATCGGCCTGGGCATCTTCTGGAGTATCGCGATCGTGAGCCTTTCGCTGCTGCCGGCCTTCGCGAGGTCCGACGGCGCGCTCGGTGACGCTTCCCGCCTGCCGTGGCTGTTGAGTGCCTTCGCGGCCGGCAACGCCATCGGTGCGTTGCTCGCGGGGCGCGTTTCCCGTGGCCACATCGAGACCGGCATCGTGCCCGTCGGCGCGTTCGGCGTCGCCCTGTCGCTTGCGGTGCTGCCGCTGCTCGACAGTGGCTTGGCGCAAGCCTTGTGCCTGGCGGCGTTCGGCCTGCTCGGTGCCCTGTTCGTCGTCCCGCTGACCACGCTCATCCAGTACCACGGAGCCGACCACGAACGTGGTCGCGCGGTGGCCGGCGCCAATTTCGTCAAGGCGGCAATGGTCCTCGCTGCACTGGTGCTGGCCGGCCTCGCCGGCGCGGCCGGGCTGGGCGGCGACGCCATGCTCGTGCTGCTGGCCCTGGGCGCGTTGGCCGGTGCGCTGTTCACATGCTACAAGCTGCCCCAGGCGCTGGTGCGGATCCTCGTCACCGTCGTCGTCGCCCAACGTTATCGCACCGAGATTATCGGCTTCGAGCGCCTGCCGGCCGCCGGCGGCGTGCTGCTGATCGGCAACCACATCTCGTGGATCGACTGGGCGCTGGTGCAGATGGCCTGTCCGCGGCCGATCCGCTTCGTCATGTTCCGCGGCATTTACGAGCGCTGGCCGATGCTCAGGCCGCTGTTCGATTTCTTCGGCGTGATACCGATCAGCAGCTCGGGGAGCCGCGACGCGCTGGCCAGGGTTCACGACCTGCTCACGGCGGGGGAGGTCGTGTGCATGTTCCCCGAGGGCGCCATCTCGCGCTCGGGCCACCTCGGCGAGTTCAAGCGCGGCTTCGAGAGCGGTGTTGCCGGTACCGATGCCGTGATCGTGCCGTTCTACCTGCGCGGCCTGTGGGGCAGCCGTTTCTCGCGCGCGAACATCCAGGTTCGCACGCTGCGCGAGCGCTTCGCGCGCCGCGACCTCATCGTCGCGTTCGGCCTCCCGTTGCCTGCCGATACGCCGGTCGAACCGGTCAAGCGCCGCGTGTTCGATCTCTCTATCGAGTCCTGGCAGCGGTACAGCGATACCCTGCGCACGGTGCCCGAAGCGTGGTTCGAAACCGCGCGCCGCAAGCGCGGCCAGATGGTCATCGCCGACACCATGATGGGCGCGCTGTCCGGCTATCGTTTCATGACCGGCGTGTTCCTGTTCGCGCGGCTGATCGAGCGCGAGGTGCCGGAGCAGAACGTCGGCCTGATGCTGCCGACGACGAACGCCGGCGCCATCGCCAACATGGCGGCACTGGTACGCGGCCGTACCGTCGTCAATCTCAATTACACCGCCAGTGTCGAAGCGACCCAGGCGGCGATCCGCAAGGCGGGCATCCGCCACGTGCTGACCTCGGCGCGGTTCCTCGAGCGCCTGCGTGGTCGCGGCATCGATCCGGAGGCCTTGCTCGCCGGCACCGGCCGCGACATGTGGCTCGTCCCCGGCGACTCGGTCTACGTCCCCGCCCGGACCCTGACCCGCTGGAACTGGTGGTGGCGCCAAGCCATGCCCTGGAGCGACGGCGTGGACGAGGGTCGGCGCTAGGGGCCGGGGAGCAACCCCCACGGCCGCCGGTGGTGGAAGCGTCAGGCGACGTGACGGGCCTGGAATTCCGGGATTCGGTCGTGCGCCTCCCGAGCGCCCGCAGCGACGGCCGAGCGGCGAGCCTGGCTCGAGCGCGGCTTGTCCGTGCCCCCACCGCACGCCCCCCTTCGGCCTGACGTGTGCACGTCCGGTTCCCATAGGCGACCTCCCACCCTGAACCTTGGGTGGGGGAGGGGGTGGAGACCAGGGCCAGCGATCCACGCGCCTCCCGATCGTCGAGCTGACCCACAGGTCGAGCCGCCAAACCGGCCCGAGGTGCGGGGGATCTTGGGGATGCCCCGCAGGTCGAGCCGCCAAACCGGCCC
>JAUIFX010000132.1 GCA_030429865.1 Gammaproteobacteria bacterium | reverse complement strand
CCGATCACGCCACGCATGTCGGGCACGCCGTTGCGTGCGCTGCCGCTGCCGTCTTCGCGGTGGCAGCCGAGGCAGAACTGCAGGTAGTCGATCTCGGGGGGCTGGGCGGGAACGGCGGCCGTTGCCGCGAGGAGCAGCACCGCCGTCGCCGCGCGCGCCGCACGCACGCGGGCCGGACGGCGGGCGGTGGCGCGCATGCGGGTGGCGGACGTCCGGCGATCAGCCGCCGGCGCTGCCCGACTGGCCGAGGATGACCGACACCGTGCAGTGGTAGACGCTGCTCTCGTTGCCCATGCACCAGTTGATGTCGTTGTGCACACCCATGCGGTAGCCGGGCCGTTCACCCTCGTTCTCGTTGCAGAAGCAGCGCCCGCAGGACGCCGAGCCGCAGCAGTCGTTGTAACTGACCAGGTAGTCCTTGCCATCCTCGGGGTTGTGGCAGGTGCCGATCCAGGTCACCGAAGACGGCTCGGTGCCCGGCGGACAGCTCGTGATCGTGCCGCCGCAGCAGGTGCAGAGGTGGCCGTCGAGCGCGCAGTAACGCCAGTACTCGCAGCGTTGCGGATCGAGCGGGTCATGCTTGCCGTCATCGACCGCGCCGTGCTGGGCGCGCGGACTGCGATCGAAGGGCAGCACCGGCAGGACGAAGGCCGTACCGACCAGGACCCGGCCGATGCGCAACAGCGCGCTGCGACGCGAGGTCTGCTGGGCCACGGCGCGGGCCTTACGCTCGATGAACTCGTCTAACCATTTCATATGTGACTACTCCCGACTTCGCGCGACGCCGCTGGCTGGGCCGCATCATGCCTTCTGCAGGTATTGCTGGATCGATTCGACGCCGAGCTCCTTGGCCGTGAACAGGCTCTCGAGCTGCTCACGGGAATTGATCAGGCCCTTGGCGCGCACCGTACCGCTCTCGTCGAGCAGCACGGCATAGGGTAGCTTGGCGACTTTGAACGTCATGCCGAGCTCGGTGGACAGCACGTAGGGGAAATCGCCGAGCGCGGCCTTCTCGTAGAACGCGCGCTGGCGGGGCTCGTCGCCGTCGCTGGCAAGGATGACGCGCAGCCAGTCGCGCTCGGCGTGCGCGATCGAGCGCAGCACCGGAATGAGTTTCTTGCATACCGGGCAGGTCGGCGAGACGAAGAACACGAGCTCGCCGTGCTGCGAGGGCTGGCCGATGCTGACCGTGCTGCCGTCGAGGGCCTCGAGCGTGAAGCTCGGCGCACGCTCGCCGACCTTGGGGCCCTCGTCGAGCATCAAGGCGCCCATCGGCGCGACGCGCTCGTAGAGTACGCCGATCTGGCGCGCCAGCGCGAACACCGCGATGGCGAGCGCGATGACCACGACCCACAGGGCCGCGATGGCGACGGCGATGGCCGTGCTCATGCCGTGCGCACCCGCAGCCGCGCGAGCCGCGGCCGGTTGGCGATGAGCTGGTTGGCAAGAGCCACGACCAGGAACAGGACCAGCGCGCCCGCGGCGACGCTGACGTGATCGAGCCAGGTGAGCGTGCGCGCGCTGGTCGGCGCGAGGGCGGTGAGCCCGGCGAGGGCGAGCAGGGCGTTGCGGGCGACGAGCGCCCAGGACAGGGTCTGTTCGTCTTCGATACCACCGCAGCCGCAGCCGACGTCGGTGCGCCCGCGCAGCAGGTTCACGACGACCGCCCCGGTTACCAGCGCGAGCAGGGCCAGCGCCAGCAGGCCGCCCGCGCCCCGCAGCGGCGTGACGAGCAGGCTCACCGCGGCAAGACTCTCGAGCAGCGGCAGGCTCCAGGCGAACGGCCGCACGAGCGGCGCCGGCAGCAGCGCGTAGGCTTCGAGCGCAAGCTCGAACGCGAGCAGGTCGCGCAGCTTGTGCCACGCCGCGCTCGCGAACACGAGCGCGAGCAACGCGCAGGCGAGATGCTGGATGGCGGGGTCGAGCGGCATCGTCTCAGTGCAGCTCGATGAGGCCGGCGAACTCGCCGAACGGGCCGCTGCGCGCGACGGGCTTCAGCGCCGGCAGGGTTTCGTACTTCACGAACTCGGTCGTCATGCCGTCGTAGACGTAGAGGTAGGGTTCGTCCTCGTCGCTCAGCGACATGGCGATGGAATTCGAGCCCTCGATGCGCTGCACGCGCTTCTTGGTGTTGATGTCGAACGCCCACAGCTCCTTGGCCGGGAACTTGTGGCTGCCGTCGCGCGCCTCGTCGTGCATGCCGACGTAGAGGCGCCCCGCCTTGGCGTCGAGCGCGAGCAGCTGGTAGCCGCCCGGCTTCCAGTGGCCGTCGCGGTCGGCGGCGTCGAGCAGCGACCACGTCGCCTCGGTGACCGCCGTCTCGCCGCCGAGGTTGATCTCGTGGATCATGCCTTCGTAGGAGACGAAGTAGTAAGTGTCGCCGATGCTCTCGGCCTGCACGAACAGCGGGTCGTTCTCCGCATTGAAGAGTTTGCCGCTGCGTTGTTGCGACGCGGCCTTGCCGGTCTCGTCGAGGGTGATGGTGAGTATCGTGCCGTCGCCGCACAGGGTCGAGAAGCGCCGCGCGTTGCTCGCCGAGGGCAGCATGATCCAGCACCCGGGCGTGTCGATCTCGGCGACGAACTTCTCCGCCGGGCGATCGACGATGCTGATCGAGCTGGCCGGGGTGGAGTTCTGGATCAGCACGAAACGGCCGTCACTGGTCGAGGTGAGCGTGCCCTTGTAGGGCAGCGCCTGGGCGTGCTTGGCGGGGATCTCGACTTCGGCCTCGAGTTCGAGCGTGGCCGTATCGTAGACCTCGAAGAGGTCGAAGCGGTCGCCGCGGTTGCGCTTGGTGTAATACGTGGTGGCGACGTACATCTCGCTGCTGTCGTTGGACAGCGCGGTGAGTCCGAACAGGCCGGTCGGGATCAGGCCGAGGTAATCGAAGCTGTCGCCGTCGATCACGTGGATGCGGCCGTCGATCACATGGCCGAGCACGAGGTCGGTGAGGTAGATGCGATGCGGCGTGGCCGGCTTGAGCGGGTTGATGGTCAGCTTCTCCGGACCGAGTTCGGCGCGGGCGGCGCCGAGTCCGAGTAGCAGCGCGAGTCCGCCTGAGAGGATGGTTGTTGCTCGCATCACGATCGTCGCCTCCTTCGAAATGTCCCGCGGCCGGGAGCGTACGCAGCGGGCTGGCCGCTCCCTGCCCCGATTCTAGGACAGATGTCCGGTTTTTGGCACCCCCGCGCTGCGGCCCGTGCGCCGCGCACCGCGGGCGCGCGCGGGAGGTTGATCTGCGCCCCGGCGCTTGGTCCAATCGAGCGCGTCCGCAGCACACCAGAACTCAAGCGAAACGGGAGTCACGCACATGCCACAGCGACAGTTGACCGCCGCCGACGGTTTCACCCTGGGCGCCTACGCGGCGATGCCGGCCGGCAACGCGCTCGGCGGCGTGGTCGTGATCCAGGAGATCTTCGGCGTCAACCGCCACATCCGCGCCGTCGTCGACGAGTATGCCGCGGCCGGGTACGCCGCCATCGCGCCGCAGATCTTCGATCGCGTCGAGCGCGACGTCGAACTCGGCTACACCGAGCAGGCGGATTTCGACAAGGGGCTGCGCATCGCCTTCCAGGACCTCGACCTGGCCGATACGCTGAAGGACCTGCAGGCGGCGGTCGACGCCATGGCGGTGCATGGCAAGGTCGGCGTGGTCGGCTACTGCTTCGGTGGCTTGCTCACCTGGTTGTCCGCCTGCGAGCTCGACCGCGTCGCGGCCGGGTCCGCCTACTACGGTGGCGGCATCGCCAAGTACGTCGACCGCGCGGCGCGCTGCCCGGTGATGATGCACTTCGGGGAGAAGGACGCGCACATCCCGATGAACGAAGTCGAGGCGATCCGCAAGGCCCAGCCCGACGTGCAGGTGTTCGTCTACGACGCCGACCACGGCTTCAACTGCAACGACCGTGCGAGCTACGATGCACCGTCCGCCCTGACCGCGAAGGAGCGCACGCTGGCCTTCTTCGAGAAGCACCTGACCTCACCGGACGATTTCGACAAGACCATGGTGATGTCGACCTGAGCACGGCCATGCGCGCCGCCGTCTTCCAGCGTGCCGGGGCACCGCTCGCCATCGAGCAGGTTGCCGCACCGGCCCCGGGGCCGGACGACATCATCCTCGCCGTGCGCCGCTGCGGGATTTGCGGTTCGGACCTGCACATGGCCGAGATTCACGGCGACGGCGGCGGCATGGCGCCGTTGCCGGCCGGCGCGGTGATGGGCCACGAGTTTGCCGGCGAGGTCGCCGAGGTCGGCAGCGCCGTGCGCGGGTTCTCGGTCGGCGAGCGCGTCACGGCGCTGCCCTACCGCGCCTGCGGTCATTGCCTCGCCTGCCAGTCGGGCCGCGGGTATCGCTGTACGCAGGTGCGCTATACCGGGCTCGGCCAGGAAGGCGGCGCGTATGCCGAGTACATGCGCATCGGCAGCCACGAGACGCTGCGCCTGCCGCCGGGCGTCGACTTCACGCGCGGTGCACTGGTCGAGCCGCTCGCCGTCGGCCTGCACGCGGTCAACGCGGCGCGCCTGCTTGCCGGCGAGTCGGTACTGGTACTCGGCGCCGGACCCATTGGCCTCGCGGCGACGCTGTGGAGCCGTTACTTCGGTGCGCGCCACGTGATCGTCTCCGACCGCGTGCCCGAGCGTCTCGCGCTCGCCGAGCGCCTCGGTGCGAGCGCCACGGTCGATGCGACGCGCGAGGACGTCATGGGCGTGGCCAAGCGCCATGCCGGCAAGCGCCCGGAGGTGGTGCTCGAATGCATCGGCGTGCCGGGCAGCCAGCTGCTCGCGATGGACTGCGCGCCGATGGGCGGGCGCATCGTCGTCGTGGGCGTGTGCATGGCACCGGACACGATCCGCCCGGTCAAGGCGCTGACCAAGGAATTGCAGATCAACTATGTCTTCATGTATCGCCGGCAGGACTTCGAGCTGACGCTCGACCTGCTCGACCGCGAACTCATCGATCCGTCGCCCATGCTTACCCGGGAGATCGGTTTCGACGACTTCCCGGCCGCCTTCGAGGCACTCAAGAGCGACAAGACTGCCTGCAAGGTGATGCTGCGCCTGTGAGGCCGCGCGCCCTGCCGCGGCGTGTCCCCTTCCGTCATTCACCTGCCCTGCCACGAGGAGATGCCCCGTGTTCTTCGATCCCACGCCGTCCCCGGCATTGTTCGGCGCCGAGCACGACCAGTTCCGCGCCACCGTGCGCAGCTTCGTCGCCCGCGAGATTACCCCGCACGTCGACGCCTGGGACGAAGCCGGCCGCGTCCCACCCGAGCTTTACCGCAAGGCCGGTGAGCTCGGCATCCTCGGCGTCGGCTTCCCCGAGGAGTACGGCGGCACGCCGGCCGACGAGTTCATGAAGATCGTTGTCGCCGAGGAGATCGCCGGGGCCGGCGCCGGTGGCGTGCAGGCCGCGCTAGGTTCGCACGGTATCGGCCTGCCGCCGCTGGTCGCGGTCGGCAGCGAAGCGCTCAAGCGCCGCGTCATTCCACCGGTGCTCGCGGGCGAGAAGATCTCGGCCCTCGCCATCACCGAGCCGTCGGGCGGCTCCGACGTGGCAGCGCTGCGCACGCGCGCCGTGCGCGACGGCGATCACTACGTCGTCAACGGCGAGAAGACGTTCATCACGTCCGGCATGCGGGCCGACTTCATCACCACCGCGGTGCGTACCGATCCGGCTGCGAAAGGCGCCGCCGGCATTTCGCTGCTGCTCATCGACGGCGACACGCCGGGGCTCGAACGCAGCGAGCTGAAGAAGATGGGCTGGTGGGCATCGGACACCGCGACCTTGCGCTTCAGCGACTGCCGCGTCCCGGCGACGAACCTGGTCGGCGAGGAGAACGCCGGCTTCAAGGCCATCATGCTGAACTTCAACTCCGAGCGCCTGGCGATGGCGGTGATGGCGGTGCGCTACGCGCAGATTTGTCTCGACGAGGCGGCCAACTGGGCGCGCGAGCGCCATACCTTCGGTGCGCCGCTCGCCGAGCGCCAGGTCATCCGCCACAAGCTCGTCGACATGGCCATGCGCATCGACTACGCGCGCACGCTGACCTACGAGCTGGCCGATTGCGTACAGCGGCAGCGCGGGCCGTTGCCCGAACTCGTGGCACGGCTGTCGATGCTCAAGGTCGTCACCACGCAGACCATGCAGTTCTGTGCCGACCAGGCGGTGCAGATCCTCGGCGGCATGGGCTTCATGCGCGGCACCCGGGCCGAGCGCATCTACCGCGAAGTCAAGGTGATGATGATCGGCGGCGGTTCGGAAGAGATCATGAAGGACCTGGCGGCGCGTCAGCTCGGCATCTGAGCGCGCACCGCGGCGGCAGTGGGGAGCAAGGCATGGCTGACGACATCTTTCCGATCGACCTCGCGAGCGTCGATCACGTACTCAAGACCACGCGCAGCGTGCGGCTGCGGCTCGATCTCGAGCGCGAGGTGCCACGCGAGGTGTTCGAGGAAGCGCTCGCCATCGCGTTGCAGGCACCGACCGGCGCGAATACGCAGACCTGGCGCTTCATGGTGGTGACCGACGCGGCGCTGCGTGCGTCCATTGCCGACTACTACCGCCAGGGTGCGGCACGCTATGTCGCCGGCGAGACGCCGCTGACGCGCACCGGCGTCAGCGCGATGCGCGAGTTTGCGCCCGACGATCTTCGCAGTCGTCAGCGCGACGGCATGCTCAAGTCCGCGGGCTTCCTGATGGAGCACCTGCACGAGGTGCCGATGTTCGTCATCCCCTGCATCGAGTCGCGCTTCGAGCACGAGGCCGACGTCTTTACCCAGGCCTCGATGTGGGGCTCGATCCTGCCCGCGACCTGGTCGTTGATGCTGGCCCTGCGCGCGCGGCGCATCGCTTCCTCGTGGACCACGTTGCACCTGCTTTACGAGCGCGAGGTTGCCGCGCTGCTCGGCATACCGGAGCGCTACACGCAGGCGGCGCTGCTGCCGGTCGCCTGGTTGACGGGTGGCGATCTGCGGCCCGCGCGCCGGCTGCCACTGGACACGGTGACTTACTGGGACCGCTGGGGCGTGCGTTGATGAGCGCGCACGCGGCGTTGCGGGCGAGCCCGTGTCGATGAAGCGGGTGGTGCTCAAGCCGGGCCGCGAGAAATCCCTGCGGCGTCGCCACCCGTGGGTGTTCTCGGGCGCCGTGCAGCGCGTCGACGGCGCGCCGCAGCGGGGCGACAGCGTCGCCGTGCTGGGCAGCGGTGGCGAGTTTCTCGGTTACGGCGCCTATTGCCCGAAGTCGCAGATCCGCGTTCGCGTGCTGAGTTTCGACGAGGCGACGCCGATCGACGAAGCGCTGATCGCCGCGCGCGTCGCCGACGCGCTCGCGTTCCGCACGCGCGTGCTCGCCCCGGGGGTGCGGGCCTGCCGCCTGGTCCACGGCGAGGCGGACGGCCTGCCCGGGCTGGTCGTCGATCGCTACGACGACGTGCTCGTCGTACAGTGCCAGTCCGCGGCCGCCGAACGCTGGCGCGACGCCGCCATCGACGCGCTCGATCCGGGCGCGTGGCGCGCGGTGATGGAGCGCTCGGACGTCGAGGTGCGCGCGCTCGAGGGCCTCGAGCCGCGTCGCGGGCTGGTGCACGGCGCTATGCCCGATGCCCCGCTGGTCGTCACGGAAGGCGCGGTCCGCTACCGCGTCGACGTCGTCGCAGGACAGAAGACCGGTTTCTTTCTCGACCAGCGTGACAACCGCGCGCTGGTCGCGGCCTGTGCCGATTGCCGCGAGGTGCTCGACGTGTTCTGTTACAGCGGCGGCTTCACGATGGCCGCGCTGGCCGGCGGCGCCGCGCACGTCACGGCGATCGACAGCTCCGCCGACGCGCTCGCCCAGGCGCGCGCCAACGCAGCGGAGAACGGTTTCGACGCGGCGCGCGTGGCGTGGCGGGAAGAGGATGCCTTCGCCGGCCTGCGCGCCCTGCACGCGGCCGGGCGCCGCTTCGACCTGGCGGTCGTCGATCCGCCCAAGTTCGCGCCCACCAGCCGCCACGTCGCGCGCGCGGCGCGTGCTTACAAAGACGTCAACCTGTGGGCGCTCAAGCTGCTGCGCGCGGGGGGGCAGTTGTTCACGTTCTCCTGTTCGGGCGCGGTCGACGAGGCGCTGTTCGCGAGCATCGTCGCCGGCGCCGCGGTCGATGCCGGGGTCACGGCGCGCATCGTCGGCCGCCTCACGGCCGGTGCCGATCACCCGGTCGCGCTGCCTTTTCCCGAGGGCGCGTACCTCTGCGGCCTGCGGCTCGACGTCACCTGAAGCCGGGGCCCTGCTAGAATTCGACGCTTGCCACCCTGGCCGTGCGTGGCATGGCAACGACGCCGCGCACGACCGGACACCCCGAAGCCGTCTCACCCGCTGGACTCCGCCACCATCATGGGCGCCCCGATCCCGCCCGGACACGCCGCGCGTGCCGGTAAAGTGACTCTCGCCGTGCTCGCGGCGACGCTCGCGCTGGCCTACGGCATCTGGTACGCCTACAGCGTCATCCTGGTCGCCCTGCTCGATGATTTCGGCTGGAGCCGGTCGACGGTGGCGGGCGCGTTCTCGCTCTTCGCCGTGGTTCACGGCGGCTGCAACCCGCTCGTCGGCATGCTCTGCGATCGCGTCGCCCCGGCGACGATTTCGGCCGTCGCGAGCCTGGTCCTGGCCGGCGCCCTGTTTGCGTGCAGCCTGGTCGAGGAACCCTGGCAGCTCTATCTCAGCTTCGGCGGCGTGACCGCCGTGGCGGTCGCGGCCTGCGGCTGGGTGCCTGCCGTGGTGCAGGTGCAGCGGCGTTTCCCCCACCGCCTGGGCTTCGCGATCGGCATCGTCAGCTCCGGCGTCGGCGTCGGCATGTTCGTCGTGGTGCCGTTCTGCCAGCTCTTGATCGAGGCGGTCGACTGGCGTTTCGCGTTCCGCGTGCTCGGCGCGCTGGCGCTCGCGATCATCCTGCCGAGCTCGCTCTACCTGCGGCGCCGTGCCGCAACCGCGGTACCGCGCAACGACGCGGCGCCGGCGGGCACGTCCGCCGCCGCCACGCCGCTGGCGCCGCAAGCGCGCTCGGTGACCCTGGCCGAGGCGGCGCGCACGGCGCCCTTCTGGCTCATCGTCGGCGCGTTCTTCTTCGGCAGCCTGTGCTCGCAGACGCTCCAGGTACACCAGGTCGCGTTTCTCGTCGATCACGGTATTGCCGCGCTCGCCGCGGCCTCGGTCGTCGGTGTCGTCGGCCTGGCCAGTATCTTCGGTAAGACCGGCGGCGGCTGGTTGTCGGACCGGGTCGAGCGCGAGCTGGTCTACGTCGGCGGCATCGTCATCCTCGTTGCCAGCGTGTTCGTGCTCTTCGCGGTCGGACGCCACACCTCGCAGCTCGGCGCCTACGGCTTCGCCATCCTGCTCGGCGTCGGTTACTCGGCGACCGCCGCCCTGGTCCCGGCAATGGTCAGCGACCGCTTCCAGGGGCGCCATTTCGGCTCGATTCTCGGCATCGGCCTGCTCGGCAGCGCGGCCGGCAGCGCGTCCGGGCCATGGCTCGCCGGGCACCTGTTCGACGTCACCGGCAGCTACACGCTGCCGTTCGGTATCGCCGCGGCGGCCGGCGTGATTGCCGGCGCCGCCGGGTGGTCCGCGCGCGTGCTCCGCGTACGTGCCGAGCGCCGTCCCTGACGCGGCGCCGGCGGCCGGTGGTTCCGGGCGGCGCTGTCGCGCGATAATGCGCCCACCGCGGCCAAAGCGGCCGAACCTTCCCCATACGAACCAGACAAGGGAGATCCCATGAAACTCGATTCCTCCGTCAGCGCCGTCATCACCGGCGGCGCGTCCGGCCTCGGCGCCGCCACCGCCCGCGTGCTCGCCGGCAAGGGCGTCAAGGTCGCGCTGTTCGATCTGAACGTGGAGCAGGGCGAGGCCCTCGCCAAGGAGCTCGGCGGCGTGTTCTGCAAGGTCGACGTGACCTCCCAGGCCGATTGCGAGGCCGGCTTCGCCAGGGCACGCGAGGCGATCGGCCAGGAGCGCATCCTGGTCAACTGCGCCGGTACCGGCAATGCCTTCAAGACCGCCGGCCGCGACAAGCAGACCGGTGCGATCAAGACCTTCCCGATGGACAAGTTCGAGCTGATCATCCAGATCAACCTGCTCGGCACGTTCCGCTGCATCGCCTTGTCGGCCGCCGGCATGATGACCCTCGATCCGGTCGACGAGTACGGCGAGCGTGGCGCCATCATCAACACCGCCAGCGTCGCTGCCGAGGATGGCCAGATGGGCCAGGCCTCCTATTCCGCTTCCAAGGCCGGTGTCGTCGGCATGACGCTGCCGATCGCGCGCGACCTGATGAGCGAGGGCATTCGCGTCAACACCATCCTGCCGGGCATCTTCGACACCCCGCTGCTGCAGTCGGCGCCGGACAACGTCAAGCAGGCGCTGGCCGCCTCGGTGCCGTTCCCCAAGCGCCTCGGCCAGCCGCCGGAGTTCGCCCATCTCGCCCTGACGATGATCGAGAACGGCTATTTCAACGGCGAGAGCGTGCGCCTCGACGGCGCGATCCGCATGGCGCCGCGCTGAGCGCGCCCCGCGGGCGAGGCCGGTCCAGCACCGGCCTGGGCGGCGAGACGCTGGAAGCGTCTCGCCGTCGACATCCTGGCAGGCCCGTGCTCGATCTGCCCGCGGCCCGGCCACCGGGTTTACCGCGAAACGCGGCGATCGCCGCATCGTCAACGGAACCTTCCCCCTCAGCTCGAGCCTTGCCGACGAGCGCCGTATCGGTCCGCCGGCAGCGTGGTGCACGTCACGCGCTCATGCCCCGATCCGGCGAAAAGGGAGCAAGGTGATGCACGAAGGCCATCTGGCCGCGAGAACGCCGCGATGCCGCGCGGGTGGTGCTGGCTGGCGTGCCCGGCACGGTGTTGCTCGCGCCCGCCGGTCATGCGCCGGTCAGCGAGCGTGGGCGACCGGTCGGCCCTGCGCATCGAGCCCTTTACGCTGCCCGGTGCGTTCGGCGGCAGGACCGTACGCTTCCGGCTTGCCGGGGGCATCGACCCTCGTTCGTCGAGACCTGCGATGTCGGCGATTTCTTCGCACGGCAGACCGCCACGGACGCGATCGTCAGCGGCCACGGCATCTCCGAACAAGTCCGCGCCGACCAGTTCGTGCTCGTGCCGTGCGCGTTCAGGACGCGATGCGCCCGTCACGGCCCGCGATGGCGAAGCGTCGCAACGCGGCGCTCGAACAGCGCAGGCGCGAGGCGCCGGGGCATGACCTGTCCCGAGCCGTTCCGGGCAAAAGTGCCGCCCGGCGTCACCTTGTGACGACAACGGACAGTATCGTGGCGCCGCGTCGTCCGCCCGTGCGGCAGGCATTGTGCCCGCGGCGTCCGGCGTGCCGGGCAGCGCGCGTGATGCGCGTCACAGCGAACGCCTCGCGGAACGCCATTTGCGGGACGCGGGTCTCACTCGGGGAGGCCGGGAGTCCGCGTTGGCACGTCGCTTGCTGGTTGTCAAGCGGACTCAGGCTCATCCTGCCTGCCATGCCGACGCACAGCGAGCCCATCGCGACGACGCATGGCGCGGCAGGCCAGGACCCGCGAAAGGGAAAGGATCGAACGATGAACGAAGCTCAGTTCCAGATGACCGCCGGCAGCGCGACCGCCACCGGCACGGTTCAGCATGGCAGCGACGCCGACCTGCTGCGAGCGGGGCGTGGCGGTCTGGACACCGGCGCGCGCGGCTGGCGCTGGCTGCCCCCGCGGGGCACGGCGAGCACGCAGATGCAGGCCGGCAGCCCGCGGCCGAATTCGCGCGGCTGACGCACCCGCCGGCAGCGGATGCGCGGCCCCGGGCGGCCGCGCGTCTCAGGCGGCGTCGATGAAGCGCGCGGCGAAATCGCCCAGCCAGCGCTCGATGTCGTCCGGCGTACCCGTACCGCCCATGCCGTAGCCGATCAGCAGGCGCGACACGCCCACCGCGGCCATCGCTTCGACCGCGCGCGGATCGTCGCCGCCGAGCAGGGCGGTGATTTCGATCTCGGCCGGGTCGCGACCGAGGGTTTCGCACTCGCGCGCGATCACCTCGCGCAACACGCCGACCCGGGCCGGATCGAGCACCGCCGGGAAGAAGCCGTCGCCGAGCCGCGCCGCGCGTCGCGCGGAGGCCTCGGAGTGGCCCCCGATGACGATCGGCACGCCCTGCGGCGCGACCGGCTTGGGATGCATCTCGACCGGGCCCCAACGAAAGTAGCGGCTCTCGAACGCCTCGGGGGTGCCTTTCCACAGTGAGCGCATCGCGCGCAGGGTCTCGTCGGTGCGGCCGGCGCGTTCCGCGAACGGGATGCCGAGCGCATCGAACTCGTCCTTCATCCAGCCGATGCCGACGCCGAGCAGGAAACGTCCGGCGCTCAGGCGGTCGAGCGTCGCCGCTTCCTTGGCTATGTAGAAAGGGTGCCGCTGGGGCAGGATCAGGATGCCGGTGGCGAGCCTGATGCGCCGGGTCAGCGCTGCGGCGTAGGCCAGCGGCAGCAAGGGGTCGGGCAGGGGCGTGTCCGGCGGGATCGGGATCCTGCCGCTCGGGTCGTAGGGGTAGGTGGCCTGGTAGTCGACCGGCACGACGACATGTTCGACCGTCCACACCGATTCGAAGCCGTGGCGCTCGGCGCCGGTGACGAGCGCGCCGAACGGCGCCGGATCGGCGAAACGGCCGACGTTGGCGAAGAACAGGCCGAACTTCATGACGCCGCGCGCGTTCAGGCCTGCGCCGAGTGCAGCACGCGGCCGGCGCGCACGCCGGTGTCGCGCCCGTGCTCGAACAACACCTCGCCGTTGACGATGGTGTACTCGACGCCGCGCGAGGTCACGACGAGGCGCCGTCCGCCGCCGGGCAGGTCGTGGCGCATCTCGCCGGTCTTGTCCGAGCCGACCGTGGCCAGGTCGAAAATGGCGAAGTCGGCGGCGAGCCCCGGCGCGATGCGTCCGCGTTGCGTGATGCCGAACAGCGCGGCCGGCTCGCTCGTGATGCGCTGTACCGCGCGTTCGAGCGTCATGACCTGCTTGTCGCGCACCCAGGTGCCGAGCAGGTAGGTGGCGTAGCCCGCGTCGCACAGGCTGTCGACGTGGGCGCCGCCGTCGGACAGGCCGATCATCGTCCGCGGATCGGTGATGAGTTCGGGAATACGGTCTTCGTCGGAATTGAACAGCTCGTAGTTGAACTGCATGCCGAGCCCGTCTTCGATCGCGATATCGAGGAAGGTGTCGACCGGGTCGGCGCCGCGTTCGGCGGCGATGTCGCGCACGTTGCGGCCGACGTAGCGCGCCATCGCGGGCGTCGCGGCCTCGAGCACCGTCATCACTTCCCAGCGCGCGGAGAAGATCAGGGGCCGCTTGAGCGCTTCCTTGAACGCGGCGCGGAAGCCGGCGTCGCGCAGGGTCGCGATTTGCTCCTCGACCGGGCGGTTCAGTACCGGGTTCCAGCACGCCATGTTGGCGAAGATGAACGGCTTGGACAGGTCGATCTGGACGATGAAAGGCCGGCAGGTGCACTGCGGCACGGAGCCGCGCTCGATGAGGTCGCCGATTTCGCTGAGCGTGTTCTGTACCGCGTCCGGGTCGTCGTCGCGGTTGAGCAACGCGAGCCAGGTCACCGGGCGACCGCTCTCGCGCAGCAGCAGGTCGAGCAGCGCACGCTCGCTGGCGTCGACGCGCGAGACCTCGTTGGTCAGCGCGACTTCGATGGCGCCGCGGCCGAGTTCCTTGAGCACGCCGGCATAGGCCGCCAGTTCGTCGTTCGAAGCCAACCGGCAGGCCAGCGGGCGGCCGTGGTAGCCGACGTGCTGACCGGCGTTGGTGGTGGTGAAGCCGAACGCGCCGGCTTCCATCGCCTCGTGCAGCAGCCCGCGTATGCGCGCCGTCTCTTCCGCGGTCGCCGCGCGCTCCATCGAATCCTCGCCCATCACGTAATGCCGGAAGGGCGTCAGTGCGCAGAGGAAACCGAGGTTGAGCCCGGAGCCGCGCCGCGCGGCCGCCTGCATGTATTCCGGGAACGTCTCCCAGTCCCAGGTCACGCCCTGCTTGAGAACGTCGAACGGAATCGCTTCGACGTTGACCAGGTCCCAGGCCGCGACTTCGCGCGTCTCCGGCCGGCACGGCGCGATGCCGACCCCGCAGTTGCCGAGCATGACGGTGGTCACCCCGTGCCAGCAGGACGGCGTGGTGAGATCGTCCCAGCAGATCTGGGCGTCGTAGTGGGTGTGCGGGTCGACGAAGCCCGGCGCGACGACGAGGCCGCTGGCGTCGATGGTGCGCGCCGCGCTGCCGCT
>JAUIFX010000131.1 GCA_030429865.1 Gammaproteobacteria bacterium | reverse complement strand
CGTGGCCAACGGCTACGGCGAGCGCATCGAGACCGAACGCAGCTACCTCGACGTGTTGCGGCGCGTCACCGTGGCTGGCCCCGAGGACCCCGGGGCGCGCCGCCGCGCGCGCGCCAGCGGGACCTTCTCGCAGGGTTTCGAGTCGGCCTGACGGTCCGCGTCGTCGTCCTCGCATGGCAGCGCTGCCCGACACGCTGGTCCACGCCCTGCTCGACGCGATGCCGGTCGCGCGGCTCGCCGTGCTCGGTGCCGGCGATCGGCCCGAGGCGCTGCCGATCGTGTTCGCCCGGGTCGGCGAGGTGCTCTACTCACCGGTCGACGGCAAACCGAAGAAGTCCGCCCGTCTCGCGCGCCTCGCCCACCTGGAACGGCATCCGGCCGTCACGCTGACGCTCGATCACTACGCGGACGACTGGCAGGCGCTGTGGTGGCTCAAGCTCGACGTCCGGGCCAGCGTGGTGGTCGACGACGCCCCGGGCTGGGACGACGCGGTCGCGGCGCTGCGCGCGAAATACCCGCAGTACGCGACGACGCCGTTGTTCCGCGGCGAACCGACGCTGGTCGTGATGCCCTACACCCGCGTGCGCTGGTGGGCCGCGAACGGCGAAGCCGGTCTCGCCCGCTGGCTCGCGAAAGGGCTCGCGAAAGGACAGCCCGACCGGACCAGAAGTGTCTGACACTTTTGCTTAAATTTTGAGCAAAAGTGTCAGACACCGGGTGGGATACCCGCTGGCTCGCAGCGGGCCCCGGCGGCTGGGCGGGGTCAGCAGCGCGCGCGCAGCGCGGCGATGTCGTCGAGTGCCGCCGGCAGTTCGCCGAGGCGTTCGGGCGGCACGAGGAAGACGAAACCGTCGCAGCCGCGCGCGGTGAACTGCGCGATCACGTCCGCGTCGAGCGGGGCGCCGAAGAGTAAAACCGTCATCTCGCCGAAATCGCGGCCAGCGGCGTCGCAGGCGCGCCTGAGGTCGTCGATCGGATCGCCTGCATAGCGGTCGTAGATCGGCATCCAGCCGTCCGCATACTCGGCCACGCGCGCCGGTACCTGGGCCGAGTTGGAGCCGATGTAGATCGGCGGGCCGCCGGCCTGCCTGGGCTTGGGGTGCAGCCACAGCGGATCGAAGTCGACGTATTCGCCGTGGAACTCGGCCGGATCGTCGCGCCACAGGGTACGGATGGCGAGCGCGCGTTCGCGCACGATGCGCCAGCGTTCACGGAAGGGCGAGCCGTGGTGCTCCATGGCTTCCTTGATCCAGCCGCCCGCGATACCGAACACGACCCGGCCGTTGGCGATGTGATCGAGCGTCGCGATGGCCTTCGCCGTGATGATCGGATCGCGTTCGGTGAGCAGGCACACGCCCGTGCCGAGCTGGATGCGCTCGGTGACGGCGGCGCACGCGGCCAGCGCCGTGATCGAATCGTGCATACGCGCGAACGGCGCGACCAGCGTATCGCTGTGGTAACTGTTCTTGCGATGTACCACCGGCACGTGGCTGTTCTCGGCGAAGAACAGCATGTCCAGGCCGCGTTCCTCGACCGCGCGCGCGATGTCGGGCGGCGCTAGGGTCTGGTCGGTCGGCAGCACGCAGACACCGAAACGGGGCATCACAGTGACTCCGGGTTGCGCAGCGGCGCGCGGTGCGCGACGCCGTGTACGCGCTCGACGTGTGATAGTCCCGCAAGCGCAACGCCGCGAGCGCGTTCACGGGTGGCGACGCCGGCCTGGCACGCACGCGAACCCTCTGCCCGGGGCATCTGCACGGGCGTTCAGCCGCGCGCCGGGTGGTATTCCTTGAAAAACGGCGGTTGCTTGCGCCACAGCCGCCCGGCCATGAGGCCGCCGTCGACGACCAGCGCATGGCCCGTGACGTAGCTTGCCTTGTCGGAGGCGAGCCAGGCGACGGCCTCGGCGATCTCTTCGGGCTCGCCCATGCGCGGTATCGGCTGATCGTCGACGGCCGCGGCGCGAATCTTCTCGAGACGCGCTTTCCAGCGCTCGTCGGTCACCCCGGTGTGGATCGGCGTGGCGACGTTGCCGGGGCAGATCGCGTTGACCCGGATGCCGTCCTCGGCGAGTTCGAGCGCGACCGACTCGGTGAAGTTGACGACCGCCGCTTTGCACGCCGCGTAGACGTGCGGCGAGAAGCCCCCGGTGAGGCCGGCGACGCTGGCGATGTTGACGATGGCGCCGGAACCCTGCGGCTGCATGATGCGCGCGGCGTGCTTGGTGCCGATGACGACGCTGCGCTGGATGATCGCATGTGACAGGTCGTACTGCTCCAGCGGCAGCGTCGCGATGGGGCCGAGCACGCCGACGATCGCCGCATTGTTGACCAGGCAGTCGAGGCGGCCGTGGCGCTGCATGACCTCTCCCAGCGCGGCCTCGAACTGGTCTTCGTGACGCACGTCGAGCGGCAGGAAGGCGGCCTCGCCGAGTTCGGCGGCGAGCGCCTGGCCCGCCTCGGCCTGGATGTCGGCGAGGTAGACGAAGAAGCCGTCGCGCGCGAGCAGGCGCGCGCTGGCCGCGCCGATGCCGCTGGCGGCGCCGGTGACGAAGGCGACTCGGGTCATGGGTTGCGACTCCTCAACAGGCTGGGAAAAACCGTCGCGGATCCGCTCCGCGATGCGCACTGCGCCACGCGGGCGCGCCGCCCGCGGCTCACGAACCGCTCGAGCCGCGCCCGCCGCAGCCGCTGTCGCAGCACTGGCCGGGCTCCGCGGCATCCGTCGGATCGGTATCGGTCAGGCCGCGCTCGATGAGACGCTCGACGAGACGCTTGCGATCGTCGATCGGGTAGCGCCGGTGAATCTCGGCCTTGAGCGCCTGCGGCGAGCCGCCGCCGTGGATCGAGATCAGCGACATCCAGCCGGCGGCATCGGAGGCGGTCAGGTCCTCGATGAAGCGCGCGACCTGGGCGCGCTTGTCGTAGGGAATGTCCGCGCGGGCGGTCAGCACTTCGGCGAGCGTCGCGGCGGTCTCCGGGTTGTGGTCTTCGTCCGGACCGGGCAGGGCGACGATGAGTCCGCCGGAGACCTCGTGCGCGAGGCGGTGCATGTCGTAGATCTGGTTGCCGAGCAGCAGCTTGCCGATATTCGAGAAGACCGCTTCCGGCTCGACGTTGCCGGCCGGGTCCTCGATACCGTAGACCGACGCCGCGACGCCGCACGCATAGAAGCCTTCGACGGTCTTGATCAGCTCGACCATGGTGTCGCGCAGGTGCGCGTTACGCTGCATGCACAGGCCGTTGGCTTCGATCATCATTGCGCCGGCGCCGATCAGCAGGTCGCCGAAACCGGCCCGCGCGCCGATGCAGGTATGACGGTGGTGCGTCGCGTAGGACTTGGTGAGGAACTCGGCGTGCTCGGTCTCGCCGCACAGGAACACGCGGTCCCAGGGTACGAAGACGTCTTCGAACACGCACACGGCCGTGGTCTGCCCGTACTTGCCGCTGAACAGGGCCTTGGACTCGCCGGGGCGGCCGGCGGGTCGCGCGATCATGGTCAGGCCGGGTGTGTCGACCGGCACCGCGCAGGCGACGGCGAAGTCGCGGTCGTCGGGGGCCATGGCGCGGCCGGGCAGCACCAGCAGCTCGTGGACGTAGGGCGCGGAGGTGACGATGGCCTTGACGCCGGAGAGCACGATGCCGTCGGCGCGCCGCGCGGTGACGCGTACGTAGGCATCCGGGCACGCCTGCGCGTGCGGCCGCAGGCTGCGGTCGCCCTTGGCGTCGGTCATCGCGATGCCGACGGTCAGGTCACGCTGCTGCACGTCGTCGAGGTAGGCGCGGAAGCGCGGGTGATACTCGGTATCCGTCGCCGCGTCGATGCGGTGCGTCGTCTGCCACAGGGCGTTCAGCCCATCCATGCTGAGGTAGCGCATCGCGCAGCCGGTTTCCTGGCACACCAGCCGCGTGTATTCGAGCTTCGCGAGCAGGTCGTCGCCCGAGTGGTTGAGGGCCAGGAAGCGGTTGATCTTGCTGCCCCCCGCGAGGCCGGGCGCCAGCGCGAGCGCGGCGTGCCTGGCGTCGAGCGCATAATCGTAGGTCACCCCGATGGCGTTGATGCCGGGGCGCAGGCGCGGGTCGTCGGCGACGGTGTCGACAGCGTCGCCGTCGACGAACACGCGCGGCTTGTAGCTGCGCAGAGATTCGCGGTATTCCGCTGCATTCATCAGCACGGGGGCATCTCCTCGGGAACGCCGCGGCGCGTGGGTTCGTGCGTGCGTTCGCGCCGCGGGGGCTGCGAGGTTACCATTTTCGCCGTGCTCATTGTTGGGGGGGAGGGCGTCGATGCCGAGCGCAGGCGAGGCCGGGCGGGAGGCACCGTGCCGGTCCAGTTGAAGCTGTTGCTGGCCACGGTTTTCTGGGGCGTAACGCCGACCATCGGCCGCGTGCTCGCGTCCTACGAGGCGCCGATCGTCGTGGTGTGCGCGCGATTTCTCGTCGCGTCGCTATTCCTTGCCTGGTTCCTCGCCAGCGCGCGCCAGTTCGTGCGCGTGCCGCGGCGCCACTGGTGGCGCTTCGCGCTGCTCGGCCTGAGCGGCATCTTTCTGCACAACGGCCTCATGTACAAAGGCCTCGAGTCGACCAGCGCGACCACGGCATCGATCATCCTCGCCCTGATCGCCATCCAGGTGATGGTGCTCGACGTGGTCTGCTACCGCCGCATTCCCGACCGGCTCGCCGTGCTCGGCGTGGTGCTCGCCTTCCTCGGCACGAGCTACGTCCTGACCGGCGGCAGCCCGGCCGGCGCCGGTGCGCTGGACCTCGGCTGGGGCGAGACGCTCATCTTCCTCTCCGGCCTGTCCTGGGCGGTCTACTCGGTGGTCGGGCGCGACCTGCTCGAGGAGTACTCGCCGCTGCTGGTGACGACCTACGCCTCGCTCGCCGGTGTCGTCATGATGCTGCCTTTCCTGTTCGAACAACCATCGGTCACGCTCGCTATCGCGAGCGATGCGCACGCACTCGGCCTGATCTTCTTCCTCGGGTATCTCGGCTCGGCGCTCGGCTTCCTGTGGTACTACCAGGCCGTCGCTTCGGTGGGCACGGTGGGCGCCGCGATCTACATCAACCTCGTACCCTGCTTCGGCGTGCTGTCGGCGGCGTTGTTTCTCGGCGAGCGGATCGGGCCGGCGGTGCTCGTCGGCGGCCTGCTGGTGCTCGCCGGCGTGATGCTCGTCAACCGCCCGGTGCGGCTGGCCGGGTCGGCGCGGCCGTCGTGAGCGGCGTGCGGATCAGGCGGCCTGGCGCCGGTCGCGCTGCCGCTCGACGAAGCCGATGGCCAGCGGCACGAGCGCAATGAGCAACGCCACGCCGACCACTGCCTGCCAGCCGGAGCGCTGATAGACCGCCGCCGACCAGCTCACGCCGAGCGCCGCACCGAGGTAGTAGGCGAGAACGTAGAGCGCATTGGCGCGACCCTGGCCCGCGTCGAGGCGGCGATTGAGCGCTCCGACCGCGGCTGCGTGCACGGCGAAGAATCCTGCGCACACGCCAACCAGGGCGCACACGATGGCGCTCACCGTGGGCACCAGCAGCAACAGTACCGAGAGCATCAGCACGACGGTGCCCGCGATCAGCGTGTTGCCGTTGCCGAGGCGGTTGCTGAGCCGCCCCGAGGCCGGCCCGATGTAGATGCCGACGAGGTAGACGAGGTAGACCAGGCTGGCCTGCGCCAGGGTGAGGCCGATGGCAGGTTCGGTCAGGCGGTAGGCGATGGTATTGAACACCGGCGAGAAGATCGCCTGCCCTGCGGCGCCGCACAGGTAGACGCGCCACAGCTCGGGCCGTGCGAGCAGGCTGCGATAGCGCACGCCACGATGCGCGCCGCCGAAGGTGTGCGGCGCCGCGGGCAACCAGCGCAGCGCGACCAGGGTCGCGATCGTGACCAGCGCCGCGGCGGCCAGGCAGGCGGCGCGCCAGCCCGCCAGCGGTTGTACCAGGCCACCGAGCAGACGCCCGAGCATGCCGCCGAGGACGGTTGCGGCGACGTAGGAGCCCATCACCACGTTGAGCCGCGCCGGCGGCAGCGTCTTGGCCAGGTAGGCAGCGAGGCAGGTCGTCAGCGCCGGGATGAATACCCCCTGGCCGAAGCGCGCCGCGAGCAGTAGCCACAGCCGGTCGGCCAGCGCGCACAGTATCCCGGCGACGCCGATCGCGAGGCCGCCGCCGAGGATCAGGCGGCGTACGCTGACGCGGTCGGCGAGATAGCCGAACGGCAGGTTGGCGAGCGCGATGCCGAGCAGCACCATCGACACGCTGCGCGCGACGGCCACTGTGTCGGCAGCGAACTCCGCCTCGAGCGCCGGCAGCACCGGCTGGGTGACGTAGATGTTGGTGAAGGCCGCACCGACGAGCGCGAACACGGCGAGCTGCACGGCGCCGGCCGAGGCGCCCGCGGACGCGCTTGCGTTCATCTCGCGCCTCGCCCGGCCGCTGCGCTCAGCGTGCGCTGGCGGCGTCGAACAGCGGGAAGTAGTAGGCGCGCGCGACGGCGGTGATCCAGCGGACCAGCTCCGCGAGCACCTGGTGCTCGCGCGTCGCGTCGACCGGGTCGGCCCACTGCTCCGCCAGCGGCAGGGCCGGCGCGCGTGCGTAGAGCGCGGCGCAGCCGACGTAGTGACCCTGCTGGGCCGCCGCGACTTCCGCGAGCATTTCGTCGTAGTAATGCTTGAGGGCGGGCGTCATCGTCCAGACGTGGCGTTCGTCGCGCAGCATCAGGCCGAGTTCGCCGGCGCGATCCCAGATCATCGCGCCGGCCTGCGACGAACAGGCGCTCGCCAGCGCGACGAACGCGGCGAGGCTGCCACCGCCGAGGCGGAACACGAGTTCGCGCGTATCGGCCCACAGCCGTTCGGCATCGGCGGCGGTGAGCGGGGTGCCGGTCAGCTCGCGCCAGGCGCGCGGCATCTGGGCGAGCAGGTTCCAGCACATGGTGAGCGCAGTTGCGGTGCCGCCCATGACCAGCGTGGGCGCATTGCCGCCGACGCGATCGGGCTGCTCGCCGCGCAGCGGCAGCAGCATGCGCAGCGAAACGAAACGCCGCGCGTCGACCAGGTAGTCGAGCGGGCAGCGCCGCGGCATGCTCGTCAGCTCCGCGGCCCAGGTCGCAGTCGCGTGGTTGAGGTTCTGGCTCATCACCGCGATCGCCGACATCACGGTCGCGCGCCGCAGCTTCTCGTCCGCCGGTGCTTCGATGCGCGGATCGGCCAGCATGTGCTCGCGCATGTCCGCGGCGCGGATGACATGCTCGGCGCCGTCGCGCATGACGGTCGCGGACAGGCCCAGGTGGTCCGGGTCGGCCTCGATGGCGGCACGCACGTGCGGCCAGAAGGCGTTGATGTAGGTGACGCTCTCCGCGCTCGCGCGGGCCGCCGGGTGCGGCGCGTCGGCAGCCGCCCCGCGCGGATGGCGCACGCGTTCGAAGCGGCTGTTGGTCGCCTCGATCACGTCGTCGATGGCGAGCGTCATCGCGGGCTGCCGCGCGTCGCGGCCGGGGTCGGCTGTAGGAGCGTGCTCATGCGTCGGGGCGGATCACGCCGGCATCAGGTAGTCGTCCCACAGGTCGACGTAGACGGAGTCGTTGCGCGAAGCCTTCGGTCCCCACAGCTCCTGCGCGCTGAAATACACGCTGTAACAGTGCTGGGGTTTCTCGCCCTTGCCGTGCGCGGCAGCGTCGGGCAGCACGAATACGCCGTGGTCGCGATCGATGCAGCCGAGCTTGTCACGCACGTAGCGCGGCAGCCGGGTGTGCGTGGGCGGGTTGAGGTTCTTCACGACCACCATGTCGCCTTCCTGGAACTTCGGCTTGACCTTGGCGTCGACGCGCGCACTGGCGCCGGTGGCGACGAGGTCGGGTACCGCTGCGGCGCTGAGCGCCGGCGTCGCGCGCGCGCTGCCCGCTGCCGCGTGCGCGGTATCGAGTTCCTCGCGCGTGACGTAGCCCTTCTCCAGCGCGAGCGTCTCGAGCGCGTGCAGCCAGTGCTCGTAGTAGCTCGACTGCAGGTACTCGGCCGCGCCCATGCGTTCGATGGCATGGCGGAACTCGTCGACACAGAACATGCCGGCGGCGAAGCTCGGCATGAACAGGCCGAACACGCGCTTCTCCCAGGGATGGTGGAAGACCGGCTCGTCGCGCTCGCGCTCGACCGGGCCGAAACCCTGCATGCCGCCGAGATCGTGGATGCCGTTCATGGCCGCGGCGCCAGCGCGCGCCGCGCGCCGTGGAACTCG
Organism: Gammaproteobacteria bacterium; assembly: GCA_030429865.1. GTDB lineage: Bacteria > Pseudomonadota > Gammaproteobacteria > JACKNG01. Next base: position 6,053 of record JAUIFX010000131.1, on the reverse strand, counting down.
CCTCGAGCGCGGTTGCCGACCCGCGTATCGCCCCTCGTCGCGCGGGCCGCGCCGGTGCTCACAGGCGGTACTGGCCGGTCTGCTCGAAGGCGTGCGCGGCGCGCAGCACGGTCGCCTCGTCGTGCTGGCGGCCAATCAGCATCATGCCGACCGGCAGGCCGTTCGATTTCGCGCACGGCACCGACATCGCCGGGTGACCGCTGACGTCGAACGGTGCGGTGTTGTTGAGCATCTCGAGCGCGCGCGCGATGGTTTCCTCGCGCGGGCAGCCGCGGGGCGGGATCCGCGTCGCCTTCATCGGCGTCGTCGGCATCAGCAGCAGGTCGTAGCGCTCGAGCGCCGCGTCGTAGGCATTGCGCAGTTTCCACGCGAGGTTCTGCGCCTTGGCGTAGTAACGACCGTGGTAGGTGTCTTCCATGTACTGGCCCATGAGCATGACCAGCTTGGTCGTCTCGGAGAGGTCGTTCGGACGCGTCAGGCGCCCGCGCGCGAAAACGTCGAGCAGGCTCGTGTTGTAGCAGCCTTTCCAGTTCGTGCCCATGCCGTTGCCCTTGATCATGAGGGCGGTGGCGCCTTCGACGGCGATGCCGTTCCAGATGTGGATGCCGTCGCGATGCAAGGGAATCGAAACCTCTTCGACGTCGACCCCGAGCAAGGCCTTGAACGACTGCGCGGCGCCGCGCACCGCCTCGTCGACGTCGGTCTCCGACAGCCCATCCCAGGCGAAGCCCTCGGTGACGACGCCGATGCGCAGGTCGGAGACGTCGCCGGTGAGCGCCTTCGTGTAGCGTTCGGCCTTGTGCCCCTGCTGCCGCGGGTCCATGCCATCGGGCCCGGCCATCACCTCGAGCATCAACGCGCAGTCCTCGACGGTGCGGGTCATCGGTCCGAGGTGGTCGAGCGTGATCTCGATGGGGAAGGCGCCCGTGTAGGGCACCAGCCCGTGCGTCGGCTTGAGGCCGTAGATGCCGCTCCAGCTCGCCGGCATGCGAATCGAACCGCCCTGGTCGCCGCCGACCGCCATGTCGACCTCACCGCTCGCGACCAGCGCCGCGCTGCCCGCGGAAGAGCCGCCGGTGGAGTGTTCGGGGTTGTGCGGATTGCGCACGGGTCCGGTGTCATTGGTGTGGCTGCCACCCGAGAAGCACAGGTTCTCGCACACCGCCTTGCCGACGATCTCGGCGCCGGCGTCGAGCAGGCGCGTGACCACCGTCGCGTCGACGTCGGGCACGTAACCCTCGAGGACCGAGGCGCCGTTCATCATCGGCACACCGGCGACGCAGACGTTGTCCTTGATTGCAACGGTGCGGCCCTTGAGCTTGCCGTTGCGTGCGCCGCTGATGGCGCACTTGTAATACCACGCGCCGAGCGGATTCTCCGCCGCCTCCGGACGGTAGCCCGGCGTGCGCGGATACTTCACCGCGGGTTTCGGCTCGGTGAGTTCCTCGAGGCGTTCGTAAGACGCGATCGGACCTTCCATCAGGCCCTGGAAGGAAGCGAGGTCATCGACCGACAGCTCGAGGCCGAACTGGCTCGCGATCAGCTCGATGTCGTCGAGCGTGGGACGTTTGATTTTCATGCGGACTCCCCCGGAATGCCGGCCCGTCGTCGTGACGGGCGCGCGGCGGAGTCAATTTACACGATGCCCCGCGCGACACGAACCCCCGGCGCGATGGCAACGACGGTTCGCGGAGGACGGCGCGCAGCTGCGCCGCTCAGGCGAGGATGTCGCGGGTCTGCTCGTCGACGATGACGGCGTACATGAACTGTTCGAGCTCTGCGCCCATCGCGTCGCGCGAGGAGACCATGCCGATCGGCCGACCCTGGTCGACGACGGGCACGTGGCGAAACTGGCCGAGGTGCATGATCTCGAGCGCGCTGCTGAACAGGCTGTCGGGATGCACGGTGGTGGGATCGCGGGTCATGACGTCGCCGACCGTGATCGCGTTCGGATCGAGGCCGTCGGCCAGCACGCGGTAGAGCGCGTCGCGCTCGGTGAAAATGCCGACGAGGTTGACCCCGTCGAGCACGAGGATCGCACCGGCGCCCGCGGCCTTCATGGTCTGTGCCGCTTTCCTGACGCTGGTCCCGACCTGCGTGGTCAATACCTGCTGGCCGTCGATGACATGCCGTATCGTGCGCTCTTCCATCATGGTTCTCCCCGTTTCCGGGTGGTCGTGATTGCATTGTCGACCTCCGGTCGCGGCCCCGCAAGGACATACCCTGGCGCATGGCCGCTCCCGCCCGCGGCACGGATGCCGCAGGTCGCTGATTGACAAGGCAAAGCTGCCCGGTGCGGGCGCCTAGATGCGATCGCGGGTCAGTAGGAGGGGGGCGTGATGGCGTAGATCACGACGGTCTCGCCGTCGTCGAGGTTGCGGTAGCCGTGCGGCTCGCTCGAGGCGAACTCGAAGCTGTCGCCCTCCTCGAGCACGAAGCAGCGCTCGCCGACGGTGACCTCGAGACGTCCCTTGAGCACGAGGCCGGCTTCCTCGCCGCGGTGGGTGTAGGGCTCGCCGGTCGTCGCACCGGGCTTGAAATGGCTGATCAGCAGCTCGATCGCGCCGTCGAGGCCGGGCGACAGGAGGTAATCGACGAAGCCGTCGCGAAAGATGATGCGGCGCCGGTTGTCGCGGCGCACCACGAAACCCTTCTCCTCGCGCGGACCGGCCGCGCCGCCGCTGAAGAACCAGCCGACCGTCACGCCGAGGGCGCGGGCGATGGCGGTCAGTGCCTTCACTGACGGCGTCGAGCGGTTGCGTTCGACCTGGCTGAGATAGCCGACGGAGAGGCCGCTGAGGCGGGCCAGCTCGGCCAACGGCAGCTGGCGCGCCTTGCGCAGGGCGCGGACCTCGCCGCCGTCGAACTCACTGATGGCAGCGGCAGCATCGGCCCGTTCCGCGGTGGGCGGCGCGTGTCGGTCATCGATGCCCAGGGGTTTCTCCAAGGGTGCTCTCCGGCAATGGCTCGAAAGGTTTACGGTGGCATTGCGCCGGGCTCCGCCGAACCGCATTCTCGCACAGCGTCAATATAAAAATAGGAATTAATTTTTCTTGATAGTGAAAAAAATTAGTCTAATATTCACTTTCAAGGGGCGCGAGCAAGGTGGGTCACGAACCTTCTTCGACGCACGCAGCGCATCCGATGGCGGGAAACCGTATTGGGGAGCCGTATTCATGAGCACGAATGTCAATGGGCGCGATGCAGGCGCCGCGTTCGACGTGACGACCGCGGCGGCGGACGCCGCGGCCCGCATTGGCTGTCATGCCGATCACGGCGAACGCATGGGTTTCCTCGGCGACGCCACCGTGCGTGCCCTGGGCGAGACGGGCATGCTGAGTTTGTGGCGCCCCCGAGCGTTCGGCGGCCATGAATGCGACCCTGTTTCCTACGCCATCGCGGCCGAGCAAGTTGCCGCCGCCGATACCGCCGCCGCCTGGATCATGCACGGAACCTCGGCCAGCTGGCTCGACCTACGCTCGGCGAGCGACGAACTCGTCGACGAGGTCGTGGCGAGCGCGCCGGCCCCGGTTTTGGCCGACACGTACAACCGCCCGATGAAAGCGAACCGCGTCGACGGCGGTTATCGGGTCGAAGGTGCAACCCCGTTCGCAAGCGGATGCCGGGTGGCCGACTGGATTGCACATACCGCTGTGGAAGGCGAGCGCCTGCTCCTGATGTTCCATCCGCGAGGGGTGCTGACCATCGAGGATGACTGGGACAGCCTCGGGATCCGCGGTAGCTCGAGCAACACGGTCGTCGCGCGAGACGTCTTCGTACCGTCTCATCGCGTCATCGATTTCAGTGAACCGATGGTTCCTGGCCGCCGCTTCGATGGGCCGCTCTACCGGATGCCGACTGCCGTGGTCCCCGTGGCGGTCGCTGCCGTCAGCCTCGGCGCGCTGCGCGCTTCGCTCGACGCCGCCAGTGAAATCGCGGCGAACCGTACCCGTTTCGCCGCGCCCAGCACGCTCAAGCACCGGGCACTGGCCCAGCATCATTTCGGCCGTGCGCTCGCGACTTATCGGGCGGCCCGTGCGCTGCTTCACGAGTCGCTCAAAGCCGGCTTCGAGCACGCCCGCGCCGGACGCGAGTTCGATACGCGCGCCAAGGCCGACCTGTTCCTGGCCTATACGTTCGCGTTGCAGTCGTGTGCCGAGGCCGTGCGCGAGTTGGCCCGAGCCATCGGCACGGCTGCCATTTACAAGGGCAACGTGATCGAGCGGGCGCTGCGTGATACGGAAGTGGCGTCGCACCATGCTTTCGGCGCAGAGGGCCGCTACGCCAGTGTCGCGCAGGCGTACTGGGATTGCCCGGTCGATTTCCCCATGCTGGAAATGGCATGAATCACAGCGGTTCCGCGGCGATTTGGATGGTCGAGATCAACGCGCAACTGCCGAAGGTGTTTCGAAATGACTGAACCCATCGCGAACGGATCTTGTCAGTGTGGCGCTGTCTGCTACAGCATTCATGCGCCCAGCCGGGAGCAGCACCATTGTCACTGTTCGATGTGCCGCAAGACACATGCGGCCATGTTCGGGACCTATGCCACCGTGGAGCGTTCGAAGTTTCGGCTGGACAAGGGTGCCGGCCTGCTATCGACTCACGACACCTCGCCGCCCGTACATCGCCACTTCTGCAGCCGTTGCGGTTCGCATATCTACATCGACGTCGATTGGGAGCCGGAACTCGTGTGGTTCACTCCCGGTACGCTGGATTCCGGCCATCCCGGACATGCGCCCGAGACCGAGCGTCATATCTGGGTGGGTTCGAAGAACCCCCACTATCGAATTGCAGACGACTTGCCGCAGAATGACGAGTTCTGACGCAGACTGTGCCGGCTTGAGCGCGATCGCGGTCGAAGCCGCCTCAGGCATCACCTGCCTTCCTGCCCGAGTTCGGGCCCAACAGAGAATTCCGGGAGTCCGATGAGCGACAAGCCCCTACCCACCCACGCCCGCGCCGTTATCGTCGGTGGCGGCATCATCGGCTGCTCCATCGCCTATCACCTGGCGCGGCTCGGGTGGACCGACGTCGTGCTGCTCGAGCGCAGGCAGCTCACCTGTGGCACCACCTGGCACGCGGCCGGACTGATCACGACGCTGCGCGACACCGAGGCGCAGACGGAACTTGCGCACTATTCGCTGCGCCTCTACCAGGAACTCGAAGAGGAGACCGGCCAGGCGACCGGCTTCATCCGCTGCGGCTCGATCCAGCTCGCGATGGACGAGCACAAGCGCGAGGAGATGCTGCGCGGCTGCGCCATGGCACGCACCTTCGGGGTCGAGAACCACGCGGTCACCCCTAGTGAAATCAAGGAACTCTTTCCGCTCGCCTACGTCGACGATCTCGTCGGCGGGTTCTATTTCCCGAACGACGGCCGCGTCAACCCGGCCGACGTGACGATGGCGCTCGCGAAGGGCGCGCGGCAGCGCGGCGTGACGATTTTCGAGAATACCGCGGTCGATGACGTGATCATCGAGCAGGGTCGCGCAGCCGGCGTGCGCACCGCGGCGGGCGACATCCGCTCCGACGTCGTGGTGCTGTGTCCCGGCATGTGGGGGCGCGAGTTCGGCCGCCGCATCGGCGTCGACATCCCGCTGCAGGCCATGGAGCACTACTACCTGATCTCCGAGTCGATCGAAGGCGTGCACAACAAGCTGCCGATCCTGCGCGATCCCGGCCGCAGCGCCTATATCCGCGAAGAGGCCGGCAAGATCATGCTCGGTTTCTTCGAACCGGTCGCCGCGCCGTGGGGCGTGGACGGCATCCCGGAGAATTTCTGCTTCGACGAAATCCAGCCCGACTGGGAGCGCATGGAACCGTGGATCGAGCGCGGCATGCAGCGCATGCCGGTACTGATGGAATCGGGTATCCGCCAGTTCTTCTGCGGGCCGGAGTCGTTCACGCCCGATCACAACTACCTCATGGGCCGTGCGCCCTACGTCAAGAACCTCTTCGTATCCTGCGGTTTCAACTCCCTCGGCATCCTCTCGGGCGGCGGCGCCGGGCATGTCATGGCGCAATGGATCAATGACGGCGTGCAGCCGATG
>JAUIFX010000130.1 GCA_030429865.1 Gammaproteobacteria bacterium | reverse complement strand
ACGTCGCCGCGCCGGATGTGCGCGAGCAAGCTGCCGATGGTGGCCTGCTGCGGTGAGATGGCGATGTCGATGATGTCGCGCTGCACGAGGTCGACGTACGCCGCGCGGTTGATCAGCGCCATGACGGTCTTGGCGCCGAGGCGTTTGGCCAGCATCGACGAGATGATGTTGGCTTCGTCGGCATTGGTCAGCGCACAGAAGACGTCGGTGTTCTCGATGTTCTCCTCGCGCAGCAGGTCCTCGTCGGCGGCATCGCCGAGCAGCACGTAGGCTTGCTTGAGATCTTCGGCGATGGCCTTGGCGCGCGTCTCGTTGCTCTCGATGATCTTGATGTGGCAGCTCTTCTCGAGCGCCTGTGCGAGCCGTTTGCCGATGTTGCCTCCCCCGGCAATGATGACGCGGCGGTTGGGACCGTCGAGCTTGCGGAACTCGCTCATCACCGCGCGGATATGCTTGGGTGCGGCGATGAAGAAGACGTCGTCGCCGGCTTCGATGATGGTGTCGCCGCTCGGGATGATCACCTCGTGGCGGCGGAATATGGCCGTTACCCGCGTTTCGATGCCGGGGAGCTGCTCGGGAAGTTCGCGCAGCCGATGGCCGACCAGCGGACCGCCGTAGAAGGCGCGTGCCGCGACTAGCTGCACCTTGCCGTTGGCGAAATCGAGGACCTGCAGCGCGCCGGGGAACTCGATCAGCCGTTGGGTGTAGTCGGTCACTTCCTGTTCGGGGCTGATGAGCACGTCGATCGGCAGCGCTTCCTGCGAGAACAGCTCGGTGTGCTGCTGGTACTGGTGTTCGCGGATGCGCGCGATCTTGGTTGGCGTGTGGAACAGCGTGTAGGCCACCTGGCAGGCGATCATGTTGGTTTCGTCGCTGTTCGTGACCGCGATGATCATGTCGGCATCCTGCGCCCCGGCACGCCCCAGCACCTGCGGGTGCGAGGCATGCCCGGCCACGGTACGCAGGTCGAACCGATCCTGCAGCTGTTGCAGGCAGGCCGGATTGGAGTCGACGACTGTGATGTCGTTCGCCTCACTGCACAGGTTGGCGGCGACCGAGGACCCGACCTGGCCGGCGCCAAGGATGATGATCTTCATTCCTTGCTGGCTTCTTTGATCTGCTTGGGATCGATGCCGAGACTGCGCAGCTTTCGATAGAGATGGGTGCGTTCGATACCGACGCGTTCGGAGACGCGGCTGACGCTGCCGCCGTAGGCCTTGAGCTGGTGCTCCAGGTAGGCCTTTTCAAACTGTTCGCGCGCCTCGCGCAGCGGCAGGTCGAAGCCGGGGAAGGCCGGGTGCGCAGCCGCCTCCGGGCGCAGCCCGAGCATCGAGTTGATTTCGGAGACCTCGACATTCTCCTGCGTGCCGAGGATCAGCAGACGCTGGACGAAGTTCTTCAGCTCGCGGATGTTGCCAGGCCAGTCATGGTCCTTGAGCCGGTTGCGCGCGCTGGCCGAGAGCACCCGCCGCGGCAGGCCTTCCTGGCGCGCGAAGAGATCGAGGAAATGATCGACCAGCTCGTCGATGTCGTCGCGGCGCTCGCGCAACGGCGGGATGACCAGCGGCAGCACGTTGAGATGATAGAAAAGATCCTCGCGAAAGCGCCCGGCTCGCACCAGTTCGATGAGATCGCGCCGGGTGCTCGCAATGATGCGGATATCGACGTTGACCGTGTCGCGCCCGCCGACGCGCAGGAAGGCCTGGTTCTCGAGCGCGTTCAGCAGGCGGGCCTGCGTGCTGAGATCCATGTCGGCGATGTCCTTGAGGAACAGCGTGCCGCCGTTGGCGAGCTCGAGCGAGCCGAAACTGACGCGGCCATCCTCTTCGAGGCCGAACAGTTCGGCATCGGGGTTTTCGCGCGCCAAGCCGGCGACGTTGACGTTGACGAAGCGGCCCGCGGCGCGGCTGCTGTTGGCGTGGATGTAACGGGCGAAGACTTCCTTGCCGGTACCGGATTCGCCGCTGATGAACACGCTCGTCTTGTGGTCGGCGATGCGGCGGGCATTGGCACGCAGCTTGTCGAGCACCGAGCTGGACCCGATGGGTTCGAGCGGCTCCAGGGTGTGGCGCTTGAGACCGATGTTCTCGGACAGCAGCGTCGCGTTCTCGAGCGCGCGCTGTACGGTGACGAGGATCTTGGCGATCGACAGCGGCTTCTCGATGAAGTCGTAGGCGCCGAGGCGGGTCGCTTCGACGGCCGTCTCGACCGTACCGTGGCCCGACATCATGATAACGGGCGAATCGAGGCTGTTGCCCTCCGCCCATTCCTTGAGCAGCGAGATGCCGTCGGTGTCGGGCATCCATATATCGAGCAGGACGAGGTCGGGGCGCCGCTGGCGGCGGCTCTCGCGCGCCTGCGCGGCGTTCTCGGCGGTCGTCACCTCGAACCCTTCGTCCTCGAGGATTTCCTTGAGCAGGCCGCGGATGTCGGGTTCGTCGTCGACGACCAGGATATGCGCGCTACTCATGCGGTGTCCTCCACTCGAGTTCGTTCTCCTGCTGCGAGACTGCTGTCGAGGGGCAGGCGGATGATGACGACCGCGCCGGTGCCCTCGGGCTGGTTGCGCAGCGTCACGACGCCGTTGTGTTCCTCGATGATCTTCTTGACGATGGCCAGGCCGAGCCCCGTGCCGCGCGGCTTGTGAGTGACGTAGGGGTCGAAGATATTGGGGATGAGTTCGTCAGGGACCCCGCCGCCGTGGTCCTCGATCCGGATCTCGGCGTGCTCGGCCATCGCGTGATGAACCTTCGCCGTGCTCACTATGATATGCGCTTTCTGGTCCGCAGGCGATGCCTCGAGGGCGTTCTTGATGAGGTTGTTGAAGACCTGGCGCAGGCGCGTGGCGTCGGCGCTGAGCGGCGGCAGCGTCTCGTCGAAGCGACACTCGATGACGGCGTCCGCATGGGCCGCGCGGAACAGGTCGACCGTGTCGGCGATGAGTCCGTTGATGGCGACCGCGCCCTTGTTGACCTTGGGCGTCTTGGCGTAATCGGAGAACGTGTTGACCATGGTCTTCATGGTCTCGACCTGCTGGATGATCGTGTTGGTGAGACGTTCGAGGACCTCCGTTTCGCCTTCGGGCAGCTTTTTCAGGTACTTCAGCCGCAGGCGCTCGGCGGCGAGCTGGATCGGGGTCAGTGGGTTCTTGATCTCGTGGGCGAGGCGCCGTGCCACTTCCGACCAGGCGGCGTCGCGCTGGCCCTTGATGATCGCCGTGACGTCCTCGATGACGATCACGTAGCCGCCGTCGCCGGAGAGATCGAGCGTACTGCCGCGGCACATCAGCTCACGGCGGCCGTCCGAGCCGAGCATCGTGACCTGGGATTGCCAGTGTGGCGTGCGCTCGGTGATGAGCGGGCTGAGTACCTCGCCGAGCGGGCTGAGATGCTCGTGTTGCGAGCACAGCGTGACGAAACCATGGCGTTCGGCGTCTGCCGGCGTGATCTCGAGCAACTGCAGCGCGGCATCGTTGATGGTGCTGATCTTGGCTTCCTTGTCGAGCGTGACGACGCCCGAGCTGAGTTGGCGCAGCACGTTGTCCAGGTACTGGTGCTGGGTCTCGACCTCGCGCCGCGCCTGCGCGATGCGGCGCGTCATGTCGTTGAACGAGCGCACGAGGAAGCCGATCTCGTCGTTGCTCGCTACCGGCAGGCTGGTGGTGTAGTCGCCCGCGGCGACTGCCGCGGTACCTTCGGCGAGATCGCGAATCGGCGCGGCCAGGCGGCGCGCGGAGTAGAACGCCGCCCATACGGCGGTGACGATGCTGAACAGGAGCACGAGCGTCAGGGACATCGCGAAGGACTGCTTGAGCTTCTCGCGCAGGTAATCGAGTTCGTGGTACTTGGCGTAAGCGGCTTCGACGCTCGCAGCGAGTTCGTTGACGCGCGAGGAGAACGGGTAGAGCGCATGCAGGATGCGACGGCCCTGTCCACCCTGGGCGACGTTCACCGGCACCGCCACCCGCACCGCGAGGTCGCCGTCGCGGATCGGGTCGAGGCCGATGTAGCTCTGCCCCTGGCGCACCTGCGTGAGCACCGGTTCGGGTGGCAGGTGCGGCAGCAGCTCGGTGATGCGGCTGCTGGAGGCGAGCAGTTCGCCGTCGTTGCTGAACAGCGTCAGCTCCTCGGCGCCGCTGCGATCGCGCATCACGTCGATCTGCGCGGGGCCCGGCACCCAGGCCGAGGCGACGACGATGCTTTCCGGGTTGCGCAGTGCGTCGAGGCTCAGCCGCGTGCGCTCCGGTGAGCCCTGGGCGAGTTCTTCGGCCATGCGCTCGGTCTGCCCGAGCAGCTGGCGCATGCGCACGTCGAGGGCTTCGCGGCCGAGTTCCAGCGAGTCTTCGAGGGCCTTGTCGATACGCGCGTCGAACCAGCTGTCGATACCACGGCCGAGGTAGTCGAGCGAGAAGCCGTAGAGCACCGTTACCGGCGCGACGGCCAGCACGACGAAGAAGATCAGCATGCGCAGCGTCAGCCGTGCGCCCGGCTGGCGCCTGCTCAGCTGGCGTGCCAGGCGGCGTACGTTCACGCCGATCAGAAAGACGAAGGCGAGCAGGCCGATGGTGTTGGTGATGAGGAGGATCGAGTACAGCGCACCGAAGCGCGCCGAGTTCTGCATCGCGCCGCTCATGAGGATGAGCGAGCCGAGCAGCGACAGGCTCAGCAGGGTGACGGCGGCGAGCGCCGTGGCCCGCCGCTTCAGAGGTCCGCTGGCCATCGGTGCCATCCGCTGGACATGTGCCAGCCGGGAGAAACGTAGGCGAGCGGGATCATCGGCGTCGGCAGCGCGTTGATGTCGAGCTTCAGGCGCACGGCGCAGCGTAATGCTTCGCCCGAGAGTTCCGCACGCTCGGTGAGCGGGAGCTTGCGGATACGGCCGAGGTCGGCAATGGCGAGGTCCAGCGACGGATGAATGCGCCGTTCGCCCGTGATGAGGTCGGTGAGCACGAACTGCTTGCTCAGCGCATGCCGCTCGAGCGAGTAGTGGCGACGCGTGGCGAACAGCTCGCGGTCCCACAGGTAGGGCCGCGACTCGCTGATGTTCACGTCGAGGTCGAACGTCAGCGCGATACCGCTCGTCAGCGCGTCGATGGCGTCGTCGCTGAAGGTGAAATCGGCGTCGAAGTCGACCATCACCAGCGCGTTGGCGACGTAGGCCTCGGCGCGTTCGATGACGATGTCGCCGGCCTGCGCGATGGGCACCGAAAACAGCACAACGAGCCACGTCGCGAGCAGCGCGGTCAGGCGGCAAGGGCGGTATAGGGTCGTCACGGGGCGGCGGCTCGGCGGGTCAGGCGGGCATAGTAGAAGCCGTCCATGCCGTCCTCGCCCGGCAGTATCTGGCGGCCATGCGGCGTCGCGCGGCCCCAGGCCGCGGGCAGCCTGTCGCACTCGGCGTCGCCGCTCGTCTCCAGCAGCGACGCGACGACCGCGTCGTTCTCGGCGGGCAGGATGCTGCACGTCGCGTAGAGCAGCTTACCGCCTGGCGCGAGCAGCGGCCAGAGCGCGCTCAGCAGCGCCTGCTGCGCGGCGACCAGCGCATCGATGTCGCTCGCGCGACGGTGAAAGCGGATGTCGGGGTGACGCCGCACGACGCCGAGCGCACTGCACGGCGCATCGAGCAGGATGCGCTCGAACGGGCGCCCGTCCCACCATTCCGCGGGCCGGGCCGCGTCCGCGCAGGTCAGCGCGGCCGTGAGCCCGAGGCGCTCGAGCGTGGCAGCGACGTCCGCGAGGCGCTCCGCATCGTGGTCGAGAGCGACGAGTTCGCAGTTGCCGGCAGCGTGTTCGAGGAGGTGGGCGCTCTTGCCGCCCGGGGCGGCGCAGGCATCGAGCACGCGCCCGCCCGGAGGCAGGTCGAGCAGTCCCGCGGCGAGTTGCGCGGCCTCGTCCTGCACCGAGACGTCGCCGTCGGCGAAACCGGGCAGCTCCTCGACAGGGACGGGCGCGTCGAGCACGACCGCGCTCGACGCGTGCGCCCCGGCGTGCGCCGCGAGGCCTGCCGCCTGGAGCCGGGAGAGGTATTGTTCGCGCGTGACGCGGGCGAGGTTGACGCGCAGGGTGAGCGGCGGCTGTGCGTTGTTCGCGGCAAGCACGGCCTGCCAGTCCCCGGGCCAGTCCCCGGCCAGCCGCTCGACCAGCCAGGCCGGATGTTCGTAGCGGGCTTCGACATCTTCGCCCGGCACGGGATCGTTGCGCGTCGCGCCGCGCAGGACCGCGTTGACCAGGCTGACCGCCCAGGCCTTGCGCAGCCCGCGGACGGCGTCGACGCTGGCCGCGACCGCGGCGTGCGGCGGCGTGCGCATGTGCGCGAGCTGGTAGAGGCCGCACAGGAGCAGGGCACGGACATCGGCGTCCTTGGCGCGCAGCGGCCTGGCCAGGCTCGCGTCCAGGCGGCTGCTCAGCGAATAGTAATGACGCAGCACGCCGTAGACGCAGGCCTGGGCGAAAGCGCGGTCACGGGCGTCGCCGAGCGTCGCCAGCAGCGGCGGTGCGGCACGCGAGAGTGACCGCCCCTCGCTCAACACCGCGGTGAGCAGGCGTGCCGCCACGACACGCGCGGACGGCCGGGCGCGCCTGCTCAGAGCTGTTCCCCGTAACCGTTGAGGAAGGCGGCCGCCGTCATGGCCTGCTTGCCGGGCGGCTGCAGCTCGGTGATGCGCAGCAGGCCTTCGCCGCAGGCGACGTCGATACCTTCGGCCGAGCAGGCGACGATCGTTCCCGGGATGTTGCCGCCGGCGCCGTCGAGGACACGCGCGGCGAGCACCTTGACCGCCAGGCTGCCGAGCCGGGCACGTGCGCCCGGCGCGGGGCTGAACGCGCGTACGCGGCGCCCGAGGGCGGCCGCGGGGGCCGTGAAATCGAGTTCGCGATCGGCGGCGGTGACTTTGCTCGCGTAGGTCACCCGCGCCGCGTCCTGTGGCTGCTCTTCGACGTCGCCGGCCGCCAGCAGGTCGAGCGCCGCGGCGAGGGTTTCGGCGCCGAGCCGGGCGAGCTTGTCGTGCAGCGAGCCGCCGGTATCGTGCGCCTCGATCGCGCAGGCGCGCTGCAGCCACACCGGTCCGGCATCCAGCTGCTGAACGATACGCATGATCGAAATCCCGGTTTCCCGATCGCCGGCGAGCAGTGCGTGCTGAATCGGGGCCGCGCCGCGCCAGCGCGGCAGCAGGGAGGCGTGGACGTTGACGGGATAGCGTGCCAACGCGAGCACCGCCGCCGGCAGCAGCAGGCCGTACGCAGCGACGACCAGCAGGTCCGGCGCGTAGCCGGCCAGGGTGGCGACATCGGCCGCCGACTTCAGGTTTTCGGGCTGCTCGACCGGCAGGCCCGCCTCCAGGGCGCGGCGTTTGACCGGACTCGCCGTGAGGCGGCGGCCGCGCCCGGCCGGCCGATCCGGCTGCGTGTACACGGCGCGCAGGTCGATGTCGGCGCGCTCCAGCAGCATGTCGAGGCTGGGCACGGCAAAATCGGGCGTGCCGGCAAAAACGGTGGCGAGGCGCTTGGACAAGGTGGGATTCCGTCAGGCTGAGAAGCGCACACCGGGACGGGCGACGCGCGCGGCTCGCACCGGCGCGTCAGCGTCGCCGCGCCCGCGTTGCGGCCGCGCTCACCCGGCCAGCCGTTGTTCTTTCTCGAGCTTCTTGCGGATGCGCGACTGCTTGAGCTGGGAGAGGTAATCGACGAACAACTTGCCGTCGAGGTGGTCGATCTCGTGCTGGATGCAGACGGCGAGCAGGCCGTCCGCGGCCATCTCGAGCTCGGTACCGTCACGGTCCTGGTACGCCAGCGTGATACGGTCCGCGCGGCGCACGGTTTCGAAGATCCCGGGGACCGAAAGGCAGCCTTCCTCCATTTCCTCCTCGCCATCCCGGGTGAGGATGCGCGGATTGATGAAATGCATGGGCGCGCTGCCGTCGCGCGAGACGTCGATGACGACCACGCGCTGGTGCACGTTGACCTGCGTCGCGGCGAGGCCGATGCCGGGTGCGTCGTACATCGTCTCGAGCATGTCGTCGACGAGCGTGCCGAGGGCGGCATCGAACACCGTCACGGGCTCGGCTTTCACGCGCAGCCGCGGGTCCGGATGATGCAGTATCTGACGAAGGGCCATGGGCGTAGGGGCGTAGTCGTGCGGGCACCGGGAGAATACCGGTAAGACCCTGATCGCCCAATAAGATTCCGTTTGACGGCAGCCACGCGTGCGGGGCCGTCCCGCTATTCCTTTTCGAGCATTATCTGCTAAACTACATTAAGGATACTGTCTAAGAGCATTGAGATGTCGAGAAAATTTGGTTTTCTTGTTGGGCTGCTACTGGTGCTCTCGCCGGCTGTCGCGGACGAAGTACTGATCAAGCCCGATCATCCGGGCGTCTACACCGTGGTCCGGGGAGACACTCTCTGGGACATCGCCGGACGCTTTCTCGAACGGCCCTGGCAGTGGCCGGACATCTGGCAGGCCAATCCCCAGATCGACAATCCGCACCTCATCTACCCGGGCGACCGCATTGCGCTGACTTACAAGGACGGGCGCCCGATCCTCGGCCTGGCCGGCCACGATCGCAACGTCAAGCTGACCCCGAGCGTACGCGAAATCCCGCACCGCGAGGCGATCCGCGCCATCCCGCTCGACGTCGTCGCCCCGTTCCTCTCGCGTCCCCGGGTGGTGGCAGCCGGCGAACTCGACCGGGCCGCCTACATCGTCGGCAGCCAGGATGAACATCTCACTTTCGGCAGCGGGCATCGCGTCTATGCGCGCGGGCTCGACGCCCCGCAGACCAACAAATTCTCCGTCTACCGCGCAGGACCTGCCTACCGTGACCCGGAAACCGGCGAGGTTCTCGGCTACGAAGCCGAGCACCTCGGTGATGCGCGGGTCGAGAAGTTCGGCGACCCGGCGACGCTCGTCGTCACCAATTCGTTCAAAGAGATGCGTAAAGGCGACCGGCTCGTGCCGCAGGACGAGTTCGAGCTGCCCGAGTTCGTACCGCATGCGCCCGGTGGTGCCGTCGACGGCCGCATCATCTCGGTGATGAACGGGGTCTCTCAGATCGCCCAGCACCAGGTGGTCGTGCTCAACCGCGGCGCCGAGGACGGCTTGCAGCCCGGGCACGTGCTGGCCATCTTCCAGAAAGGCGAGGTGATCGAGGACGTGATCGGCAGCGACATCGAGGCCCGCAAACTCGCCGAGGAGCGCGAGCGCGTCGCGCGCGAGCACCCCAACCCGGTGACCCGCATGCTGCAGACGGCGATCAACGACGTTCGTGCCGCCGATCGCGCCATGCGCGATTTCGTCGGAACGCCGATCGAAGGTTCCGGGGGCGTCAAGGTGCAGTTGCCGGAGGAACGCGCCGGCGAACTCATGGTATTCCGGACCTTTGACCGCGTCAGCTACGGCCTGGTGATGAATATGCAGCGCGCGATTCACCTCAACGACCGCGTCGCCAACCCCTGAATCGACGCGGCGCCGGAACGGCGCGACAGCCGACTGCCGCCCGTCATATGATGACGGGTGATGGACAAGGGACTGGACATCGACGGGCGGCGCACGCTGCTCGGTTGCCACGCCGTGCTCGGTACCCTGGCGGCGCGCGAAGCGAGCGCCGAAGGAGGCGCGCGTGCCACGCTCGGGCAGGCGCTGCGGCTGGTTGCCGCCGCGCACCGGCAGCCCGATCGCGCCGCCGGTGAGCGCGCCCTGAACTGGGCGCAAGCCTCCGACCGTCACGTTCTCGTCCTCGGCGAACCGGCCTACCCGGCGCTGCTCGCGGCCATCCCGGCACCGCCACTGGTGTTGTTCGTCGAAGGCAGCCTGGACCTGCTCGCGACCCCGCAGATCGCCATCGTCGGCAGCCGCAAGGCCAGCGCCGGCGGGCTCAGACTCGCGCAAGAGATGGCGGCGGCCCTGGCCCAGGTCGGCTTGACGGTGACCAGCGGCATGGCGCTGGGGATCGATGCAGCCGCGCACCGCGCGGCGCTGGCCACCACCGGCAAGACCCTCGCGGTGCTCGGTTGCGGCATCGACCGGGTCTACCCGGCACGCCACCGCGAACTCGCCGGTGAGATCCGCCGGCGCGGCGCGCTGGTCTCCGAGTTCGCACTCGGCGCGCCTCCCGCGCGTCACCATTTCCCGCGGCGCAATCGCATCATCGCCGGCCTCGCTCATGGCACGCTGGTCATCGAGGCCGCGGCGCGCAGCGGCTCGCTGTCCACCGCCCTGCACGCCGCCGAACAGGGGCGCGAGGTGTTTGCCGTTCCGGGCAGTGTGCTCAATCCGCAGGCAGCCGGATGCCACGCGCTGATCAAGCAGGGCGCGAAGTTGACCGAGTGCGTCGAGGACGTCCTCGAAGAGTTGCCCATGGCGGGCCTGGCGGGGCCGGCGACGCTACCCGTAACAGGCAATCAACCACTTAGCGCCGCCCACGATCGCAATGCGCGCCGCGTGCTGGCCGCCTGCGGCTGGGAACCGGTCACGATCGAGACGCTCGCCGAGCGCAGCGCATTGACGGTGTCCGAGCTTTCATCCATCCTTCTCGCCCTCGAGCTGGACGGCCTGGTCGAATGCCGGGCCAACGGCACCTACCTGCGCGCACGCTGACCCCGGCGCGCCGCAGTCGCACCGCAGCCCACGCCGCCCGACGCCCATTCCGCGCTGCACACTGATGTTACTATCGCGAAGCCCCCACGCCCGCGACCACGCTTCCGCCTGCTGATGAAACAGACCGTCATAGACATCCTCATCTACCTGTTCGAGAACTATATCGACGATGAGATCGAGCTGGACGTGGATCGCGACCGTCTCAAATCCGAACTCCACAACGCGGGCTTCGAATCCGGCCAGGTCGCCAAGGCCTTCGACTGGCTGCAGGAACTGGCGGTCAACCGCGCCAGCGCAGACGAACTGCCGAGCGCCGCGCAGACGTCATCGCGCATCTACACGACCGAGGAACAGCGCAAGCTCGACGTCGAGTGCCGCGGATTCATGTATTTCCTCGAGCAGGCCGGCGTGCTCGACCCGGTCAGCCGCGAACTCGTCATCGACCGCGTCCTTGCGCTCGAACCCGACGAGATCGACATCGGCCAACTCAAGTGGATCATCCTCATGGTGCTGTTCAACCAGCCCGGACAGGAACAGGCCTTCCTGTGGATGGAGGACCTGGTCATGGATGATCTCTACGGCAATCTTCACTGATTCCATGGACGCGCCCGCGCGACAGCCCTTTCCCGCTGCCGTGCCCGGTGCGTGCCACGCAGCGTAAATTCCTATGGCAAGCAATCTGGTCGTCGTGGAGTCGCCGGCAAAGGCGAGCACGATCAAGAAATATCTCGGCAAGGACTTCGAAGTTCTCGCCTCTTACGGCCACGTTCGTGACCTGCTGCCCAAGGAGGGCGCAGTGGATCCCGAGCACGGCTTCGAGATGAAGTACGAGGTCATCGACCGCAACGCGAAGTACGTCGATGCCATCGTCAAGGCGATGAAGAAGGCCGACGCACTCTATCTCGCGACCGACCTCGACCGCGAGGGCGAGGCGATTTCGTGGCATCTCGTCGAGCTGCTGCGCGACCGCAAGGCGCTGGAAGGCAAGGACATCTACCGCGTCGTGTTCCACGAGATCACCGAGCGCGCGATCAAAGAGGCCATCGAAAGCCCGCGCACGGTGTCGATGGAACTCGTCAACGCGCAGCAGGCGCGCCGTGCCCTGGATTACCTGGTCGGTTTCAATCTTTCGCCCCTGCTGTGGAAGAAGATCAAGCGCGGCCTTTCCGCCGGCCGCGTGCAAAGCCCCGCACTGCGCCTGATCTGCGAGCGCGAAGCGGAAATCGAGGCTTTCAAGCCGCGCGAGTACTGGACCATCGAGGCCGACCTGGCGACCGGACGCGGCGAGTTCGTCGCCCGCCTGAACGAGTTCGCCGGCGAGAAGGTCAAGCAGTTCACCATCACCAGCGAGAGCGCGGCGGCGGACGTGCGAACGCGGCTGCTGGCAGCCGCGGTGGTCGACGCGCCGCCCGCAGAAGCGGTCGGTGAGCTGGTCGTGACCAAGGTCGAGAAGAAGCAGCGCAAGCGCAACCCGGCGCCCCCGTTCATCACCTCGACGCTGCAGCAGGAAGCCGTGCGCAAGCTCGGCTTTACCGCGCAACGGGCGATGCGCACCGCGCAGCAGCTCTACGAGGGTATCGACGTCGGCGAGGGCACCGTTGGACTGATCACCTACATGCGTACCGATTCGATCAACCTCGCGCAGGAGGCGATCGGCGAGTTACGCGACTTCATCGGCGAGAAGTATGGCGCCGACCGGGTGCCGAAGAGTCCGCGCACCTTCAAGACGAGCGCCAAGAACGCGCAGGAGGCGCACGAGGCGATTCGTCCGACGTCGTGCCGGCGCACGCCGGCCGACATCAAGTCGCGCCTGAGCGATGACCAGTTCAAGCTCTACGACCTCATCTGGAAGCGCACCGTGGCCTGCCAGATGATCCACGCCACCATCGACACCGTCTCCGCCGACCTCGCCGCCGGCGACGCCGGTAGTTTCCGCGCAACCGGGTCGACGATCACCGAGCCCGGGTTCATGAGCGTGTATCTCGAGGGGTCCGACGAGGCCGAACAGGAGGACAAGGCCCTGCCGCCGCTCGAAAAGGACCAACGCATCCCGCTGCGCGGCATCCGCAACGAGCAGCATTTCACCGAGCCGCCGCCGCGCTACACCGAGGCGAGCCTGGTCAAGACGCTGGAGGAGTATGGCATCGGGCGGCCCTCCACGTACGCTTCGATCATATCCACGCTGCTGCAGCGCGAATACGTCGAGCTCGAAAAGAAGCGCTTCCAGCCGACTGACATCGGCCGCATCGTCAATGCCTTCCTGACCAACCACTTCTCGAGCTACGTCGACTACGAGTTCACCGCGCGGCTCGAGGACGATCTCGATGCCGTCTCGCGCGGCGAACGCGACTGGATCCCGCTCCTGCAGGAATTCTGGAAACCGTTCGCAGCGACGGTGAAGGACAAAGAGGAGAACGTCACCCGCCAGGAGGCCAACCAGGCGCGCGAACTCGGCACCGACCCCAAGACGGGCAAGCCGGTCGCGGTCCGTATGGGCCGCTATGGTCCCTACGTCATCATCGGTTCGGTCGAGGACGAGGAGAAACCGCGTTTCTACGGCCTGCGCGCGGGGCAGCGCATGGATTCGATCACGCTGGAGGAGGCCCTCGAGCTGACCAAGCTGCCGCGCGAACTCGGCGAAACCCCGGACGGGGTGCCGCTGACCGTCAACATCGGCCGTTTCGGGCCCTACGTGCGCTACGCCGACAAGTTCGTCAGCCTCGGCAAGGAGGACGACCCGTACACGGTGACGCTCGAGCGCGCGATCGAGCTCGTCGAGGAGAAGAAGAAAGCCGACGCGGCCAAGCAGATCAAGATTTTCGAGGACGAGGGCATCAAGGTCTTGAACGGCCGTTACGGCCCGTACGTGACGGACGGCACCAAGAATGCCCGCGTGCCGAAGGATACCGACCCGGCCAGCCTGTCGCTCGAGCAATGCCGGGAGCTGATCGAGAACGCGCCGGCGAAGCGTGGCGGGGCGCGCCGCGGGCGTGCCCGCAAGTAGCGTCAAACCTGCTTATCCAGCTGATTCTAAATAACAAAATCGGTAATTCGCCGGAGCCCGCAGGGGCCCGGCGGGGGCCCGGGCTGGCCGGATCCGGCGGCCCCGGCCGCAGCAGGCTCGCCGGCGTGGCCCGGCTGACGCGCGCCGCCACGATTCTCTATTGACAGACGACGCAAAACTTTCGAAAATTTCCGGCTACCGTTTTGGAGGGGTACCCAAGCGGTCAACGGGAGCAGACTGTAAATCTGCCGGCTCAGCCTTCGTAGGTTCGAATCCTACCCCCTCCACCAGGCAGCACAGTGATTGGGGTCGTCCCGGATCATTACGTTACAGCAGGCGGGTGTAGTTCAATGGTAGAACCTCAGCCTTCCAAGCTGATGATGTGGGTTCGATTCCCATCACCCGCTCCACGAACGAGCCACGAGCGTCCAGCAACAAGCCATAAGCGCGCGAATTCACGGTGCCCCGGCTGACCTGAACTTATGACTTGTCAATGATGCGTTATAGCTCAATCGCCCATATAGCTCAGTCGGTAGAGCACTTCCTTGGTAAGGAAGAGGTCACCGGTTCAAGTCCGGTTATGGGCTCCAAATCCCGCACGCGCGCTTGCGCCGTTTTTTCCAACTGAAGTCTCACCCGAAGCGTTAAGGAGATATCCGCGCATGTCCAAGGAAAAGTTCGAAAGGTCGAAGCCGCATGTGAATGTGGGGACGATTGGCCACGTTGATCACGGCAAGACGACGCTGACGGCGGCCCTGAC
>JAUIFX010000129.1 GCA_030429865.1 Gammaproteobacteria bacterium | reverse complement strand
CGTCGACGCGCAGCGCAAGCAGGACTATCTGAACAAGGCCCGCGGCACGGACGTGCAGGTGCCGCAGGGCGGCGTGGTCTGGGTATTCGCGCTGCCGCAGGCGGCGGGCGGCGAGTAGAGGATGACGCCGCGCCGCGCCCGCGCGCTCACGCGCCGCTGAGCGCCGCGAGTTCCTCGCCGCCAGCGAGCGCGCCGCCCTGCTCGTCGAGGCACGCGGCGAGCACGTCGAACAGGTAGCGCGCGTCGGCCGCGCTCGCCAGCACGCGCCAGTGCGGCACGGCGCCCGCCACGCGCCACAGGCCGACTTCACAGTGCGCCAGGCGCACGGCCCGCCAGGCCGGCGCCGCGCCGCCCAGGGGCGCGGCACACAGTTCGGCGAGGATGGTCTCCCAGGCGGGGCCGAGCAACGCGAAGTGGGCACGTTCCGCCGTCATCACCAGCACTTCGCCGTGGCGGCCCGGGGCGGTGCGCACGGCCTTGTCTGCCGGTGCGCCGGTGCTGCCGGCGACCAGCAGGTACTCGTCGAGGTGGCTGCGCACGACCAGGCCGTCGCCCCCCTGCACGCAGGCCGACTGCACGGCTTCGGGCCGCTCGACGCCCTGTGCATCGAGCCACGCGCCCGCCCCGCTGCCGACGACGACGTGTGCGGGCAGGTGCGCGAGATCGAGCAGCCACGACGACGCCTCCGGCTGCGCGCCGGCGCGGCGCGCGAGGCGTACGCCTGCCTGGACGACGTGCGAGAAAGCCGGCTGCGGGTAAGCGCCGAGGACCGGGCTCTCGGCCACCTCGGCGACCTCCGCAAGCTCGACACCTGGCACCGTGGTCGTGGCGGCGCCGGCTTCGTCGAGTGCCTGGCGCGCGTTGTCCGGATCGTAGAACGGCGTCGGCGCGATCTCGGCCGCGACCAGGGTGCCGTCGGCCAGGCGGATGTCGACGCGCCGCCCCGGCCGGGCGAGTTCCTGGTCAATCATGACCAACCCGATCACCGCGCCGAGCGACGGGCTCGCGCCCACGCTCGTGACCCGGCCGGCGATGCGATCGGCCTCGATGACGAGCAGGCAATCGGCGATCTCCGCGGCACGCGCGTCGCGCGTGAGGAAGCCGGCCAGCGTCCGGCGCGTCCGTTCGCGCAGCACCGCGAGCGCGTGGCGCCCGACGTGGCGCGGCTTGCTCTTCGCCACCGCCCGGCCGAGCCCGGCCTCGAACGGCGTGGTCGTACCGTCTGTATCGTGACCGACGATGACGTGCCCCTTCTCGAGGCGCAACAGGCGTTGCGTGTCGACACCGAAGGGCGCGATCCCGTGCTCGCGTCCGGCCGCCATCAGCGCCGTCCACACCACCGCCGTACGGCCCGCCGGGACGTGAATCTCGTAACCCAGTTCGCCGACGAAACCGACCCGCATCACGCGTGCGTCGACGCCGGCCACCCGCCCCTCGCGCCAGGCGAGATAGGGAAACGCCGTGGCCGAGAGGTCGATATCACTGAGCGCCGCGAGCACCGCGCGCGAGCGCGGCCCGGCCAGGTTGATCGCGCCGAGCGCGAACGTGCGCTCGACGAGCGCCACATCGAGCGCGAGTTCCGCCGCGTAGAGTTCGAGCAGGCGCAGCACGTGCTGCGCCTGCGAGCTGGTCGTGGTGAGGTAGAAGTGATCGGCGGCGATGCGCGCGCACACGCCGTCGTCGATCAGGGTGCCGCCGCCGTCGGTCATGAACACGTAGCGGGTCATGCCGTCGACGAGCCTTGCGGAGCTGCACGGGTACGCATACTCGAGCAGTGCCTCGGCGTCCACGCCGAACACCTCGATCTTGCCGAGCGTGGAGACATCGATCAGTCCCACCTGCTCGCGCACCGCGGCATGCTCGCGCGCGACGGCTGCAGCGTGATCCCCCGGCCCGTAGCAGCGCGGCCGCTGCCAGGCGCCGGCCTCGTGCATTACCCCGCCATGGGCGCGATGCCAGGCATCGAGCGGCGTGCGCCACACGCGGCGCAGCCGCCGTCCGGCCAATGCCGCGAGCGGCACCGGGTGCACGAACGGGCGCGGCGTGGTCGCACCGACGGCGCCAATCTCCTGCCCGGTCAGTTCGGCGAGGATGCGCAGGCCGTTGACGTTGGCGTGCTTGCCCTGGCTCGGGCCCATGCCGATGGTCGAGTAGCGTTTCATCAGCTCGGCCGAATCGAACCCCTCGCGCACCGCGGTGCGCAGATCGTCGATGGTGAGGTCTTCGTCGAAGTCGACGAAGGCCTTTCCACGTGCGTGCGGATAGACCGGATGTGCGTGGGAGAGCGGCCCCGCGGCACGCGGCGGTGCGGCGCACGCGGCAGCGGCGATGCCGCAGTCGGCCAGCGCGGCGGCGGCGGCGGCGGCGCCATCGGCGATACGCGCGTCGAAGGCCTGCATGCCATTCAAGCTGCCGGCCGCGTGCACGCCGGGAGGCAGCGCCGAGGGCACGTGCTGGCCGAGCGCCTCGTTCCATGCCAGCCGGCCGCCGGCCTGCACCAGCAGACCCGCGGCCGGCGCCTGCCCCACCGCCATCAGCAGGCCATCGCAATCGATGGTCGAGTGCAGGCGGCCGCTACCTGCGCTGATGCGCAGGCCGGCCAGCTCACCGCCGCGCGCGAGCGCTTCGAGCGGCACGGCATGTTCGAACACCTGCACCCCGGCGGCGCGGGCGCGTTCGCGCTCGGCCGCCGCCGCACCGCTGCCGATATCGACGATGGCGGACAGGGCGAGGCCCTGCCCGAGCAGGTCGAGCGCGCCAGCGTAGGCACCGGGCGTCCCCGCCAGCAACACGCCGGCGGTACAGGGTGCGACGGCGTAGAGCCGCAGCAGGCGCGCCGCGGCACCGGCCTGCATCACCCCGGGCAGGTCGTTGTTGCGAAACACCGCCGGCTGCTCGTAGCAGCCGCAGGCCAGCACGACGGCGCGCGCATGCACGAGCGTGATGCCCTCGGCGCCGACCAGTGGCACACAGTGATCGGCGTAGAAGGCCGCCGCGTAGCTGCCGCTGACGAGCGTGACGTTGTCGGCCCCGGCCAGGGCCGCGAGGCACTCCCGGCGCCAGGCACCGTCGCTGTCGTCGGCCGCGCGCAGGTGGTTCAGCGAGCCACCGGGATGCGCCTGCTCGTCGACCAGCACGACGGCCGCGCCGGCATCCGCCGCGGCGCGCGCCGCGGCGAGGCCGCTGGCACCCGCACCGACCACGAGCAGGTCGCAGAACGCGTGACGGCGCGGCAGGCGCGGCGCGATGCTGTCGAACTTCACCTGCCCGAGACCGGCGGCGTGGCGGATCAGCTTCTCCCACCAGGGAAACAGGAAGCGCGGGCGGTAGAAGGCCTTGTAGTAGAACCCGCTGGGCAACACGGGCGCGAACCAGGACAGCACGCGCCCGGCGTCGTGGCGCAGCCCGCCGAAGGTGTTGACCGCGCGGTAGTGCGCGCCCGGCTCGGGCGCGGTGACGTCCGCGCGCAGGTTGGTCGCCGTGTCGGTCTCCAGCAACACGTTCGCATCGTGATTGGCGAGCGAGAGAATGCCGCGCGGCCGGTGGTACTTGAAACTGCGTGCGAGCGTGCGCCGCCCGCTCGCAGCGAGTGCGCTGGTGATGGTATCGCCGCCGTAGGCCTGCACCGGTTCGCCTTCGAACAGGAAGGAGAAGCTCACGTCGCGGTCGATCCATTCACCCTCGCGGGGCGGCAGGCGGCGCATCATGTGCGCTTCTCCCCGCGCGCCGGTTCGATGCCGAGGATGGTGTCGCTGCCGGTATCGCGGCGCACGCGGAACCACAGGCGGCTGGCGCCGTGATACCACCACTCGACGCGCTCGCGCGGCACGCTGGTGCGCTCGAACACCCAGCGTGCCGCGGTCCATTCGCCAAGCTCGGCCGGTTCGGGCTCGAGCACGCCCGAGATGCTGAACTCGGTGAACGGACGGCGGCCGAGCAGTGGGAAATCGGCGTACTTCATGCGGCCTCTCTCATGGCGCCATCGCGTCCTAGTGTCCGATCGACGCCGCGCCCTTCTCGCCGACCAGCGAGAAGTCGTCGAAGCGCGACAGGTTGAAGGCGCGGATGAGCGGATCGTCGCGACCGTTGGCGATCGTCGCGGCCATGGTCTTGCCGCTGATCGGCGTGGCCTTGAAGCCCCAGGTGCCCCAGCCGGCATCGAGGTAGAAACCCGCGACGGGTGTCGTGCCCATGACCGGCGCGAAGTCGGGCGTCATGTCCGCCATGCCGGCCCACTGGCGGTTGACCTTGAGCCCGGCCATGCCGGGGAACAGGTCGAGCATGCCGTCGGCGAGGCCGCTGACGAACTCGAAGCTCGAACGGCGCGAATGCAGCTCGGCCGGGTCGAGCGACGCGCCCATGACCATCTCGCCGCGTGCACTCTGCGAGACGTACAGGTGCAGGCTGCCGGAGACGATGATGGTGTCTAGCCACGGCTTGACCGGTTCGGTCACGCAGGCCTGCAGCGGAAAGATCTCGATGGGGCTGTTCAGGCCGACCATCGCGAGCACCGACGGCGTGTGCCCGGCGACGGCCGAGAGCACCGCGCCCGCGCGCACCGTGCCGCGCGGCGTGACCACGCCCGTCACCCGTCCGCTCTCGACGAGGATGTCCGTGACCTCGGTGTGCTGGTGGATTTCGACGCCCGCGCGCGAGGCCTGCCGGGCGTAACCCCAGGCGACGGCGTCGTGGCGCGCGACCGCCCCCGGCGCGTGGTAGAGCGCGCCCTCCACGGCGTGGTTGCCGCCGCAGGCGAGATCGATGCCCGGCACCGCGCGCGCCACCGCCTCGGCATCGACCACCTCGCTGTCGATGCCGTAGTGCTTGTTGACCTCGGCACGCCAGCGCGCCGTGCGCAGCGTCGCCTCGTTGTGCGCAAGCGTGTAGTGGCCGCGCTCTGAGTAGAAGATGTTGGTATCGAGCGCATCCGAGAGATCGCGGAACAGCGCGAGGCTCGCGTCGTAGAACGCCACGCCTTCCGGGGTCAGGTAGTTCGAGCGGATGATGGTCGTGTTGCGCCCGGTATTGCCGCCGCCGAGGTAGCTGCGGTCGAGCACGGCGACCTTGGTGATGCCGTGATCGTGGGCGAGGTAATGGGCACAGGCGAGGCCGTGCCCGCCGGCACCGATGATGACCACGTCGTAGCTCTCGCCGAGCGTCGCCGGCGTGTTGAACCAGCGCGGCTCGGCGTAGTCCTCGATGAAAGCGTACTTCAGCAGGCGCACCGACATGGGTCAGCGCCCCACTCGCCGCGGCGCGCGGACACACGCGCGCGCCTCGCGGTCAGCGCGAGCTGCTAGCGGGGTCCCGTTCGCGGCGCTCACTCAGCAATCCAGCGTGTTACGCCGCTCCCATTCGCTGAGGTGCGCGGTGTAATCGCTCCACTCGCCCATCTTGAGCTTGATGTACGACTTCACCACGTCATCACCCCAGGCCGCGGCGATGACCTTGTTCTTCTCGAGCAGGCGCAGGGCGTCGAGCAGCGTCGCCGGCAGGCGCGGCGCCGACTTGATCTTGTGTCCCTCGGTGTACATGTTGATATGCACCGGTTTGCCCGGATCGCGCTCGTTCTCGATGCCGTCGAGGCCGGCGGCCAGCACCGCCGCCTGCGACAGGTAGGGGTTGGTCGCGCCGTCCATCAGGCGCAGTTCGAAGCGGCCGGCGTCCGGTACGCGAATCATGTGGGTGCGGTTGTTGCCGGCATAGGTCACCGCGTTCGGCGACCAGGTCGCCCCGGAGGACGTCACCGGCGCATTGATGCGCTTGTAACTGTTGACGGTGGGATTGAACACCGCGCACAGCGATTGCGCGTTGTGCAGGATGCCGCCGAGGAAGTTGTAGGCCAGCGGCGATAGGCCCAGGTCGTCGCGCGCGTCGGCAAACAGGTTCTTGCTGCCGGCCTTGTTCCACAGCGAGACGTGCGTATGGCAGCCGTTGCCGGTCAGCGACGCGAACGGCTTGGGCATGAACGTCGCGCGCAGACCGTGGTTCTCGGCGATGGTCTTGACCATGTACTTGAAGAACACGTGGCGGTCGGCGGTGACCAGCGCATCGTCGTAATCCCAGTTCATCTCGAACTGGCCGTTGGCGTCTTCGTGGTCGTTCTGGTAGGGCCCCCAGCCGAGGCTCTGCATGGCGTCGCAGATCTCGCGGATGACGGGGAAACGGCGCATCAGGGCCTGCTGGTCGTAACACGGCTTGGCCTGCGCGTCGGCCGGGTCGGAAATGCCGGAGCCGTCCGGCGTGATGAGGAAATATTCGCACTCGACGCCGGTCTTCATGCGGTACCCGGCGGCGGCAGCGCGCGCGACCTGGCGCTTGAGCACGTTGCGTGGTGCGCTTTCGACCTCGACGCCGTTCATCCACAGGTCGGCGGCGACCCACGCCACCTCGGGATTCCACGGCAAGGGCGTGAGGCTCGCCGGATCGGGCTTGGCGAACATGTCAGGGTCAGCCGGGGTCATGTCGAGCCAGGCGGCAAAACCGGCGAAGCCGGCGCCGTCCTTCTGCATGCCCTTGATGGCACTCGCCGGCACCAGCTTCGCGCGCAGCACGCCGAACATATCGACGAAGCTGACGAGGAAATACTTGATGCCCTTGCTCTTCGCGGTCTGGGCGAGATCGGTTGCCATGCTGCTGCCTCCTGTGGCCAGGTTCGATGATGTCGCGCGTGCTCGCCTCAGAACGTGCCGCGGCCCGGGATCCAGCCGGTGCCCGCGAGCGGCACCCCGGCCATCGCCGCCGCCTCGATGGTCAGCGCGACGAGGTCCTCGGGCTCGAGGTTATGCACGTGGCTCTTGCCGTTGGCGCGGGCGAGCGTCTGGGTTTCGAGCGTGAGCACGTTGAGATAGTTGGCCAGGCGGCGGCCGCCGAGTTCCGGGTCGAAACGCGCGGCGAGGTCGTCGTCCTGCGTCGAGATGCCGACCGGGTCGCGCCCTTCGTGCCAGTCGTCGTAGTACCCGGCCGAACTGCCGAGCGCGTTGTACTCGTCCTCGAAGGCGGGCGCGTTGTCACCGAGCGCGATCAGTGCCGCAACGCCGATCGAGACCGCGTCCGCGCCCATCGCCAGCGCCTTGGCGACATCGGCGCCACTGCGTATCCCGCCGGAGACGACGAGCTGGACCTTGCGATGCATGTCCATCTCCTGCAGCGCCTCGACCGCCTGGCGCAGCGCCGGCAAGGTCGGGATACCGACGTGCTCGATGAACACGTCCTGGGTTGCCGCGGTACCGCCCTGCATGCCGTCGAGCACGACGACGTCGGCACCCGCCTTGACCGCGAGCGTGGTGTCGTAGAACGTGCGGGCCGCGCCTATCTTGATGTAGATCGGCTTCTCCCAGTTGGTGATTTCGCGCAGCTCCCGAATCTTGATCTTGAGGTCGTCCGGCCCGGTCCAGTCGGGGTGACGGCAGGCGCTGCGCTGGTCGATGCCTTCGGGCAGGTCGCGCATGCCGGCGACCCGCGCGGAGATCTTCTGCCCGAGCAGCATGCCGCCACCGCCCGGCTTGGCGCCCTGGCCGACGACGATTTCGATGGCGTCGGCACGCCGCAAATCGTCGGGGTTCATGCCGTAGCGCGAGGGCAGCAGCTGGTACACCAGCAGTTCCGAGTGCTCGCGCTCCTCCGGCGTCATGCCGCCGTCGCCCGTGGTGGTGCTGGTGCCGGCGAGCGTCGCGCCACGGCCCAGCGCTTCCTTGGCGGGACCCGACAGCGCGCCGAAGCTCATGCCCGCAATGGTCACCGGGATCTTCAGCTCGAGCGGCTTCGAGGCATAACGCGTGCCGAGGGTGACACCGGTTCCGCACTTCTCGCGGTAACCCTCGAGCGGGTAACGCGACATGCTTGCACCGAGGAACAGCAGGTCGTCGAAGCACGGCACGCGGCGCTTCGCACCGAAGCCGCGGATGTCGTAGATGCCGGTATCCGCCGCACGCTGGATTTCGGCAATGACCTCGCGCGAAAACGTCGCCGACGGGCGCAGGCGCGTCCGCAGCTCGGCACGATCGATGCGGCGATTCTTTCTAGTAGGCATGCGCGTTGTCCACCTTGAAGTTGTAGAGCTCACGGGCCGAACCGAAACGACGGAACTCGGCGCCGTCGACACCGCTGATGCCAGCCTCGGCAAGCAGCTGCTCGACTTCGCGCTTGTGCTTGTCCTTCATGCTTTTCTCCACGCAGTCGGCGCCCAGCCCGGCCACGTTGCCGCGCACGTACAGCCGCGCCTCGTAGAGCGAGTCACCCAGCGCCTCGCCGGCATCGCCACACACGACCAGGCGGCCGCTCTGCGCCATGAAGGCACTCATGTGCCCGACCGCGCCTTGCACCACGATGTCGACGCCTTTCATCGAAATGCCGCAACGCGAGCTGGCGTCACCCTCGATCACGAGCAGGCCGCCATGCGCCGTGGCCCCGGCGTACTGCGAGGCGCTGCCGGTCACGCGCACGAGCCCCGACATCATGTTCTCCGCCAGGCCGGGACCCGCGTTGCCGTGGACGACGATGTGCGCGTACTTGTTCATACCCGCGCAGTAGTAGCCGACGTGGCCCTCGATCTCGACCCGGCTGGGCGCATCGAGGCCGACGGCGAGATTGTGCGCGCCGTTGGGGTTGACCACGCGCCACTGCTCGATGGCGCTGCCGCCGTTGGCGCGCTGCAGGGTCTGGTTCAACTCGCGGGTGCTGTTGGCAGCGAGGTCGAAGACTTGGGTCACGGTCAATGGCTCCAGCTGTAGATGCGCCCGGGCTCGGGTTCCCACGACTTCGCCGCGGCGGCGCCCGGCAGCCTCGCGATGGCGCGATACTCGGAGGCCATCGCGACCCAGTCGTCGCACTCGGAGATGACGGCGGGCTTGCAGGCGATAGGGTCGCGCAGCACGGCGAAGCCGTCGCGCGTGCCGATGGCAAACGTGTAGAAACCGTCCAGGTCGCGCATGCCGCGCGACAACGCCTGCTCCAGCGTGTCGCCCTCGCGCAGGCGCCAGGTGAAGTAGCCCGCGGCGACTTCGCTGTCGTTGTCGGTAGCGAAGCGCACGCCGCGCTTCTCGAGATCGCGGCGCAGGCGGTTGTGGTTGGACAGCGAACCGTTGTGCACCAGGCACAGGTCCTCACCGGTCGAGAACGGGTGCGAGTGTTCGGTGGTCACGGCCGACTCGGTCGCCATGCGCGTATGTCCGAGCGCATGCGTCGCACTCATCGCGGCAACGTCGAAGTGCTCGATGACGCGCTCGGGCAGTCCCTTTTCCTTGTAGATTTCGATCGCCCCGCCGGAACTCAACACGCGCAGCTGCGGGAAGCCTGCGCGCAGCCATTCCGCGAGATCGGCGAGCCACACGCTGGTCACGACGACGGCGTGATTGCCGTGCAGCGAGAGACGCTCGATGCCATCGAACGCGCTGTGCAGGGCGGCCTCGAAATCGGGCCAGAAAAATCCCTCGGGCGCGAGCAGGGTAAGCTTGATCTGGCCGAACGGCACGGCGTCGCGGTAGACCGCGAAACCGGCGCTGTCCGGGCCGCGGTCGGTCATTTCGCGCAGCATCTGCGCAAAATGCTGGCCGAGTTCAGCCTCGAAGCCGGGGGTTTTGGCGAACAGACCGACGATTCCGCACATCGCGGGACACCTACCGATGTTTCATGTGAAGAATAAAATTATACCCAGATGAAATTCGAGGCAAGTCCTTTTTTGCGCTGCAACCGCGGTGCTGGACGTTCCGCCGGCGCGCTCCCGGCCCGCCCCGCACAGCCCCTGGGGCGCCCTCAATCCTCGTCGCGCGGCTTGCTCAGCACCGCGATCATGCGCACCGGAAGTTCGACGAGTTCCTCCGGGCCGTGTGCGGCCTCGGCGTCGAAGAACAGCGAGTCGCCGGCCGTCAGCAGGTAGGTCTTCTTGCCGTGACGATAGAGCACGCGCCCTTCGAGCAGGTAGACGAACTCGACGCCGGCGTGCTGGAACAGCGGGAACACTTCCGACTCGTCGGTCAGCGTGATCAGGTAGGGCTCGACGTTGACGCGGCTGCGGATGTTGTGCCCGAGCAGGCGGTACTCGTGGCCGGCGCGCGTGCCGACCCGTTCGATCACCAGGCCCTCGCCGCCGCGCACGTAGGAGCAGTCGCGCTGTTCCTCGTACTTGCGGAAGAACGCCGTCACCGGCACGTTGAGCGCGGCGGCGATAGCGGCGAGCGTCGCCAGCGACGGCGAACTCATGCCGCGTTCGATCTTCGACATCATCCCGGACGAGAGCCCGGCCAGGCTCGCGACCTCGGCGATGGTCATGCGCAGCTCGCTGCGGAAATGACGGATCTGCTGGCCGATGGCCTCGGCGAGCCGCGCCTCGTCGTGGCGGATACGCTCCGAGAGCGCGGCCGGACGTTCGCGCGCGGCCATCAGGCGGGCGCCGCGTCGGTGCGCGCGACCGCGGCGAGCGTTGCCTCGCCGAGCGCGGCGAGATCGCCGAACGCAAGTTCGATGGTCAGCGTGCGCAAGCCGCCGCCGACGCGCACGCGGCGCGCCGGCGCGCTGCCCGCATCGAGCACCACCTCGACCCCGGGTGCAACGCGGAAGGGGCCCACGCCACCGATTTCGAAGCCGAGTTCGGCCGCGACGCGCTCCGGCGGCACCAGGCGCAGGGCGCGGCGTGAACAGCCAGCCGCCGCCGCGACGCCGCGATAATCGACCCGCGCCGCGCAATCGACCGCGACCAGCAGGCGGCGCGCGCTGCCGGCGATCTCGAACACCACCGTCTTCAAGAGATCCTCGGTGAGATGCGGCACCCGGGCGAGCGCCTCGTCGATGGTCGCCACGGCGACGTGGCGATGCACCGTATGCGCAATCCCGCTCCCGGCCAGCTGGGCGGCGATCACGGCCGCGGCGCCGCCGGGTCCGGGCGCACCGCTCGGCACGCTCATCGCGACGCCGCTCAGCGGAACAGGAACCAGCCGATCAGGGCCACGATGACGAGCATCACGATCGCGATCAGCGAACCGCGCGAGCCGCTCGCCGGCGCAGGCGCGGGTGGCGCGGCGGCCGGCCGCGGCGGTGCGCTGCCGGCGCTGGCCGGCTTGTCCGCTGCGGGCTTCTCGCCGGCCGCTTGCGCGGACGGCGCGGCATCGGCTGCGCCGCCGGTGATGTCGAAGTCGACCCCCGAGGCACTCTCATCGCCGCCGCTCAGGTCGAGATCGACGCCGTCCGACACCGCCGCGGTCTCGCCTTCGCCGGTCAGGTCGAAATCGAGTTGCCGTGTCGCCGGCGGCACTTCGCCCTCACCGGTGATGTCGAAGTCGACCTTGCCCGGCTTGCCCGGCGCCTTGCCGCCCTTGCCGGCCGGCTTGAGCAGGACCTCGTGGACCTTCTCGTCGCGGGGCCCGCGTGCCGGCCCGCCGGCGCCGCCGGAGAGGAAAATCTGCGTCTTCTCGTTGTCGCCGTCCTGCTCGGTCATGCCTGCACGCCTCGTTTTGACCTGGTCACCACGTCGCCTGTGCGACGCCCCCGATTATAGACATGCCGCCGGGTCCGGTCGCGAACCCGGTCACGGGCGATCGGTTTCGGCCCTCGACGGCAACGACGTTGCCCATTGCCGCCGCACTTGGCCTACACTACGCCGGCCTCCCGATCACCAGCCCCGCGCACCAAGTGACGCCGACGCGGGGCGCTCCGCTGCCACGGAACACGCACATGCAAGGTCCGCTGCACAAGCTCCGCGCCACGCTCGGCGACGAGGTCACCTACGAGCTCGCCGCCGGCGACGCACGCCTGCCGTTGAACGGCCTGATCGGCAGCCGGATCGCCTTGACCGCGACCGGCCGTATCCTGTGCGATGCCTGCGGCCGCGAGACGCCGAAGAGCTACGCGCAGGGACACTGCTACCCGTGCATGCAGCGTCTCGCGCGCTGCGACCTGTGCGTGCTCAAGCCGGAGACCTGTCATTACGCCGCCGGCACCTGTCGCGAACCGGCCTGGGGCGAGACACACTGCATGACCGGTCACGTGGTCTACCTCGCCAACACCTCCGCACTGAAAGTCGGCATCACGCGCGCCAGCCAGGTGCCGACGCGCTGGCTCGACCAGGGTGCGACGCAGGCCCGGCCGCTGCTCGAGGTCGCCACGCGCCACGTCGCCGGACTGGTCGAGGTCGCCATCGCGCGCCGCGTCGCGGACAAGACGAACTGGCGCGCGATGCTGCGCGGCGACGGCGAAGCGCTCGATCTCGCCGCCGCCGCGGCCACCGTGCTCGACGACGCCGCGGGCGACATCGCGGCGATACGCGCGGAGCACGGCGCCGACGCCGTACGCGTCCTCGCCGCCGACGACGTCACCATCCGCTATCCCGTGGTGCACTACCCGCAGAAGATCGTCTCGCACAACTTCGACAAGCAGGCGCGTGTCAGCGGTACGCTCGAAGGTATCAAGGGCCAGTACCTGTTGTTCGACAGCGGCGTGCTGAACGTGCGCAAGTTCACCGGCTACGAGGTCAGCGTCGATACCGCGGCGGGATGAATACCGCGCTCAGGAGATCGTCGCGCCGCCGTCGATGACGAAGTTCTGCCCGGTCGTGAAGCTGCCGGCCGGCGAGGCGAGGTAGACCGCGATCCCCGCGACCTCTTCCGGCTCACCGATGCGGCGCAGCGGATCGTGTTCGACGCGGCGCGCGAGGATCTCCGGGTTCTCCCACAGGGCGCGCGCGAAATCCGTGCGTATCAGCCCCGGCGAGATGGCGTTGACACGGATGTTGTGCGGCCCGTTCTCGACCGCGAGATTACGCACCAGCTGCAGGTCGGCGGCCTTGGAGATGCAATAGGCGCCGAGGCGATCGTTGCCGCGCAGGCCGCCGATCGACGAGACCACGATGACGACGCCGTCGCGGCGCGCGATCATCTCCGGCAGCACCATCTGGATGAGCCAGTGGTTGGCCATGATGTTGACGCCGAGGATCTTCTCGAAGGCCGAGTCCGGCAGCTCGCTCATCGGCCCGTAGCTCGGATTGACGGCGGCATTGCACAC
Source organism: Gammaproteobacteria bacterium (assembly GCA_030429865.1). Classification (GTDB taxonomy): domain Bacteria; phylum Pseudomonadota; class Gammaproteobacteria; genus JACKNG01. The sequence goes on along the minus strand of JAUIFX010000129.1, from coordinate 1,375 downwards.
GACGATGTCGATCGCGCCGAGCTGGCGGCGGGTTTCGGCGACGAGCCCTTCGAGCGCTTCGCGCGTACTGATGTTGGCCGGGATGGCCACCGCGCCGCCCGGCGCGCCGGCGAGCTCGGCGTTGATCTCGGCGGCCACTTCCTCGCAGATCTCGCCCTTGCGGCTGGAAATGACGACGCGCGCGCCGTGACGCGCGAGCTCGGTCGCGATGGCGCGGCCGATGCCCTTGCTGGAACCGGTGATGAGGGCGACCTTGCCGGTCAGGTCGAACAGCTTGCTGGACATGGTGATGGGAGCTTCCTCGGGCAGATGTAGAACATTCACAGCGTGGCCGACGCCGCGGTAGGGCCACGGCCGGACAGCGTGAACAGGGTCGGGGCGCCGCACGTCCGTGCACGGCGCCGGCTGCGCGTGACGGGCCGCGTCGACGACGCGTGCGGCGCGCGCCACCCCGGCAGTGTAACGCCGCGCGCGCTACGCTGGCGCGCTCAGGGCAGGTAGGCCGCCATGCCGGACAACGTAAACAGACGCGGGTAGTCGGCCTCGGGGATGTCGGCGCCGGTCGCCTCGTGCAGGCCGACGACGACGTTGAGGAAATCCATCGAGTCGAGGTCGAGCGCCTGCCGCAGGTCCTCGTCTTCGCCAACCTCGGCGAGTTCCGCCTCGGGGGCGATGTCGGCCAGGATGCGGGCGAGCAGCGCGCGCGTGTCGTTGATATTCATGGTGCGGGTTCCTTCGGGCATTGTCGGGTAGGGGGCCCCGGGGAAACTTCGCCGCAGCCGGCCGCGGCCGCCGCGCGGGGCCGCCGGGGCCTGCGCTACAACCGCTCCGGCTCACCGAGGCGGGCGGCGATGTCCTCCAGCAACAGGCTGCCGGCGTGGCCGTCGCTGACGCGATGGTCGGCCGCCAGGCTCAGCGTCACGACCGGCAGCGCCGCGATGCGGCCCTCGGTCACCCAGGGCCGCGTGACGACGGCGCCGAAACCGAGCATGGCGACCTGCGGCGGATGAATGACCGGCCACACGGCCTCCGCGCCGCGTTCGCCGAGGCTGGTCACGGTCGCCGTGGCGCTCGACAGTTCCGAGGCGCGCAGGCCGCCGCCGCGCGCACGCTTGACGAGGTCGCGCAGCGCCGCCATCAGCGCATCGAGGTCGAGGGTTTCGGCGGCCCGGATCGCCGGCGCCACCAGGCCGCCGCCGCGCAGCGCGATGGCCCAGCCGAGGTTGACCTGCGCTGCAGGCGTGTAACGCTCGTCCCCGTAATGGCCGTTGAACTGCGGAAAGGCTGCCAGCGCGAGCGCGCTCGCGCGCAGCAGCAAGACTGCCGGCAACAGGCGGTCGGCAACGCCGCGCGCCGCGTTGGCTTCCTCGAGCCA
>JAUIFX010000128.1 GCA_030429865.1 Gammaproteobacteria bacterium | reverse complement strand
TGCATCGACGGCGTCAGCCTCACGGTCAACGCGGCCGGCGCGGATGATGTCGAGGGCCTGCTCATTCCGCACACGCTCGAGCGGACCACCCTCGGCAGCCTCGAGCCCGGCGACGCGGTCAACCTCGAGGTCGACCTCATCGCGCGCTACATCGAGCGCCTGCTGTCCCGCGAAGGTACCGGCGGCGGGATCACGCTCGAAGGGCTGCGGGCCGCCGGATTCGCCGGCCCGCGCGAGTGAGAACTTCCCTCGATATAATCCGCCGTCAGCCCACTTCCCAGACCTCCCGGTATCGCACTGCATCATGAAGCTGAATTCAGCCCAGGAACTGATCGAGGACATCCGTGCCGGCAAGATGATCATCATCATGGACGATGAGGATCGCGAGAACGAAGGCGACTTCATTCTCGCTGCCAGTCACTGCACCGCAGAGCACATCAATTTCATGTCCAAGCACGGGCGTGGCCTGATCTGCCTGACGCTCACCGAAGACCGGTGTCGCAAGCTCAACCTGCCGTTGATGGTGCAGGACACGCATTACACCCACCGGACCAATTTCACCGTCTCCATCGAGGCCGCCGAGGGGGTCACGACGGGTATCTCGGCTGCTGACCGGGCACGCACGGTGCAGGCCGCCGTCGGCGCCGACGCGGTGCCAGCCGACCTCGTCCAGCCCGGCCACATCTTCCCGCTGATGGCGCAGCCCGGTGGCGTGCTGACGCGCGCCGGCCATACCGAGGCGGGTTGCGACTTCGCCCGCTGCGCGGGGCTCGAGCCGGCGGCCGTGATCGTCGAGATTCTCAAGGACGACGGCACCATGGCGCGGCGTCCCGACCTCGAACTCATCGCCCAGCAGTTCGACCTCAAGATCGGCACCATTGCCGATCTCATCCGTTTCCGTATCGAGAACGAGAAGACCGTCGAGCGCGCCGCGGATGCCGTGCTGCCGACGGAGTTCGGCGATTTTCATCTCTATGCCTACCGTGACGCGATCCGTGGCGACGTGCACATGGCCATGGTCAAGGGCGAGATTGCGGCGGAGCGGCCGACCCTGGTGCGCGTGCACATTCACAATCCGTTCGAGGATCTCACTGCGAGCATCCGCAAGGACCAGGGATGGCCGCTGCGCGACGCGCTCAAGCGTGTCGGCGAGGCGGGCGAAGGCGTCGTCGTCGTGTTGTCCAACCAGTACGACAGCCACGACCTCGTGCGCCAGATGACGCGCTACGCGGAAGGCGAGGAGAGCAGCGCCGCGGCGCGGCGCGAGGGCAACCCGATGGACTGGCGGCAGATCGGTCTCGGTGCGCAGATCCTCGCCGACGTCGGCGTGCGCAAGATGCGCGTGATGAGCAACCCGCGCAAGTACCATGCGATCTCGGGCTTTGGTCTCGAGGTCGTCGAATACGTCACCTGAGAGGAGCCTTCGCATCATGCACGAGGTGAATATCATCGAGGGCCGCCCGATCCTCGAGACCGATGCGCGCGTCGCCGTGCTGTGCACGCGCTTCAACCATTTCATCGTCGACCAGCTCGAGAAAGGCTGCCTGGATACGCTCGCGCGCCACGCCGCGGCCGGGGCGACGGCGAACGTCAGCGTGATCCGCGTACCCGGCGCGTTCGAACTGCCGGTGGTCGCGCGCAAGGTGGCGGCGAGCGGCGGCTACGATGCGGTCATCGCACTGGGCGCGGTGATTCGCGGCGCGACGGCGCATTTCGAGTACGTCTCCGGACCGTGCGCGAGCGGTATCCAGAGCGTCGCTACCGAAACCGGCGTGCCGGTGGTGTTCGGGGTACTCACGACGGACACCATCGAGCAGGCGGTCGAGCGCGCCGGCACCAAGGCCGGTAACAAGGGCGCCGAGGCGGCCGCCGTCGCGCTCGAAATGATCTCGCTCATGCGCCAGCTCTGAGCATGTCGCGACGCCCCGGCAACCAGGGACGCGTGCGCGCACGCCGCTGCGCGGTGCAGGCCCTCTACCAGTGGCAGATGACCGCCCAGCAGCCGCCGGACATCATCAAGGAATTCGTCGCCGACCGCGAGCTGGTCAACGTCGACATGGATTACTTCGAACAGCTGGTGCGCGAGGTGCCGCGTCATTTCGACGCGCTCAAGAGCGATCTCGATGCTTGCCTGGACCGCGAGTGGACCAAGCTCGACCCGGTCGAGCGCAGTGTGCTGCTGATCGGTGCCTACGAGATGCGCCATTGCCTCGAGATGCCGTTCCGCGTCGTCATCAACGAAGGCGTGGAGCTGTGCAAGATGTTCGGTACCGCCGAGGGGCATCGCTACATCAACGGCGTCCTCGACCGCCTCGCCCAGGCGCGGCGCGCGGTGGAAATCGCCGCGTCGCACTGAACGCCGTGACCGCGCCGCGGCTTGCTGGCGGGCGCGGCAACGGCCGCGTCGGCTGATGGACGAATTCGAACTCATCGCGCGCTGCTTCGCGCCGCTCGGTGGCGCCGCCGATGACGTCGTGCTGGGCATCGGCGACGACGCCGCGGTCCTCGCCGTGCCGCCCGGGCAGACCCTCGCCGTGGCCGTCGATACGCTGGTCAGCGGCGTCCACTTCCCGCCCGCGATCGCGCCGGCCGATCTCGGCTTCCGCCTCGCCGCCGTCAACCTGAGCGACCTCGCGGCGATGGGTGCGCGACCGCGCTGGGCGACGCTCGCCCTGACCCTGCCGGCGGCCGACGAGGCGTTCGTGACGGGCTTTGCCCAAGGCCTCGGCGAAGCGTTGCAGCCGTACCGGGTGTGCCTGGTCGGCGGCGACACGACGCGGGGGCCGCTGACCGTCAGCCTGCAGCTGATGGGCCTGCTCGAACGGCCGGCGCTCACCCGTGCCGGCGCCCGTGCCGGCGACGTGGTCGCCGTGTCCGGCACGCTTGGCGACGCGCGCGCCGCGCTCGACCTGCTCGAGCTCGACGAGCCCGACGAAGACGCGCGCTACCTGCTGGCGCGCTATTTCCGGCCAACCGCGCGGGTCGCGCTCGGGCTGGCCCTGGGGCCGCTCGCGCACGCCGCCATCGACGTGTCCGATGGCCTGGTAGCCGACCTCGGTCACATCGCCCGCGCCAGCGGCGTCGCTATCGATGTCGAGCTCGAACGCTTGCCGCTTTCACCTGCGCTCGCGCGGCGCTGCTCCCGCGCCGGCGCGCTCGCGCACGCGGCGGGCGGCGGCGACGATTACGAGCTCGCCGTGTGCGTGCCGCCCACGGCGTGGCCCGCGGCCCGTGCCGCGGCGGTGCAGCTCGGCGTCGCACTGACCGCGATCGGTCAAGTCACGGCCGGCGCGGGGGTGCGTTGCCATGACGCCGCCGGCAACGACCGCGCCGGCGACCTGGCGGGCTACCGCCACTTCTGAGCGCCAGCCTCACAGGCGCACGTAGCCGGCCCGCTCCAGGCGTTCGAACTCGTCCGGCGCCCACGGCACCAGCTCGACGAATGGCGGCAGGTCGGCCGGCGCGATGCCGCGCTGGCGGGCCGCCGATGCGCACATCTTGAAGTCGAACACGCCATGCGCTTCGAGTTCTCTGGCGAGTTCGATGATGTCGCCGTAGCGCGCACTGTTGGCGGTTGCGAGGTACTCGATGTCGGGGCCGTGAATGACCAGCACGACTTCCAGGGCGTCGCGTTGCGGCGCCGGCGTCGCCGCGTAGATCTCGGCGGCGCGCTCGAGCAGGGCGCGAAACTCGCTCGCATCGTGGCTGGCGACGTCGAAATAGTACCGGGCGCCGTCGTCGCGCGGGGGCTCCAGCGCCGCGTCGCTGACGCGCGGCGGGGTGGCGGCCGCGCCGCCGGACGGTGCATCCACGCGCGGCGGGGTGGCGATCCCGGGCTTTGCCAGCCACAGCAGCACGAGCACGGTGAGGACGGTCGCGAGGACCACGATCAAGGAGTTGCGCGTGAATTTCATGCTCGGTGCTTCCCGCTGTCGGCGCGGCGCCCGACACCCGTGCATGCTCGCGCAAATCGGCACGGCTGCCCAGCCCCGCGCTGGCGGGCGCGACATTTGTCACTGCCCGGCGCAACCGTTAACGTAACGCGGCGGCTGCCGCGGTGAAACTGATGGTACGCCGGCCGGTCAAAAATACCATGCCCGTGCCCGCGGCGGGCTGCCTGGCACCATGCGGGGGAGAGAACCCATGTCATTCGCGACACGAATCACGCTCGGCTGCTGGCTCCTCGCCAGCGTGCTGCCGGCCTTCGCCCAGCAGTCCGAGGTCGATATCTGGGCCACGCTGCTCAAGCCGAAGTATTTCGGTGAGACCGAACTCATCGAGGGGCGGTCGATCATCGACATGAAGACGCCGTACCGCGCCGAGGATGCCGCCTACACGCCGGTTTCCATCACGGCGGGAATCGCGCAGACACCCGAGCGCTACATCGAGAAGCTCTACCTGTTCGTCGAGAAGAACCCGCAGCCGCTCGTCGGCATCTTCACCCTTACGCCCGACATGGGCCGCGCCGACCTCGCCATGCGCGTGCGCGTCGACCAGTATACGAACGTGCATGCCGTCGCGGTGCTGAACACCGGCGAGCATCACCTCGTGACGAATTTCGTCAAGGCCGCCGGTGGCTGCTCGGCGCCGCTCGCGGCCGACTTCGCCGAGGCCATGGAGCGCATCGGCGAAATGAAGTTCCGCACCGTTGGCGACGAACGCGAGGACGATCTGCGCATCGGCCAGTTCATGCTCAGCCACCCGAACATCACCGGCATGCAGAAGGATCAGAAGACGCAGCTCATCCGCCCCGAGCATTACGTCAAGACGATCAAGCTGTATCGCGGCGACACGCTGCTGATGACGGCCGAAACCGGATTCTCGGTCAGCGCCGATCCCAGTTTCCGCTTCTTCTTCCGCGACGATGGCGCCGCCGAGCTGCGTGCCGAGGTGGTCGATTCGAAGGGCATGTCCTGGGAGCAGCGGTTCCCGATCCAGGGGTGAAGCCCGGACGCGGCCTGCATCCCACGCGTACGGCGGCACCGCGGCGCGGCGACTGCGGCCGCCGGCGGGCCCATGCGTGCGGCCGGACCGATCGGCTAGAATTGCCGCCCATGCCTGCCATGAGCCTGCCAGTATGAATGCCGACTTCCGCCGCCGCCTGCTGGCCGGCGAGGCGCTCTACGGCACCATGGTCACGCTGGATTCGCCGGCCGTGGTGGAACTGCTGTGCCATGTCGGCTTCGACTGGCTGTTTCTCGAAACCGAGCACGCGCCGTTGCTGCCCGATGCCGTGCAGCGCATCGTGCAGGCGGCGGGGGAGACGCCCTGCATCGTGCGCCTGTCGCGTAGCGACGAGATCTCGATCAAGCGCGCGCTCGATGCCGGCGCCGCCGGCATCATGGTGCCGCAGGTCAATTCCGCCGCGCACGCGCGTCTCGTCGTCAGTTACGCGAAGTACGCACCGATGGGCTCGCGCGGTATCGGCCTGAACCGCGCGAGCATGTACGGGCTCAACTTCGCCGACTACCTCGCCGCGGCGAACGCGGCGACGACCGTGGTCGTGCAGGCCGAACACGTCGATGCGGTCGAGAACATCGAGGAGATTTGCGAGGTCGAAGGGGTCGACGCGGTGCTGATCGGGCCGTATGACCTCTCGGCGAGCATGAACAAGACCGGGCGCCTCGACGATCGCGAGGTGCTCGCCGCCATCCACCATGTGCGCGACACCTGCCTCGCCAAGGGCGTGCGCCTGGGCTACTACGGCGTGACCCCCGATCTCGTCGCACCGCGCGCCCGCGAGGGCTATAACCTGCTGTGCTGCAGCGCCGACGTGGCGCTGTTCGCCGACGGTGCGCGCCAGCTAGTCGCCACCCTGCGTGGCCAGGAGCCGACCCCGTGAACCCGACCCTGCGTGATGCCCTGCTTGCCCTCGATACCTCGGTGCTGGCCGACGTCGACAAGTCGCTGCGCGTGATGGGGCCCGCGCTGCGCCCGGTTGCCCGCGGACGCAAGCTGGTCGGCGTTGCGCGCACGGTCGTGGCGCACGAGGATTTTCTCACCGTCATCGCGGCGCTCGACGCTTCGGCGCCCGGCGAGGTGCTGGTGGTCGATACGCGCGGCAGCCGCCGCGCCGTGCTCGGCGAGCTGTTTTCCATCGAGGCACGCAGGCGCGGCCTTGCCGGCATCGTCGTCGACGGCCCGGTGCGTGACGTCGCGACGCTCGCGACGCTCGACCTGCCGGTGTGGGCGAGCGCGTTCTGCCCGTGTGCCGGCACCACGCAGCGCCTGTTCGACACCCAGGTGCCCGTGCAATGCGCCGGTGTCGAGGTCGCGCCCGGGGACATCCTCGTCGGTGATGACGATGGCATCATCGTCGCCAACGAGGCGGAACTCGCGCAGTTGGTGCCGCGGGCCGAGGCAATAGCGCGGGCCGAAGCGCAGCTGCGGCAGCGCATGGCCGCCGGCGACGGGCTCGTCTCGATGCTGAATTTCGCCGAGCACCGCGCCGCGATCGAGCGCGGGGAGGAGAGTGCGCTTGCGTTCAAACTGTAGAACCGGTCTCGGAATCATTCATGGCAGCCATCGGCCCTCCGGGTTGGGCCCCGCACGAATATTTTCGCGGGGCCCGTCTGCGGCGTTCGGGTGCTTGGCAATAGCGCCACTATTCCCGGCGCACCGTACCCCCATGCATGATTTTCCCGGGGCCGAGCTTTGCCGGCGCCAACGCAGCCATGAATAATTTCGAGACCGGTTCTGCTCGCCGCGGCGCCTGGCTGTTGCTCGCGCTCGCATCCGGCGCGTTCGCCGGCGAGGATCCGACGGCGCATCTGCCGCCCGCGCAGGCGTCGCTGGTAGAGCGCCTCGCGACCTGTTCGGCCTATTATTTCAATGCCACGAATGCGCGCCCGATGAGCGAGTACGAAGCACTCTACGGTGCCGGCGAGACCGCGCGGAACCGCGCGCTGCGCTACCTCGAGGGCGCCTCGTTCGACCGGCTCGTCGGTGATGCCGCCGTCGTGATGACGGCGATGACGGGCGGCGACTGGCGCCAGTTCGATCGCGTCAGCGCACGCTACGGCGCGGACTGCGATGCGCTCATGGCGTCATTCGAGGCGCCCGGCCGCGAGTGAGTGGCGAACGGTGCGCGGCGCTCCACGGCCCCGGTGGCGCGGCGTGACGCCGCAGCCGGGCGGCCGGCGCTGTACGACCTGTTGTATCCACGCGGAGAAAAAGCCATGTACGAACGCTTCGTGATGCTCGTCCTCGCCGTCGTCGTCGCCGCGGCGGCCGCGGCCGAAACGCCGCTCGACCCGCCGTTCGTCGAGGTCGTGCGTATCGTCAGTGATGCCGGCGGCAAGACCCGCTTCGCCACGGGAGCGATTCCGCTCGCCGAGCAGGATTACGCCCCGCCCGCACCGGCGCTGGCGGTGTCGCCGCGCCTCGCTGCGACCGATGTCGCCTTCGCCTCGCTGCCGGCCGGGTACTTCGGTGACTGGCACCCGGCGCCGCGCCGCCAGTACGGCCTGCTCCTGAGCGGCGCACTCGAGATCGAGACCGGCGACGGCGACAAGCGCCGTCTCGGCGCGGGCGGCGTGTTCCTGCTCGAAGACGTCAGCGGGCAGGGGCACCGCACCTGGGTCGTCGGAGACGAGGCCGCGCTGGTCGCGCTGATACCGGTGCCCGCCGCGGAGTGAGGCGCTCTCACACGCTCGTCATGGGCGTTCGCGCGCTGCGCAGGTAGAGCACGAGATCCATGGCCGGTGCGGCCAGGCCGCGCCGGGTCAGCACCGTCGAGACCTGGCCGCGGTGATGCGTGGCATGGTTGATCACGTGGCTGAGCACTTCGGCCCGGGTGTTGCTGAACGCGGCGCCGGCCAGCGTGTGATAGTGCAGCGGCGCGGCGAGCAGCGCGTCGTCCTGTGCATCAAGCCATTCACGCCAGCGCCGTACGGCGCGGTAGATGGCCTGCTCCAGGCGGCTGCGATCCGTTTCGAGTTCGGTGTCCAGCGCGGCAACCTCGAAAGGTTCGCCGACACAGCGTCCGAACCACACCTGCTCGACGAGCAGGAGATGGTTGAGGGTGCCGTGAGCCGAGCGGAAGAACAGGCCGTCGTCGGCCCGGTAATCGTCGTCCGCAAGCGGTAGCAGCGCTTCGTAGAGCGCTTCGTACGCCCAGCCGTGATAGTCGGCCAGCATCATCAAGTGGGTTTTCATCTCGCACTCCGGCAGCGGCCCGCGCAGTGTAGCGCGCGCTGGCCGCTGGCGGCAGCGTGGCGGCCAGCGCGGTTTGCCGGCGCGATCGCTGGCAACGTAAGATGCTCGACCTCACGCGCGGCCGGACCGCGGCCGAACCAGCCAGCAAGGAATCCCCCCCGATGAACGGAGCCCATACGCTACTCGAGACCCTGGTCGATGCCGGAATCGAGGTCTGTTTCGCCAACCCCGGTACCTCGGAGATGCACCTGGTGACGGCGATCGGCAAGACCGACCAGGTGCGGCCCATCCTGTGCCTGTTCGAGGGCGTCGTCAGTGGTGCGGCCGATGGCTATGCTCGTATGAGCGGCAAGCCGGCCATCACCCTGCTGCACCTCGGGCCGGGTTATGCCAACGCGATGGCCAACCTGCACAATGCACGCAAGGCGCACTCGGCGGTCGTCAACATCGTCGGCGACCACGCCGTGTGGCATCACCAGTACGACGCACCGTTGACCTCGGACGTGCCCGGTCATGCGCGCCTGCAGTCGCACTGGGTGAGAACCTCCGAGTCGGCCGAGGACCTCGCGCTGGCCGGCGCCGAGGCGGTGCAGGCGGCGTCCTCCGCCAGCGGCCGCATCGCGACCCTCATCGTGCCGGCCAACCATGCCTGGGAGCCTGCGACGCGCAGCCACGACAAGCTGGTTCCCGCACCGCTGGAGCGCGTGCCCCAGGCGCGCATCGAGCAGGCCGTGCAAGCCCTCGGCGCAGGTCGCCGAACCGCGCTGGTGCTCGGCGCCGGCGCGCTGCGCGAACCGGCGCTGACCGCCGCCGGGCGCATCCATGCCGCGACCGGTGCCACGCTGTTGTGCGAGACCTTTCCGGCGCGTCTCGAACGCGGCGCCGGCCGCGTGCCGTTGGCCCGCATTCCCTATTTCGCCGAGCAGGCGATCGAGTTTCTTGCCGAGTACGAGCAGATGATCCTGATCGGTGCACAACGGCCGGCGGCGTTTTTCGCCTATCCCGGCGTGGCCAGCCTGCTGGCTCCCAAAGCTTGCGAGATGCTCGAGTTCGCCGGCGTCGACGATGACATCGCCGCGGCCATGCACGCCCTGGCCGAGGCGATCGATGCGCCGCGCGAGCCCGCTGTGCAGGAACGCGTGGTGAACGAGCCGGCCGGCGAGGCACTCACGCCGGCGGCCATCGGCGACGTCATCAGCGCGCGCCTGCCCGAGCACGCCATCGTCTCCGACGAAGGCATCACCTGCGGTCTCGAATTGTTCCTGCGCACCCAGGGGGCGGCAGCCCACGACTGGCTCGCCATTACCGGCGGCTCGATCGGCCAGGGCCTCCCGGTCAGTTTCGGCGCGAGTATCGCCTGCCCGACGCGCAAGGTCGTCGCGTTCCAGGCCGACGGCAGCGCGATGTACACCGTGCAGACCTTGTGGAGCATGGCGCGCGAAGAAGCCGACGTCACGGTCGTGCTGCTCAACAACAGCAGCTACGCCATTCTCAACGTCGAACTGATGCGGCTGAAGGCGGCCGAACCGACGCCCAAGGCCTTGTCCATGCTCGATCTCTCGCGCCCGGTGATCGACTGGTGCGACGTCGCGCATGGCCTGGGCGTGCCGGCCGAGCGCGCCTCGACGGTGGCGGAGTTCGACGCCGCTTTCGGTAACGCGATGGCCACGCGCGGACCGCGCCTGATCGAGGTCATGGTGGAGCAGAACGTCGGCGCGACGTTGCGCCGCTGAGCCCGTCCCGGCCGCTCGCGGCGCGGGTCGCGATCAGGTGTGCCGGTGCATCGCGGCCTGGCGGACGTCGAAGATGCGTCCGGCGCCTTCCTCGTCGAGGGTCTCGTTGATCGCCTGGTAGAGTTCGCCGATCAGCGGCATCACGTCCTCGAGCAGGACGCGCTGCAAGGTCTTGTGCGCACGCGTCGAGGTCGCGTAATGCGTGATCGCCCGCCACAGGATGCGGCAGATGGTGCCGGGCAGCAGGGTATTGGTCTCCGCATCCAGCTGGTGTCCGATGACGTTGGCCAGGCGCACGTTGAGCTCGAAGACCTGGGCCTTGTAGCGTTCTTCGACCGTGTGCGCGATCGCGGCGATGCGCGCGCTGCTCTCCGCGTCGTCGTCGTCCTGCATACCGAGCCGCGCGCTGCTCGCGCCGCCGAGGGTCGAGCGGAGTTGCGCGAGGGTCAGCTCCTGGGTTTCCTCGAGGTCGCTCGCCTCGGAGAAGCCCTGCAGGATCTGCATCTCGACGGTGCGCGTGATCGACATCGCCTTCTGTTCGAGCAGGTCGGCTTCTTCGGTCGCCGCGCGCGCTTCGGCCGGCGCCGCCTCGCGCGCCCGTAGCCGCAGCTGGTTGCCGAGTTCGGTCCGGGTGACCCATACGATGTTCGGCAGCAGCTTGTGCACGCGCTTGCGGCAGGCCTGGAGCACGTGGCGCTGGGCCGGCGTGAGTCCGCGCCGGCGGCGCTCGCTCTCTTCGAGGCGTGCGGTGACCGCAGCCTCGGCGATCGATTTGAGTGCCGCGCGCAGGGCGGGCGGGGTACTCGTGAAGCGCACCCCCACGGCGACCGGCACGCGCCACATCACGCGCACCTCGATGGTCACCTTGTCGGCCGGCGCGTGGTCCGGTTCGGGCGCGAACTCGAGGGTCGCGAGGGTGCCCTGCTGCAGGGGTTCGCGACCGGGTTCGGGCGTGAACGAGCCCAGGTTGAGCGCCATGCCGGTGGCACTGACATCCTCGATGACGCACGAGATACGGGTTCCGAGACGATCGGTGATGACGCCGGGCAGGGCGACCTCGTGGCGCATGTTGTCGCGGCGGCGCCCCCAGTCCTCCTCTTCTTCCGTCTCGAGAATGTCCGGCTCGTCGTATCTCACAATCCGTCTCTGTCCGGGCCCGGCCCGTTCGCGCTGTCTGGAATGCCCGCCCGGGCGTCATTCGTCCGGCGGCATACGGTTATGTCAATGGCATGGCGCGCCGCACGTGCCGTCTCGGGCGGCGCCCGCGCCTGCCGCTGCAAGCCTTGTTAGCGGCCGCGGCCGCCCTGGCTTGATACGCGCGGCACACGGCGGCGGGCGTTTCACGTCGCGCAGACCTGGTCCTGGCAGGGGTTGACCTCGACCAGCACGTGGGCGAGGCCCGGGATGTCCTCGAGCAAGCTCTTGTAATGTTCGGGCGGGCGCGGACGGTGGGTCACCAGGGCGATTTCCGCGGCGTAGTGCTCGATGCCAATCTGCCACACGTGGACATCGGCCACGCGGTTGTCGGCATCCGCCTCGATGGCCGCGACCAGGGCGTTCTGGATGTCCGCGTCCGCCACCGCGTCGAGCAGGATCTCGCTGCTGTCGCCAACCAGGCCCCAGGCCCAGCGCGTGATGATGGCCGCGCCGACGAGCCCGATCAGCGGGTCCAGGGCCGCCCAGCCGAGCAGTTTGCCGGCCAGCAGGGCGAGAATCGCGAGCACCGATGTCAGGGCATCGGCGAGCACGTGGACATAGGCGGCGTGCAGGTTGCGGTCGCGCGGCCGCGGCTCGGCAACGGCCGGCGCCGCCGGTGTTTCGGAGCCCCAGGCAGGCCCGTGGGCGTGGGCCGGGCCGCCATGCGCGTGCTCGTGTCCATGCGCATGGCCGTGGCCGGCACGCGCCAGCATCACGCCGCAGGCCAGGTTGACGGCGAGACCCAGGACCGCCACCCAGGCTGCTTCCTCGTAGTGGATGGTGTGCGGCTCGAACAGGCGCATGACCGATTCCACCGCCATCATCATCGCGACGACGGCCAATGCCACCGCGCTCGCGAACGCCCCCAGGGAGCTGACTTTGCCCGTCCCGAAGCTGTAGCGGGGATTATCGGCGTGTTGCCGCGCATAGCGGTAGGCGAACAGGGTGATGCCGAACGCGGCGACGTGGGTGGCCATGTGCCAGCCATCGGCGAGCAAGGCCATCGAGCCGAACCACACACCGGCCACGATCTCGACCACCATCGTGACGGCGGTCAGCGCAATGACGCGCAGCGTGCTGCGTTCGGCCGCCCCGGAGTCGAGATTGAAGTCGTGCGAGTGTCGCCAGCGTTCCAACGTGTAGGCATGCATGCCGATCAGCTTAGCACTACGCGCGCAGCCGCCCACGCGGCGCGGCGCAGGCGAACCGGGTCTCGCTCCGCTCAGCCGCGGGTCGCCGCGGCGTTTGCCTGCGCCCAGGCGGTGAACTCGGCGGCCGGCACGGGGCGGTGGAACAGGTAACCCTGGCCGTAGCGGCAGCCGCGCGCGACGAGAAAGTCGCGTTGGGCTTCGCTCTCGACGCCTTCGGCGACGGTATCCAGGCGCAGGCTCTGGGCGAGGGCAATGACCGCGCCGGTGATGGCCATGTCGTCGGCATCGTCGGGGATGTCGCGCACGAAAGAGCGGTCGATCTTGAGCTGGTTGATGGGCAGGCGCTTGAGATAGGAAAGCGAGGAGTAGCCGGTGCCGAAATCGTCGATCGAGAGGCTCACGCCCAGGTCGCGCAGGGCATCGAGCACGTCGATCGCATGTTCCGCTTCGCTCATGATGAAGCCCTCGGTCACCTCGAGCTCGAGGCGGTTGGCCGGCAGGCCGGTTGCGTCAAGCGCTGCCGCGACGGCCTGCGGCAGGTGGCCGCGGCGGATCTGCGGTGCGGCGATGTTGACGGCGATGCAGCGCAGCGGTATGCCGGCATCGAGCCAGGCGCGTCCTGCGTTGCAGGCCGTGCGCAGGACCCAGTCGCCGATGGGCACGATGAGCCCGGTTTCCTCCGCCACCGGAATGAAACGGTCAGGTGGGATCAGCCCGAGCTCCGGATGGTTCCAGCGCAGCAGGGCTTCGGCTCCGGTCACGCGGCCACTCGTGAGATCGACCTGCGGCTGGTAGTAGACCACCAGTTCGCGGTTGTCGAGCGCGCGCCGCAGGTCGTTCTCCAGTCTTACCCGTTCGAGGGCCGCGTCGGTCATCCGCTGCGAATACATCGCGTAGGCGTTGCGGCCCTTCTCCTTGGCTTCGTACATCGCCGAGTCGGCGTTGCGCAGCAGGCTGTCGATATCGCCGCCGTCGCGCGGGAACATGCTGATGCCGATGCTCGGCGTCACCGCAACTTCGTGCCCTTCCATGCAAAACGGCTGCGAAAACGCGGCAAGGACCTTCTCGGCCACGCGCACCGCGGACGCGACGTCGTCGATGTCTTCGAGCAGCAGGGTGAACTCGTCGCCGCTCAGCCGGGCGACCGTGTCCACGCGGAGCACGCACCCTTGAAGCCGCTGCGCGGCGAACTGCAGCAGGGCATCGCCGACGGGGTGGCCGAGACTGTCATTGATGTTCTTGAATCGATCGATATCGATGAACAGCAGCGCGCCCTGGGTGCCACGGCGCTGCGTGTTCGCGATGGCGCGCTCGAGCCGTGCGCACAGCAGCAGCCGGTTGGGCAGGCCGGTCAGCGGATCGTGGTGCGCGAGGTATTGCAGCTCGGTCTGCGACTGCTTGAGTTCGGTGATGTCGTTGGCGATGCCGACCGCTTCGATCAGCTTGCCGTCGGCATCGAGCCGGTTGACCGAGTTCCACGACCATACGCGCTCCTCGCCGCGCGCGTTTTCGATCACCATCTCGTAGTTCTTGACACGCCCGTTGCGCTCGTACTCGCGGAACATGGCTTCGACCTGGGCATACTTATCGCCGGGGCACAGGGCCGACCACAGGTGCCGGCCGATGATCTGCTCGCGCCGGTAGCCGAGGATGCGGCAGCCCGCCTCGTTGATGGCGGTAGTCACGCCGCTCGGCGAGGTTGCCATGACCACCGCCGGCGAGTTCTCGACGACGTGCTCGTGGTAGGCCTTCATGCGCACCGTTTCGTCCAGGGCAGCCTCGAGCTGGGCCTTGTGCTCGAATTCGCTGGTGATGTCCTGGACAGTGCCCGCCGAACGGATCGTGCGCCCGTTGTCGTCGTGCGTGTTACGCCAGCGCGCGCGCAGGTGCTTGACGCGCCCGCGCGGGGTGACGACGCGGTAGACCATGTCGACGAGACCGGTCGCGCCGAGCGCTTCGCGAAAACCCTGCCGTACGCGTTCGCGGTCATCGGCGGCAACCAGTTCGAGCAGCGACGCGGAGGTCTCGCCGAGTTCGTTGCGCTCGAGTTCGAGCACGCGCAGGGCTTCGTCCGACCAGTTCAGGATGCCGCTCTCGAGATCCAGCTCCCAGCCACCCAGCCCGGCGATCTCCTGCGCTTCGCGCAGCAGCATCTGGCTGCGGCGAAGCTCGGTCAGGTCATG
>JAUIFX010000127.1 GCA_030429865.1 Gammaproteobacteria bacterium | reverse complement strand
GTCAGGCGTTGCAATGGCGTACACTCCGCACCACGTGTGCAGCGCACAATCGCGCCCCCGGGAGGGCGCCGGAAGTTCGGCATCGCCACCAGGAGTCTCGACCCGACATGTCATTGGCCAGCTTGTTCATGGGGATTGGCGGCATCGCCGGCTGCGCCGGCGTCGCGCTCGGCGCACTCGCCGCGCACGCGCTGCGCGCGCGTATCGATGCCGCCGGGCTACAGACGCTGGACACGGTGTCGAAATATCTCCTGATACACGGCCTGTTGCTGGTTGCCGTGGCCTTGTGGATGCGCGTGGAAGCCGATGCGCTGATCCTGCGGCTCGCGGGTTTGTGCGTGGTCGTCGGAATATTCTGCTTCTGTGGTGGTCTGAGTACGAGCATCATTGCCGGCTGGCGCGCCTTCGGCGCCGCGGCGCCGTTCGGCGGCACCGCGCTGATGGCCGGGTGGTTGCTCCTGGCCCTGTATGGAATGACGAAAGCGTGATGGAAATACCCAAGCCCGTTTGCCGCAACCCGTCTGCCGGCGCCGCCGGCGCCCCGCCGGCGAGCGCCCTGCGGCGGCGCGTGTTGGCCGGTCTGCTCGGCGTGCTCGCGCTTGCGGCCGCGCCGCCGTCGCCGTCGATGCAGTTGTTCAGCGTCGACAGCGAGGCGCCCGACGTGATCGGCGAACTGTCGCTGACCACGACCGTATACGCCGACACGCTGTCCGACCTCGCGCGCGCCTACGACCAGGGCTACAACGAGATGCGCCTGGCCAATCCGGCAGTCGATCCCTGGCTGCCGGGCGAAGGCACCGAGGTCGTCGTGCCGAACCTGTACATCATCCCGGACGCACCGCGCCGCGGCATCGTCGTCAACGTGCCCGAGATGCGCATGTACTACTTCCTCGACGACGGCCGGGCGGCGACGCAGCGGGTCATGACGTTCCCGATCAGCATCGGGCGCCAGAACTGGGTCACGCCGAAGGGCCAGACGCGCATCGTCGCCAAGGTCAAGGATCCGTCCTGGTATCCGCCACAGTCGATCCGCGAAGAGCATGCCGCCGAGGGCGACGTGCTGCCGCGGGTGGTACCCGCCGGACCCGACAACCCCCTCGGCCAGCACGCGCTGCGCCTCAGTATCGATGGATACCTGATCCACGGCACCAACAAGCCCTACGGCATCGGTATGCGCGTCACCCACGGCTGTATCCGCATGTATCCCAAGGACGTCGCGACGGTGTTCGGACTCGCCAACGTCGGCACGCCGGTGCATATCGTCAACCAGCCCTACAAGGTCGGTATCGCGCACGGGCGCATCTACCTCGAAGTCCATCCCCACCTCGAGGAGGACGAGCACCTGTTCTCCGATCGGTACTCGCAGGTCATCAAGCTGATCCTGGCGCGCGTCAAGGCGTACGACGCCCAGCTGGTGTGGCCGGAAGTCAAGCGCGCCCTCGACGCGCGCAGCGGCATTCCGCAGCCGGTCGGGACCTACCGGTCCAAGGCCTCGGTGCAGTCCGACCCGCCGGTGGCGCGGAAGGTCGCGGGCTGACGGCGCCCGCGGCCTGGCTGGCAGCGACGGCGCGCGGCCGGACGCGTCGCCCGAAAACAGAAAACCCCGCCGAGGCGGGGTTTTCCGGTCGTAACGCGAAGCGCGTTACTTCTTCATCGTCTTCTCGAACATCCGCTCGATACGATCCTTGTTCTCGTTGCAGCAGGCCATCGCGGCCTCCGCAGTGCTCTTGGCCGAGTCGGCGGTAGCCTGGGCGGCGCTGGCAGCTTCCTGCGCGGCGCTCGCGGCCTTCATCGCAGCGGCGGCGTCACTGGCCGCCTTGCGTGCGTCCGACATGGCGCTCGTGGCCTTGGCTTCGACTGCGGACAGCTGCTCCGGGCTGACCGTCGAGCAGGCGCTGGTGAAACCCAGCACGAGGCACAGGGCCGGCAGCTGCAGACGTCCAATCAACTTCTTGTTCATCATGTTCTCCTCCTAAGGAAGGCGGCTAGGGACAGGAAACGGGAGACTCTCGAAGTCTTTGGATTGTTATTCCGGGGGACATTCGATTAACGCGATCATGAATGAATTTTTTGCGCTGCGCAATTTAATTGTCGCGCTGCGCGCGAGGAATTACCGCGTTTGTGAGCCAGGCGACGCTCTCCTATCTCAACGCGCTTCCCCGGCCGGCGCCGGCCGGCCCCAGGTCCCGCCGCTGCCGCCGCCGTGACCGACGCCGCGCGTGCGTTGCTCGTGGTGGGCAACGACGAGCTGCGTCACGGCGCGTTCGAAACTGTCGATCTGATGCGCCGCACAGTACTCGCCGATCCAGCCCATCGCGTCTTCCAGCGACTGCTTGCCGAGCGCGTTGTAGGTCTGCGGCGCGAGCGTGTTGTAGGCGGTCAGGTAGCCCATCAGGAAGTCGCGGAACGGGGCCAGGCTGGCAGCGTCGTCGCCGGCGCGGCGGAACTGGTGACAGGACCGCGCCCCGGCGCCCCAGATGGCGTAGTTGCCGGCGCTGTCGGCGGCCGGGGCGGGGCCGGCGAGCAGCGCGCAGAGCAGCGCCGACGTCATGAGCGGACGCGTCAGGCGAAACCGGGAATCGGGTTCTTGCGATTGAATTGCGATCGGAGGAACTCCATCTGGTCGGCGAGGATGCGCCGGTTGGACAGGGCGAGGAACTCGGCCCAGTTAGGCACGTAGGGCACGGCGAGCAGCGGCATGTTGGCCTGCTCCGGCGTGCGCCCGCCCTTGCGCGTGTTGCACGCTTTGCAGGCGCTGACCACGTTCGACCAGCGATCGCGGCCGCCGCGAGAGAGCGGCACGACGTGGTCGCGGGTCAGTCCGTGCTCGCCGAACTCGCGGCCGCAGTACATGCACAGGTAGCCGTCGCGGCGGAACAGCTCGTGGTTGGATAGTGGCGGCACGGTCCGCACGAGGTGATGGCCGCGTTGCGAATGCTTGACCGCGATGATCGAGTGCACCGTGATCGATGAGCGCTCACCGCTGGCGCGCGCGATCCCGCCGTGGAAGGTGAAGGCGTTCTCGCCGGTCGTCCAGCCGACCAGCTCGCGCGTGTACAGGCAGACCGCCTCCTGCCAGGGAATCCAGCGGATCGGAGCACCCGAGATGTCGAGTCGGAGTATGAGCGGTGTGTTCATCTCAGCATCGTCGGCCAGCCGGCCTGTCCGTCCTGGTATGTCGACGACCGTGTCGGTCAGCGGCGCCGCACTGTCCGCGCGGGCGGACCACGGCGCGGCGGCGTCAAGATTCTCCGCACAAAGCGCCGCGGGAATCAAGCCGCGCGGTGCGCCGGCGCCGCCTTTGCGCAGAGGGGCCCTGGTCGCGAACAATGACGCACACACTCTGCCGCGCGTTACCGAGGACCTGCCGACGATGACCGATCTCACCGAACTCGAAACGATCATGCGTACCCTGCGCGACCCGGCGCGCGGCTGCCCCTGGGACCTCGCGCAGGACTTTCGTTCGATCGTGCCGCACACGCTGGAAGAAGCCTACGAAGTGGCCGACGCCATCGAGCGGGACGACTTCGATGCCCTGCCCGGAGAACTCGGCGATCTGCTGTTCCAGGTCGTGTTCTATTGCCAGCTCGCCGACGAAGCGGGACGCTTCTGCCTGCGCGACGTGGTCGCGGCACTGGCGCGCAAGCTGCTCGCGCGCCACCCGCACGTGTTCGCCGGCGCCGCTGCCGAGGATGCCGCCGGGGTCGCGCGCGACTGGGAGGCGCGCAAGGCGCAGGAGCGCCGCGCCGCCGCGGGCGGCCGCGTGAGCGAACTCGACGACGTGCCGCTCGCCCTGCCGGCGCTCAGCCGCGCCGCCAAGATCCAGCGGCGTGCCGCGCGCGTCGGTTTCGACTGGCCGCACGTCGACGGCGCGCGCGCCAAGCTCGACGAGGAGTGCGGTGAACTCGATGCGGCGCGTGACCAGGGCAGCGCCGACGCCATCGAAGACGAACTCGGCGACGTGCTGTTCGCCGTGGTCAACCTCGCGCGGCATCTCGAGGTCGAGCCCGAGCGCGCGCTGCGCCGCGCGACGGCCAAGTTCGAGGCGCGCTTCCGCGCCCTCGAGGCAGCGGCCGCCGACGGCGGGCACCGGGTGGATGCGCTTTCCGCGGGCGAGTTAGACCAGCTGTGGGAGCGGGTCAAGCGGGGCGTGTCAGCGCCGCCGGAGCATTGAGGCGAGGGGGCGGGCTTGCCGCGGCGCCGCTCACGGCGGTGCGGCGCGGGACGCGCCCGCACGGAAAAAAAATCGGGCGCCGGGGCGCCCGCAAGTCTGGACCAAAGGGAGGTTACGCGGCCACGAGGACCTGCGTGACCCGCACCGATGCAGGGCGCGTGCCAATCATCAGGCTTGAATGAAATCAACGGCTTGAGATGTCGTGCGGCGGATTCCCGGCAGACGCCCCGCGCCGCGGGCGACGGTATCACGGCATCGCGTCGGATTCCCGACGCGGCCTCGTCCTCAGCGATCGCGCTTGACGATGTATTCCGCGATCAGGGCCAGCGTGCCGGCCGCGTCGCCGAGCGGGGCGAGGCAGGCGAGTGCTTCGTCGCACAGGGCGCGCGCGGTCTCCTTCGCGCCGGCCATGCCGAGGAGGTCGGGGTAGGTGGGCTTGTCGAGACCGGCGTCGGAGCCCTGCGGTTTGCCGATGACGGCCGTTTCTCCTTCGACGTCGAGGATGTCGTCCTGCACCTGGAACGCTAGCCCGATGCAGGTCGCGTAGCGTTCGAGGCGCTCGCCGAGCGCGTCGTCGCGGGCGCCGCCGGCGAGGTAGCCGAGACGCACGCTGGCGCGGATCAGGGCGCCGGTCTTGTGCTTGTGCACGGTCTCGAGTTCGTCGAGCGTCAGCTTGTGGCCGACCGCGGCGAGGTCCAGGGCCTGGCCGCCCGCCATGCCGGCCGAGCCGCTCGCGTCGGCCAGCGTGCGCACCATCTCGAGCCGCGTGTCGGCGCCGAGCGGGGCGGTCGAGGCGTCGAGCAGCACGCCGAAGGCGAGCGCCTGCAGGGCGTCGCCGGCGAGGATCGCGGTCGCCTCGTCGAATTCCCGGTGGCAGGTCGGGCGGCCGCGGCGCAGGTCGTCGTCGTCCATCGCCGGCAGGTCATCGTGGATCAGCGAATAGGCATGGATGAGCTCGACCGCGGCGGCCGGCGCGTCGAGCAGCGCGAGATCGGCGCCGAGAGCTTCGCCCGTCGCGTAGGCGAGTACCGGTCGAATGCGTTTGCCCGGGGCGAGCACGGCGTAGCGCATCGCCGCGTGAAGACGTTCCGGGGCGGTTCCGGCGGCGGGCAGGAAGCGATCCAGGGCCGCGTCGATGCGCGCCTGCAGGGGGCTCAGACGTTGTTGCAGCATGGGGCGGAGCGTCAGTCCTCGTCGTCGTCGGGTGTGAAGTCCTCGAGGACCTCGTTCTTGCCGTCGCTCGCGAGCGCGAGGACCTTCTGCTCGGCGTCGCGCAGCGCCTTCTCGCAGACCCGCGTCAGCGCCATGCCACGCTCGTATTGCCTGATGGATTCTTCGAGGGTGAACTCGCCGTGCTCGAGCTTCTCGACCAGGGTTTCGAGTTCGCCCATGGCCGCCTCGAATTCGACGGGGACGTCGGCGTCGTCGGCTTGTCGTTGGTCTTGTTTCGCTTTGGCCACGGCACGTTCGGTCCGGTTGTCGCCGGCGCGGGCGCGGGGCCGCGGGCGGGAAAGGGCGGCAACTGTACCGACGGCCATGTGCCCGGTCAACGGCGCACGCGCTTGACGCTCGGCGGAGTCGCGACATAGACTTCCGACAAATTTAGACTCAGTCTAAATTCTCCGGAGAACGACATTTCAACGATCCATCGAGGAGGAAGACCCATGGCGCTCAAAGGCTCCAAGACCGAAGACAACCTCAAGGCCGCTTTCGCGGGCGAGTCGCAGGCCAACCGCCGTTACCTGTACTTCGCACAGAAGGCCGACGTCGAAGGCTACAACGACGTGTCCGCCGTGTTCCGCTCCACCGCCGAGGGTGAGACGGGCCATGCCCACGGTCACCTCGAGTACCTCGAGGAAGTCGGCGACCCGGCCACCGGCGAGCCGATCGGCAGCACCGAGCTGAACCTCAAGGCCGCTATCGCCGGCGAGACCCACGAGTACACCGACATGTACCCGGGTATGGCGAAGACCGCGCGCGACGAGGGCTTCGACGAAATCGCCGACTGGTTCGAGACGCTGGCCAAGGCCGAGCGTTCGCACGCCAACCGTTTCCAGAAGGCTCTCGACAGCCTCGGTTGAGCGCGCCGCGCACCTAGTGCCAGACCCTGGAAGCCGGGCTCGTCCCGGCTTCTTTATTCCACCGGGAACTGCCCTCGGTGACCGCCCGGGCGGCGGCGCCACAGTTTCCCTCCGCGTCCCGAGACGAGGGCCGAGCCATGGCAGAGAACGAATACCGCGAAGGCAGTCTGGAGGCGCCGACGCGCCACCCGATCGAATGGAAGAGCGCCGAGTTCTACGACGAAGAGGCGTTGAACGCCGAGCTCGAAAGGGTCTACGACATCTGCCACGGCTGTCGCCGCTGCGTCAGCCTGTGCAACGCCTTCCCGGTGCTGTTCGATCTCGTCGACGAGTCGGACACCATGGAGGTCGATGGCGTCGCCAAGTCCGACTACATGAAGGTCGTCGACCAGTGCTACCTGTGCGACCTCTGCTACATGACCAAGTGCCCCTACGTGCCGCCGCACGAGTGGAACGTCGATTTTCCGCACCTGATGCTGCGCGCCAAGGCCGTTCACTACAAGAAGGAGGGCGCCTCGCTGCGTGACCGGGTGCTGACCTCGACCGACGCGGTCGGCAAGCTCGCCTCGATCCCCGTCGTCGCCGAAGTGGTCAACACGACCAACCAGGTCGGCGCGACGCGCAAACTGCTCGAATCGGCCATCGGCGTGCACGCCGAGGCGCCGTTACCGAAGTTCCACAGCAACACCCTGCGCAAGCGCGTCGCGAAGCGCGCCGCGCCGCGTTTCGAGGAGCGCATCGGCCTGTTCGTGACCTGCTACGGCAACCGCAACGCGCCGGACGTGGTCGAGGACATGATCGCGGTCTTCGAGCACAACGGTGTCGGCGTCGAGCTGATCCGCAACGAGCAGTGCTGCGGCATGCCCAAGCTCGAACTGGGCGACCTCGAAACGGTCGAGAAGCACAAGAACGCGAACATCCCCATGCTGCTCGAGCTCGCCGACCAGGGACTGCGCATCACCGCCCCGATCCCGAGCTGCGTGCTGATGTACCGCCAGGAGCTGCCGCTGCTGTTCCCGGACGACGCCGGCGTGAAAAAAGTGCAGGCGGCAATGGTCGACCCGTTCGAGTTTCTCATGGCGCGGCACAAGGAAGGCAAGCTGGATACCGCTTTCAAGAGCGGCCTCGGCAAGGTCGCCTACCACGTGCCCTGCCATCAGCGCGTGCAGAACATCGGCCTCAAGACCAAGGACATGCTGGAACTCGTGCCGGACACGGAGATCGTGCCGATCGAGCGCTGCTCGGGCCATGACGGCACCTACGCGGTGAAAAAAGAGAACTACGAGTTCGCCAAGAAGATCTGCCGGCCGGTGGTGAAACGTATCACCGATGGCCAGGTCGACCACTACATCAGCGATTGCCCGATGGCGGGCGAACTGATCGAGCACGGTGTCGGCGACGCGTCGCACGCGACCTCGGCCTTCACCCTACTCCGGCAAGCTTATGGAATCTGAATGCATCATGGCTGACAAACTGACCCGCGCGGACCTGCTC
This sequence comes from Gammaproteobacteria bacterium, assembly GCA_030429865.1. Classification (GTDB taxonomy): domain Bacteria; phylum Pseudomonadota; class Gammaproteobacteria; genus JACKNG01. The sequence continues at coordinate 6,684 of JAUIFX010000127.1, read as the reverse complement.
ACGCTCGAGACCTACCACGAGCGGCGCCCCGAGATGCGGCGCGAAGTGATGGCGCACAAGGCCAACCGCAAGGTCTTCATCGGCGAGCACGCCGCGCTCTACTTCGAGGACCGCCTGACCATCCAGTACCAGATCCAGGAAATGTTGCGGGCCGAGCGTATCTTCCAGGCCGAGGCCATCCAGGAAGAACTCGATGCCTACAACCCCCTGATCCCCGACGGCGACAATCTCAAGGCGACGTTCATGGTCGAGTACACCGATGTCGAGGAACGGCGCGAGGCGCTGGCCCAGCTGATCGGCATCGAGGACCGCGTGTGGTGCCGGGTCGGCGACGGCGAGCCCGTCTATGCCGTGGCCGACGAGGACCTCGAGCGCGCCAACGACGTCAAGACCTCGGCGGTCCATTTCCTGCGCTTCCAGTTCGATGCCGCGCAGGTCGCGGCGCTGAAGGGCGGCGCCGCGCTGGCCATGGGCATCGACCACCCGAACTACACGTTCGCGGTCGACCCGCTGCCGGCGGCGACGCGCGACGCGCTGACCGCCGACCTCGCCTGAACGGGCCTGGCCGGGCCTTCCGCCGCGGGGTGCCCGCGGCGGATCAATTTCAATCTCCTCAGTCGTTTGGCATAATCCGCTCGGGCAGTTTCTAGCTCCTGTCCGGCGCTCTTGCCGGTGGCGGCCGCGGCCGCGGCACCTGCCGGAGAAGCGCTGCGGCACGCGCGCCGCGCGCGGGTCCCCCCGGGCCGCGGCGCCGGGTACACTGCGCCCCTGTTGCCGGTGCTGCCGCCGCCGCGAAGACAGCGCCGCGGCGGCTCCGGCCGGAGTCTTCCCACACCAGCTTTGCGGCCCGCCACGGCCGATGGAACACGATCCTTGAGCGCAAGTTACGACGCCGCCGACATCGAGGTGCTCACCGGGCTCGAACCGGTGCGCAAACGCCCCGGGATGTACACCGACACGTCCCGTCCCAACCATCTCGTGCAGGAAGTCGTCGACAACAGCGTCGACGAAGCCATCGCCGGCCATTGCTCCCTGATTGACGTCACGCTGCATGCCGACGGCGCCATCGCCGTCAGCGACAACGGGCGCGGCATGCCGGTCGACGAGCATCCGGGGGAGAAGATCTCCGGCGTCGAGGTCATCCTCACGCGCCTCCACGCCGGCGGCAAGTTCTCGTCGAAGAACTACAAGTATTCCGGCGGCCTGCACGGCGTCGGTGTGTCGGTCGTCAATGCGCTGTCGAAGCAGCTCGAAGTGCGCGTCAAGCGCGCCGGCCACGAGTACGCGATGGCCTTCGCCGGCGGCGAGACGCGTGAGCCGCTGGCGGTGGTCGGTACGGTCGGTGCGCGCAACACCGGCACCACCATCCGCTTCTGGCCGGACGAGCGCTACTTCGACACCGTCAAGCTGTCGCTCGGGCGTCTCAAGCACCTGCTGCGCGCCAAGGCCGTGCTGTGCCCGGGCCTGCGCGTGCGCTTCCACGACGAGGGCTCGGGCGAGAAACTCGAGTGGCAGTACGAGCAGGGGCTGAAGAGCTACCTGGTCGAGGCGATGGACGGTGCCGAGCTGATCCCGGCCGAGCCGTTCATGGGCGACATGGAAGGCGGTTCCGAGGCGGTGACCTGGGCGCTGCACTGGGTTGCCGATGAGGCCGAACTGGTCACCGAGAGCTACGTCAACCTGGTGCCGACCGCGCAGGGCGGCACCCATGTCGGCGGGCTGCGCCAGGGATTGCTCGAGGCGATGCGCGAGTTCTGCGACAACCGCAACCTGCTGCCGCGCGGCGTCAAGCTCGCCGCCGAGGACGTCTTCGAGCGCTGTGCCTACGTCCTGTCCGTCAAGCTCGAGGAGCCGCAGTTTTCGGGGCAGACCAAGGAACGGCTGTCTTCGCGCAGCTGCGCGGCATTCGTCTCGGGCGTGGTGCGCGACGCGTTCAGCCTGTGGCTGCACCAGCACGTCGAATCGGGCGAGCGCATCGCCGAGATCGCGATCAACCGCGCGCAGCGCCGTCTCAAGGCGGCCAAGGTCGTGCGCAAGCGCGTCACCGGCAGCGGCCCGGCGCTGCCGGGTAAGCTCGCCGATTGCAGCGCGCAGGATCTCGAACGCACCGAGCTGTTCCTGGTCGAGGGCGACTCGGCCGGCGGTTCGGCCAAGCAGGCGCGTGACCGCGAGTACCAGGCCATCCTGCCGCTGCGCGGCAAAATCCTCAACACCTGGGAGGTCGACTCGGCCCAGGTGCTGGCGTCGAACGAAGTCCACGACATTTCCGTCGCGCTCGGCATCGACCCGGGCGTCAACGATCTCGCGAAGCTGCGCTACGGCAAGGTCTGCATCCTGGCCGACGCCGATTCCGACGGCCTGCACATCGCGACCCTGCTGTGCGCGCTGTTCGTGCGCCATTTCCGCGCACTGGTCGCCGCCGGGCGCGTGTATGTCGCGATGCCGCCGCTGTACCGCATCGACGTCGGCAAAGAGGTCTTCTACGCCCAGGACGACGACGAGCGCGTCGGCGTGCTCGACCGCATCGCGGCGGAGAAGATCCGCGGCAAGGTCAACGTGCAGCGTTTCAAGGGCCTCGGCGAGATGAATCCCCTGCAGCTGCGCGAGACGACGATGGCGCCGGACACGCGCCGCCTGGTGCGCCTGGCCATCGATGACGACGGCAGCGAGACCGAGGCGCTGATGGACATGCTGCTGGCCAAGCGGCGCGCGGGCGACCGCCGCGCCTGGCTGGAGCGCAAGGGCAACCTGGCGACGGTGAGCCTGGAGAACCGTACCGATGGCTGACGACGACGATACCTTCGATCTCGACCAGGTCCCGCTCGCGGAGTTCACCGAGCGCGCCTACCTGGATTACTCGATGTACGTCATCCTCGACCGCGCCCTGCCGGCGCTGGGTGACGGCCTCAAGCCCGTGCAGCGGCGCATCGTCTACGCGATGAGCGAACTCGGCCTCGATGCCACGGCCAAGTTCAAGAAGTCCGCGCGCACCGTCGGCGACGTCATCGGCAAGTTCCACCCGCACGGCGACTCGGCCTGCTACGAGGCGATGGTGCTGATGGCCCAGCCGTTCAGCTACCGCTACCCGCTGATCGACGGGCAGGGCAACTGGGGCTCAAGCGACGATCCGAAATCCTTCGCCGCGATGCGCTACACCGAGGCCAAGCTGACGCCGTATGCCGACGTCCTGCTGGCCGAACTCGGCCAGGGCACGGTCGACTGGGTGCCGAATTTCGACGGCACGCTGGACGAGCCGGCGATGCTGCCGGCACGCCTGCCCAACGTGCTGCTGAACGGCACCACCGGCATCGCGGTCGGCATGGCGACCGACATACCACCGCACAACCTGCGCGAAGTCGCCGAGGCCTGCATCCACCTGCTCGACAACCCGCGGGCCACGGTCGCGGAGCTCACCGAATTCGTGCGCGCGCCGGATTTCCCCGGCGGCGGCGAGATCATCACGCCCGCCGACGAGCTGCGCCAGATGTACGAGACCGGCAATGGCAGCGTGCGCCTGCGCGCCATCTACGAGCGCGAAGACGGCAACATCATCGTCACCGCGCTGCCTTTCCAGAGTTCGGGCTCGAAGATCCTCGAGCAGATCGCGCAGCAGATGCAGGCCAAGAAGCTGCCCCTGATCGAAGACCTGCGCGACGAGTCCGATCACGAAACGCCGGTGCGCCTGGTCATCGTGCCGCGCTCGAACCGCGTCGACGTCGAGCAGGTCATGCAGCACCTGTTCGCGACGACCGATCTCGAACGCAACTACCGCATCAACCTCAACGTGATCGGCACCGACGGCCTGCCGGCGGTCAAGAACCTGCGCACACTGCTCGGCGAATGGCTGGATTTCCGCACCGACACCGTGCGCCGGCGTCTCGAGTTCCGGCTCGAGAAAGTGCTCGCCAGGCTGCACGTGCTCGAAGGCTACCTCGTCGCGTTCCTCAACATCGACGAGGTCATCCGCATCATCCGCACCGAAGACAAGCCGCGCCCCGTGCTGATGGCGCGCTTCGGCATCACCGAGGTGCAGGCCGACGCCATCCTCGACCTGCGCCTGCGCCATCTCGCGCGTCTCGAAGAGATGCGCATCCGTGGTGAGCAGGACGAGCTCGAGGCCGAGCGCAAGAAGCTCGAGCAGACGCTCGGGTCGCGGCGCCGCCTGCGCACCCTGGTGCGCGACGAAATCCGGACCGACATGGAACGTTTCGGCGACGAGCGGCGCTGCGCCCTGGTCGAGCGCGCCTCCGCGCAGGCCCTCTCGGAGACCGAGCTGGTACCGTCCGAACCGGTCACCGTGGTTTTGTCGTCGAAGGGCTGGGTGCGAGCGGCCAAGGGGCATGAAGTCAATCCACGCGAACTCAGCTTCAGGAGCGGCGACGCCTACCAGGCCGCGGCGCGCGGCCGCAGCAACCAGAACGCCTTGTTCTTCGACTCGACCGGGCGCGCCTACACCGTGCCCGCGCACACCCTGCCGTCCGCGCGCGGCCTCGGCGAGCCGCTCGCCGGGCGCCTGTCGCCGCCGGACGGCGCGACCTTCGCCGGCGTCGTCATGCAGGGGGCGAGTTCGCACGTGCTGCTGGCCAGCGATCACGGCTACGGTTTCGTCGCCGCGATCGGCGAGCTGACGACGAAGAACCGCTCCGGCAAACTCGTACTGTCGTTGCCGGCCGGCGCGCGCATCCTGCCGCCGCTGCCGGTCAACGATCCGCAGGAAGACTGGGTTGCCTGCGTCTCGAGCACCGGCCACCTGCTGATCTTCCCGGTCGCCGAGCTGCCGGTACTGGCGCGCGGCAAGGGGCAGAAACTCCTGCAGATCCCGTCGGCGAAGCTCAAGGCGCGCGACGAAATCATGCAGGCCTTCACCGTGCTCGGGCCGACCGACGACCTGCGCGTGTATGCCGGCAATCGCCACATCACGCTCAAGGAGAGCGACCAGGAGCACTACATCGGCGAGCGCGCGCGGCGCGGCCTCAAGCTGCCGCGCGGTTTCCAGCGTGCCGAGCACATGGAGCCGGCCGGGGGCGGCGCCGCGAAATAGCCGCCCGCGGCGAAAAAAAACGGGCCGGCGCTAGCACGCCGGCCCGTCGACAAGGAACGGACCAGGGAGGGTAAGACAGTACCGTTCAGGAAGGGTTAGCGTCCGCCCGCCCGGTTCCTTTAGCGAAATGCCCCATGCCCCGCGCGCGGCCCGCCGCCGCGCGCTGCTCACGCCGTCGGCGCGGTCCCCGCGCCGGTATCGGACGTGGCGCGGCCAGCGGGTTTCGGCGGCGCCTCGCTGGCCTCGGCGTGGCGCGTGTCGGCCACTTCGCCGAGCACTTCCGGCAGCTCGATGCCGGCCTGGCGGGCGAGTTCGTGCACCGGCGGCAGCGATCCGATCAGGCCCTTGAGGAAGCCGGCGGTGCTCGCGCCGCCGCCCGCGGGATTGCCCGAATCCCACACCGTGATCTTGTCGATCTTGAGGTTCTGGATGGCCTTGACCTGTTCGGCGACCAGCCCGGGCAGCTGCTCGATGAGCAGCAGTGCGGGGACCAGGTCGGTGCGTTCGCCGCAGACCTTCATCAAGTGCTCGTAGCCGCTCGCCTTCGCTTCGAGGACCTTGCGGATGCCGTCGGCTTCGGCCTGGTAGCGCGCGAGCGTGGCGTCGGCTTCGCCGGCGGCGATGCGGCGCAGGCGTTCGGCCTCGGCATCGGCCTCGATTTCGATTTTCTGCCGCTCGACGGTCTGCTGCGCGATCTGGATCTTCTCCAGCCGCGCGATCTCTTCTTCCTTCTGCGCCCGCAGGACGTCGCGCGCGGCCTCGGCCAGCGCGACCTCGCCGCGGCGCTTGGCCTCGGCCTCGCGCTGCGAGAGGCCGGCGTTGTAGTCGGCGATCTTCGCGCGCGATTCGTTCTCGCCCTTGACCGCCGCGGCCTCGTACTCGGCGCTCTCCACGCGCTGGTGGGCGTCGGCCTTGGTCCGCCCGACCGCGGTCAGGGCGCTCTGCTCGGCGACGGCGACTTCCTGCTTGCGCAACGATTCGGCTTCGCCGGCGACGCCCGCGGCCTCGAGTTCGGCGACACTGATACGCTGGTCGCGCTCGGCGGTCTTGATGCCGGTGACCGACTGCGCTTCCTGCTCCGCCACTTCGACGTCCATCTCGCGCTTGGCGGTGGCCGAGCCGATCGCTCCCTGGCGATCGGCGTGGGCGACCTCGACGCGCGCCGTGTTGACCGCCTCGCTCGCGGCGCGCTGGCCGAGCGCCTCGATGTAGCCGGACTCGTCGGTGATGTCGCGGATGTTCACGTTGATCATCTCGAGCCCGATCTTGTTGAGCTCGAAATTGACGTTCTTGTTGACCAGGTCGAGGAATTTTTCGCGGTCCTGGTTGATTTCCTCGATCGACAGGGTCGCGATGACGAGGCGCATCTGGCCGAGGATGATGTCGCGCGCCTGGCCCGAGACCTGGTGCTCGTCGAGGCCGAGCAGGCGCTCGGCGGCGTTGTTCATGATCTCGGGCACGGTCGAGATGCCGATGGTGAACGTCGACGGTACGTTGACGCGGATGTTCTTCTTCGACAGCGCCTTGCTCAGTTCGATGTCGATGGTCATCGGCTCGAGCGACATGTAGGCGTAGCTCTGCAGCAGCGGGATGACGAAGGTGCCGCCGCCGTGGATGCAGCGCGCGGCGCGCTGGCCGGCGAC
>JAUIFX010000126.1 GCA_030429865.1 Gammaproteobacteria bacterium | reverse complement strand
GAAAGCAGCGGCGCCGGCAGCCTGCGCGAGGTCATGCCGATCCCGCCGCTGGCCAATGCCGCGGTCAAGCTCGGGCACGTCGACGTCGAGCTCGACGACGATTCGATCGCACGCAGCGTCTACTTGAAGGGTGGCCTCGGCTCGCCGGTATGGCCGAGCTTTGCCCTGGCCATGCTGGAGCACCACAACGCCGCGGCGTGGCAGTCCCTGCCCGGCACGCGCCACCCCGAGGGCACCACCACGCAGCCCGGCATGTGGCTGCGCGACTATCGTCTCGACATCGGCTTCGACGGGCCGCCCGGCCACGTCCGGCGGATCTCCTACGCCGACGCACTCTACGACACCCCGCTGATCGCCGGCCTGGCCGGCAAGTTCGTGCTCGTCGGCATGACCGCCGCGGGCCTCGGCCACACCCTGGCGACGCCCGTCTCGGGCACTGCACAGCCCATGGCCGGGGTGGAGTTTCAGGCCAACGTGCTCGCCAACCTGCGCCACGGGAACTGGATCCGCACGGTCCACGGAGGACCACACGCGTTGCTGCTGGCTCTCGTCGCGCTGCTACCGGCGCTGTGCTACCCCCGCCTCGAGCCGCGCCAGGGCATGTTCACCGGGGCGGCCCTGTTGCTCGTGACATTGACCGTGCCGGTCGCCCTGCTCGCACTGGGCAACGTGTGGATCGCGCCGGCCCCGGCGCTGCTCGCGCTGCTGGCGAGCTACCCGCTGTGGAGCTGGTGGCGTATCGAGGCCACCGCGCGCACCCTGCGTGCCGAGCGCGAGATCGCGCGCGCCACGCTCAACGCGATCGGCGATGCCGTCGTGACGACGGACCGCAACGGCGTTATCTCCTACATGAACCCGGTCGCCGAACGCCTCAGCGAACACCCGCAGCGCGAGGCGATCGGGCGCCACATTTCGAGCGTGTTCTGGTCACCCCAGCAGTTCGAACGCGACAAGCTCGCGGCCGCCATCACGCAGGCCCTGCAAGAGAACCGCGCGGTCCGTTCGCCGTCGCACGCGGCCCTCACGCGGCGCCTCGGCGACCCGCTGCTCGTGCGCATCACCGCGAGCCCCATCGATCCCATCGGCGGCGTATCTCCCGGCGCGGTGATCGCGCTCCACGATCTCACCGAGACGCAGACGCTGAGCCGCCAGATCAGCCACCAGGCGACGCACGATGCGCTCACCGAGCTGCCCAACCGGGAGCTGCTCGCCGACCGCCTCGCCCAGGCCATCGCCGGGGCGAGCCGCCACGGTGGCATCATCGCGGTGATGTTCGTCGACATCGACGGCTTCAAGCACGTCAACGGCAGCATCGGCCACGCCGGCGGCGACGAGCTGCTGCGCCAGCTGGCCCTGCGCCTCGACGCCGTCGGCCGCGCCGGCGACACGATCGCACGCTGGGACGGCGACCAGTTCGCGATCATGGCCGCCGGACTCGCCAGCCCCGAACTCGCGGCTCAGCTCGCGCACAAATTCCTCGGCGTCAACGCCGAGCCCTACCTGGTCCAGGACCAGGAGATCCATCTCACCGCGAGCGTCGGCATCAGCCTCTACCCGGACGACGCCGGCGACATCGAGACGCTGTTACGCCATGCCGACGTGGCCCTGCATCGCAGCAAGCAGCGCCGCCACAATACGATCGGCTTCTACGACAAGGCTTTCGATACGCAGGCGCAGCACAGGCTGGAACTCGAAGGCGCCCTGCGCAAGGCGCTGCGCGGCGACGAACTCGAACTGTACTACCAGCCGCAGATCGACCTCGGCACCGGCCAGGTCAGCGGCGTCGAGGCGCTGCTGCGCTGGCGGCATCCCACGCGCGGACTGATCCTGCCGGGCGAGTTCGTGCCGGTGAGCGAGGAATCGGCACTGATCCAGCCGCTCGGCGCCTGGGTGCTGGAAAACGCGTGCCGCCAGGCGCGGACGTGGCGCGCGGCGGGCCGGCCACTGCCGGTCGCGATCAACGTCTCCGCGCGGCAGCTCGCCGCGGATTCGTTCGTCGCGACGACGACCAGCGCACTGGCTGCGAGCGGCGTGGCGGCACAGGACATCACGCTCGAAATCACCGAGAGCGCCGTGCTCCACGACCGGTTGCGCGCGGGAGAACGCCTCGCGGCGGTGCGCGCTCTGGGCGTTCGGATCGCGCTCGACGACTTCGGGACAGGCTACGCCTCGCTGGCGAATCTCAAGACGCTGCCCGTCGATCGCATCAAGATCGACCGCTCGTTCGTGGCCGATCTCGAGGCCGATCTGCCGCTCGTACGCGCGGTCCTCACGATGGCCCAGGGCATGCAGCTCGGCGTGATTGCCGAGGGCGTCGAAACCCCGGCCCAACTCGAGCTTCTACGCCGACTCGAGTGTCACACGGTGCAGGGCTTTCTACTTGCGCCGCCGCTGTCGCTGTCAGACCTCGAACGCTGGCTCGAAGCCCGCCGGCAGACCGCGCCCGGGACCCGCGTACCACCTGTGAACCACGATTCGAACGCGCTGCACTGAGCCCCGCGCGGCCCCGCGTTCAGCCGCGCCCGCCCGCCGCTACCGGCCCCACGCGGCATCGCGTCGCGCACAGGCGCGCGGTAGACTGTGAAGCCCGATTTCGACGACGACGCCCGACCATGAAACGATCCCCCGCCCTGCTCTTTACCCTCTCCCTCGCGCTGCTGTGCCTGCTTGCCGCCACCCCGGAGGCCCACGCCAAGCGCTTTGGCGGCGGCGGTTCGTTCGGCGGCAAGTCCGCCTTCGGCACACCGTTCAAACGCTCGGCGGCGAAGCCCGCACGGTCGCCACGTCAACAACAGGCGGCGCAGCAGAACCAGGCGGCGCGACAGGGATTCGCGCAACGTGGCGGCCTGATGGGCATGCTCGGCGGCCTCGCCATCGGCGGCCTGCTCGGCGCCTTGTTCTTCGGCGGCGCTTTCGAGAACCTCAATTTCCTCGATATCCTGGTCTTCGGCGCGATTGCCTTCATGCTCTTCAAGCTGCTCGCCGCCCGTGGCGCGCGGGCCGCGCCGCAGCCGGCCGGCGCCAGTCGCGGTACTTTCGACGCCGACGCCCGGTCCGCCACGGGCACCACCGGCACGGGCTTCGACAGCTCGAACTGGTTCCGCGGCAGCGCACCGGCTGCCGCCGACGCTGAGCACGATACCGACGAGGCCCCGGCGGCCGTGGCTCTCCCGGACGACTTCGACAGCGCGGCTTTCCTCGCCGGCGCGCGCCGCGCGTTCGGCGATCTGCAGCAGGCCTGGGACGCCCAGGACCACGACACCCTGCGCGCGCTGACGACCGCGACGATGTATGCCGAAGTCACGCGGCGCCTCGACGACATCGCGCCGGGCAACCGCACCGACGTGCTCAAGGTCGAGGCCGAGCTGCTCGAAGTGCAGGATCTCGGCAGCATGCTCGAAGCGACCGTGCTGTTCGACGCACTGATCCGCGAGGAAGCGGGCCAGCGGCCGCACCAGGTTCGCGAAGTGTGGCACTTCACCCGCGCGCGCGAGAGCCGCCAACCGACCTGGCATCTCGACGGCATCCAGCAGCTCGCCGACTGATCGCGGTCATTGCGCCGACGACGGCCACGGCTATCAAGGCAAGCAACGGGGTGTCGGACGCGCCGGCACGCGGCAGGCTGGCACGACACACCCGGAGCCGGCCCATGCCATCGATCCCCGCCCGCCGAACCTGCCTCGCACTGACGGCCCTGGCCGCCTTCGCGCCCGGCGCACCGGCGGCTGCCGAGAACGCCTTCCCAGCCGGCCAGTACGAGATCGTCTGGCAGACGGTGATGCCGCATCTCGACGAGATGCGCCGCATCAGCGATCGCGAGACGCGCTGCCTGCGCGGCTCGCCGGGCGAGCTCTTCCCGGTACTGCGCCAGCCGGCACTGCGCGGCTGCAGCCTCGGCGCCAGCGGCGCGGGCCGTTATCACCTGGCCTGTGCGAGCGAACGCGTGGCCAGCGGCAGCGCGACACTCTCCGCCGAGCGGGCGGCGCTGCGCGGTACGCTCACGATCAAGATGGGCGGTAAGAACATGACCTTCAGTCAACACGTCACCGCGACGCGGCGCGGCAGCTGCTCGGGTCGCGACGCGGCGTCGCGATAGTCGACGAACCCGCGCGCCGGGGGCGATTCGCTCACTGCGCGTCGTGAAAAATGACGCCGAGCGCGTAGCGCTCGCCACGGTGCAGGCGGCTGACCCCGTGCCGGGTGTTGAGCCGGTGGTGACCGCGCCGCCCGGCGACCGGCCGCGCGCTGACCGCGAACACGACCGCGTCACCCTGCGCCAGCGGCACCACCGCGACCCGCGACTGCAGGCGTGGACGCTGTTCGGTCAGGACGAATTCGCCGCCGTCGAAATCGCGCCCCGGGACGGACAGCAGGACCGTGAGCTGGAGCGGAAAGACTTCCTCGCCGTAGCGGTCCTGGTGCAGGCAGTTGTAGTCACCCGCGCGGTAGCGCAGCAGCAGGGGGGTGGGCCGCCGCTGCCCGGCGGCATGGCAGCGCGCGAGGTAGTCGGCGAGGCGCGCGGGATACGACGGCGCCAGCCCCAGGCGCACCTGCCAATCGTTGGCGACGGCGGCGAGCGCCGGGTAGAAGGCCGCGCGCAGCCCGGCGACGAGCGGCGGCAGCGGCGTGGCGAAATACTTGTACTCGCCGCGACCGAAGTTGTGGCGCGCCATGTGCACGTGACTGCGAAACGCCGCGGCCTCCTCGAACACGCCGGCCAGGGCGGCACACTGCGCGGCGCTCAGCAGCCGGGGCACGCGGACGTAGCCGTCCGCATCGAATGCCGCGAGCAGCCTGTCGGCGGTCGGTACTACCACCTCGGCGGGCAGCCCGGCGGCGGCGGCGTTCACGTGCGCGCCTCGCGCTCGAGCAGTGCGCGCTTGCGCTCGACGCCCCAGCGATAGCCAGACACGGAGCCATCGGCGCGCACGACACGGTGGCAGGGGATCGCTACCGCCAGGCGATTCGCCGCGCAGGCCCGTGCCACCGCGCGCACCGCCGACGGCTGACCGATGGCGGCCGCGATGTCGGCGTAACTCGCCGTGCTCCCGGCCGGCAGCGCCGACAAGGCCTGCCACACGCGCTCCTGGAAGGCCGTGCCGCGAATGTCCAGCGGCAGGTCGAGCCCGATGCGCGGGTCGTCGACGAAGGCGACGACCCGCGCGACGAGCGCCTCGAAGCCGGCGTCGCCGCCGATCAGCTCGGCGCGGCGGAAACCGTCCTCGAGTGCGTGCACGAGCACCTGCGGATCGTCGCCGAGACTGATCGCGCACAGTCCGCGCGCGCTGGCCGCGACGAGTATCGCGCCGAGACTGCACTCGCCGACCGCGAAACGGATGCGCTCGCCGGCGCCCCCCTGGCGGAACGCGCTCGGCGTCATACCGAGCGCACCGCCGGTCGCGGCATAGAAGCGGCCGTTGGAATTGAAGCCCGCCTGGTAGATGGCGTCGGTCACCCGCTGCCCGCGGGCCAGTTCCTCGCGCATGCGCGCCTTGCGACACGCACTCGCGTACGCGCGCGGGGTGAGCCCGGTGACCCGCTTGAACACGCGGTGGAAGTGCCACGGGCTCAGTCCCGCCTGCGCTGCCAGCTCGGCCAGCGCGGGCGGCGTCTCGGCGTCCGCGATCCCGGCACAGGCCCGTTCGACCAGCGCGGCATCGCGCGCCGCCGGGCCGGGCCCTGCCGGGTGGCAGCGCTTGCAGGCGCGGAAGCCGGCCGCTTCGGCCGCTGCCGCAGAAGCGAAGAAGCTGACGTTCTCGCGCCGCGGCAGACGCGCCGGACAGCTTGGCCGGCAGTAGACCCCGGTCGTGCGCACGGCGTACACGAACCGGCCGTCGGCCGCCGCGTCGCGAACGCGCACGGCCGCCCAGCAGGCGGCCGGATCGCCGGCATCGACATCCTCGCGCACGGTCGCGGCGGGCGTTTCCATCATGGTGCTCATGCTACTCCTCCAGCGTGTCTCGACCAATTCGTCGACGCTCGCATCCTCGCTCGCCAGGCGCTCGACGACAGCCCGGAACTTGCGCTCGAACTCGCCGCACCGCACCGGGCATCGACTTGCGCGGGCGCGATCGCACCCCGACAATAACGTCCCAGCCGATTTACCGGAGACGCATCATGAGCGAGCCCCAAGCCGCCGCCACGAGCGCTGACGACGTCACCTGCGAGCTCGCCGATGGCATCGCCACGCTCACGCTGCACCGCCCGCAGCGCTTCAACACGCTGACCAGCGAAGTGATTGCCGCACTCGGCGAACACCTCGCCGCTCTCGCCGCGCGCGACGACGCCCGCGTCGTCATCCTCGCATCCACCGGCAAGGCGTTCTCGACCGGCCACGATCTCAAGGAAATGAACGCCAACCGGGACGAGGCCTTCTACCGCCGCCTGCTCGCCGATTGCTCGAAGATGATGCAGGCCATCGTCGCGCTGCCGCAGCCGGTCATCGCGCAGGTTCAGGGCATTGCCACCGCCGCCGGCTGCCAGCTCGTCGCGAGCTGCGACCTCGCCGTCGCCGCAGCCAGCGCACGCTTCGCCACCAACGGCATCCAGAACGGCCTGTACTGCGCGACCCCGGCGGTGGCGCTGAGCCGGGTGGTACCGCGCAAGCACGCGCTGGAGATGCTGCTGACCGGCGATTTCATCGACGCCGCACGCGCCGCCGAGATCGGCCTCGTCAACCACGTCGTCGCCGACGAAGCACTGGCCGCAGAGACGCGGGCACTGGCCACGCGTATCGCCGACAAGTCGCAGTTCGCGGTGCGCCTCGGCAAGGCGTCCTTCTACCGCCAGGTCAACCAGGGTCTCGACGGCGCCTACCGGGGGGCGTCGGAGGATCTCGTCTGCAACCTGCTCAGCGCAGATGGCCAGGAAGGCATCGACGCCTTCATCGAGAAGCGCAAACCGACCTGGCAGGACCGCTGAACACCTTTCGCAAACGTCCACGAATACCGCAACGCTTGGGGAGTAGCCACGCATGAACGACCGCACGTCGAACCCTTACGAGCTCGATCTCGATCAGGTTCCGGCCAATTTTGTCCCGCTGACGCCGCTGAGCTGGCTGTCGCGCTCTGCCGCCGTCTACCCGGACCGACTCGCAGTCGTGCACGGCAAGCGCCGCTTCACCTGGAAGGAGACCTTCGCCCGCTGCCGCCAGCTCGCCTCCGCGCTCAAGCGGCGTGGCTACGGCAAGGGCGACACGGTCGCGGTGATCGCGACGAACATCCCGGCCTTCTACGAAGGCCTGTTCGGCATTCCCGCCGCGGGCGCGGTCATCAACCCGATCAACATCCGCCTCGACGCCGACGCCATCGCGTTCATCCTCGATCACGGCGAGGCCAAGGTCGTCATGACCGATACCGAGTTCGCGCCGACGGTGCGCGAGGCGCTCGCCAAGTGCAAGGTCAAGCCGTTGGTCATCGACATCGCCGATGACGACGCGCCCTGTCACGACCGCATCGGCGAGCTCGAATACGAGGCGTTCCTCGCCGAGGGCGATGCCGAGGCACCCTGGGAGTTGCCGGACGACGAATGGCAGGCCATGGCGCTGTGCTACACGTCGGGCACGACCGGCAACCCCAAGGGCGTCGTCTACCATCACCGCGGCGCCTATCTCAATGCGATCGGCTGCAGCATGGCCTGGAACATGACCCATCACCCGGTCTACCTGTGGACACTGCCGATGTTCCACTGCTGCGGCTGGACCTTCCCGTGGGCCATCGCCGCGCTCGCCGGCACCAACGTGTGCCTGCGCCGCATCGCGGCGAAGAACATCTACGACGCCATCGACGAGCACGGCGTGACGCATTTCTGTGGCGCGCCGATCGTGCTGAACTTCATCGTCAACGCCGCCGAGGAGGAAAAGAAGCCGTTGCCGCACACGGTCGAAGTGATGACCGCCGGCGCGGCGCCGCCCGCCGCGGTCCTCAAGGCAACGGAGAAAGCCGGTTTCCACATCACCCACACCTACGGCCTGACCGAGGTCTACGGACCGGCCACCTTCAACGCGCCGCAGGACTGGTGGGCCGATCTCGACGAAGACGAGTACGCCGAGACCCTGATCCGCCAGGGCGTGCGCTACCAGGTGCTCGAAGACCTCGAGGTGATGGACCCGGAGACGATGACACCCGTGCCGCGTGACGGCGAAACGCTCGGCGAGATCATGTTCAAGGGCAACGTGGTCATGCGCGGCTACCTGAAGAACAAGAAGGCTACCGAGGAATCATTGGCCGACGGCTATTTCCATTCGGGCGACCTCGCCGTGATGCACCCTGACGGTTACCTCCAGATCAAGGACCGTTCCAAGGACATCATCATCTCCGGCGGTGAGAACATCTCCTCCATCGAGGTCGAGGAAACGCTCTACAAGCATCCCGACATCCTCGAGGCCGCGGTCGTCGCGCGTCCGGACGACAAGTGGGGCGAGACGCCGTGCGCCTTCGTCACGCTCAAGCCCGGCAAGAGCGCCAGCGCCGAGGACATCATCGCTTACTGCCGGAGCAAGCTCGCCCACTTCAAGGCGCCGAAGACCATCGTCTTCACCGATCTGCCGAAGACCGCGACCGGCAAGATCCAGAAGTTCAAGCTGCGCTCGCAAGCCGAGGGTATGGGCTCGCCCTGAGCGGCCGTTCCGGGTCGCCGCGCCGGCTCGCGACCCGGGTTCGCCGCTGCGCCGACATACCGTCGAGGCCAGGCGTCGCGGCGGCTGCCAGGCCGCGCAGCGGCCGGGCAAGCTGTCCCGGAGCGCCCGGGCTCAGGCGAACAACCAGGGCGCCTCGCTGCGGCGGCGTGCTTCGTAGGTGCGGATGTCGTCGGCGTACTGCAGGGTGACGCCGATGTCATCGAGGCCGTTGAGGAGACGATCCTTGAGCCCCGCGCTGAAATCGAAGGTGAACGTCTCGCCGGACGGTGTCGTCACGGTCTGCACCTCGAGATCGATGGTCAGCGCGTATCCCGGGTTCGCCGCGACCTCGTCGAACAGGCGATCGACGACGTCCTCGGGCAACGTGATCGGCAGCAGGCCGTTCTTGCACGCGTTGCCATAGAAGATATCGGCAAAACTCGGTGCTATGAGGGCCCGGATGCCGAAATCGAACAAGGCCCACGGCGCGTGTTCGCGCGAGGAGCCGCAGCCGAAGTTGTCGCGCCCGAGCAGCACGCTCGCACCCTGGTAGCGCGCCTGGTTGAGCACGAAGTCCGGGTTTAGCGGGCGCTTGCTGCAATCCTGGTCGGGCTCGCCCTTGTCGAGGTAGCGCCATTCGTCGAACAGGTTGGGGCCGAAGCCGCTGCGCTTGATCGACTTCAGGAACTGCTTGGGGATGATGGCATCGGTATCGACGTTGGGGCGATCGATCGGCACCACCAGGCCGGTCATGCGGGTAAAGGCTTGCATTGGCATCAGAACTCCCGGACGTCGACAAAGTGACCGGCGATGGCGGCCGCCGCCGCCATCGCCGGGCTGACCAGGTGGGTGCGCCCACCGCGGCCCTGGCGTCCTTCGAAATTACGGTTGGAGGTGCTCGCGCAGCGCTCGCCCGGTTCGAGCTGGTCCGGGTTCATGCCCAGGCACATCGAGCAGCCCGGTTCGCGCCACTCGAAACCGGCGGCGCGAAAGATCTCGTCCAGCCCTTCGGCCTCGGCCTGCTGCTTGACCAGCCCGGACCCCGGCACCACCAGCACGGCCTTGACGCCGGCCGCCTTGTGCCGCCCCTTGATCACCGCCGCGGCCTCGCGCAGGTCTTCGATGCGCGAGTTGGTACACGAACCGATGAAGACCTTGTCGACCGGGATGTCGGTCATTGCCGTGCCCGGCTCGAGATCCATGTAGGCGAGCGCGTTCATCAGTCCGACGCGGCGCGTCTCGTCCTCGATGCCGCGCGGATCGGGCACGCTTGCCCCCACCGGCACGACCATTTCCGGCGACGTTCCCCACGACACCTGCGGTTGGATATCACCGGCCTCGAACACGTGCTCGGTATCGAAACGCGCACCGTCGTCGGAGTGCAGCTCGCGCCAGGCCGAGAGCGCGCGTTCCCAGTCCTCGCCCCGCGGCGCCAGCGGTCGGCCCTGCACGTAGTCGCGGGTGACGTCGTCGAAGGCGACCAGGCCGGCGCGGCCGCCCGCCTCGATCGACATGTTGCACACGGTCATGCGGCCTTCCATGCTGAGCGCACGGATCGCCTCGCCGGCATATTCCATGGTGTGCCCGGTGGCGCCGGCCGTGCCGATGGCGCCGATGACGTGCAGGATGAGGTCCTTCGCGGTGACCCCGGTGGGCAGCGTGCCGTTGACCGTGATACGCATGTTCTTGGCCTTGCGCAGCACCAGGCACTGGGTGGCAAGCACGTGCTCGATCTCCGAGGTGCCGATGCCGAACGCGAGCGCGGCCAATGCCCCGTTGGTCGCGGTGTGCGAGTCGCCGCACACGATCGTCATTCCGGGCAAGCTCCAGCCCTGCTCGGGCCCGGTGACATGCACGATGCCCTGGCGCAGGTCTCCGATGTCGTAATGCGTGATGCCGTAGCGCTGGCAGTTGCGCGTGAGGGTCTCGAGCTGCACGCGCGCGACGGGGTCGGTAATGTTGGTGACGTCCACCGTCGGCACGTTGTGGTCGGACACGGCCTTCGTCGCCGCCACACGCCAGGGCTTGCGGCCGGCCAGCTCGAGTCCTTCGAAGGCCTGCGGCGAGGTCACTTCGTGCGCGATGTGGCGGTCGATGTAGATCAGCGCGCTGCCGTCGTCGAAGCTGCGCACCAGGTGCTGATCCCAGAGCTTGTCGTAGAGGGTTTTCGCGGACATGGGTCGTCGATACGGTCAAGGGGAGCGCGATTCTAACACCTCCGACCTTGGGCGGCCGGCGGGAACTCGGGTACACTCCCGCCGTCCAAATCTCCCGTGCACTTCACCCGCCGCGACCCGAGGTCCCGACCAGACATGCGTAGATCCGCCCCGCTGCTCCTGCTTCTCGCCCTCCTCACCGGTACCGCGCGGGCGGATTTCAACGACGGCGTGGTGGCGCTGATGATGGGCAAGTACGAGCAGGCGCTGCAGACCTTCGTGCCGCTTGCCGAGACTTCGGACCACGCCTTCGCCCAGTACTTCCTCGGGCGCATGTACGCGGCCGGGCAGGGCGTCGAGCAGAGCCACGAGACGGCGGCCGGCTGGTATCGCAAGGCTGCCGAGAAAGGGGTTGCCGACGCGCAGGTGCGTCTCGGCGAGATGTACGAGAACGGCGAGGGCGTGCCGGCCGACAGGGAGTACGCCTACGGCTGGTACAGTGTCGCCGCGCACCTCGGCAACCCGAAGGGCAACGAGGGGCAGGAACGCGCGCTGGGGGCACTCTCGGCCAGCGAGCGCGTGGAGGCGGAGAAACTCGCGCGCGAGTTCATCAAGCAGTACGGCAACGTGCCCAAGAGCACGGCGCGCCAGCAGTAAGCCGGCCGGGCGCGCGCGTCGGCTGCCGCGTGGTGGGCGGACGCGCGGCTCAGACGCTCAGGTTGACGTAGGCGCCGCGCGGGAATGACGTCTCGGCGCCACCCATGTGCTCGATCATGCGCGTCAGCGCGAGTGCCGGTACGCGCAGCGACTGGTGCCGCGCGTCACGCCACTTCCAGGCCTGCTCGGCGCCATCACGGACATGGCCCGCTGCCGGGCGCACGCCCGTCGCCGCGCGTACCCGTGGCGGGGCGAGCGGCGCCGTGCGGCGCGCTTCGCCGCTGCCGCTGATGCGATAGGTTGCTGTTGATATCGCCACGCGCAAGCTCCTAGTCCCGTTCGGCCCCGCAGCGCCCCCCGCTGGCCATGGGCGGCGCCCCGGCGGCGGGCCCGATCATGCCAGGCAACCGCGCAAGCCTCGGGCGCATCATGCCGGAATCTCGCGGCCGTGGCGAGCGTCCGACGCGTCGCAGCGCTGACCAGTTCTCAGAAACGCCGGTGCAGCGTCGGCAGCACGATGTCGCCGGACCACTCGACGGCACCGTCGGCGCCGATGCGCACGCTGGCGGCGAGCATGCCAGCCGCGCCGTCGTGCCCGATGTCGTTCAGCTCGAGGCCCTCGAGTTCCTCTTCGAGTTCCTCGAAGCCGCCGAACTCGTCGTCGAGATCCTCGAACAGGGGCTCGCCGTCGGCGGGCGATGCGGGTTCCGGCTCGGCGGGCAGCGCTTCGAACTCCTCCACCGCCTCCTCGAGATCGGACGGCAGCGTCTCCGTAGCGGGCGCTTCGAGCGGCGCGAAATCCGCTTCTTCGAGTAGTTCGGCCGGCTCGTCGGCCTCCGCTTCCTCGCCCGGCTCGAGCGGCTCGAGCGGCTCGAGTGTTTCCTCGGCCTCGATGACGTCGCCGAACGTCTCTTCGAACTCGTCGCCGAAATCGTCGCCGAACTGCTCCGCCTCGCGGGCTTCGACATAGGCCCGGAGGTCGGCCTGGTAGTCGCGGAAATTGGCGAGCTCCTGGCGATATCCGGCGAGCAGGCGCTGCCCCTCGGCCGCGTCCATGGCGCCGGCCGCAAGCAGTTCCTCGAGACGCGTGATGCGCGCTTCCAGCGTCTCGATGAGCACCGCCAGTTCCGCCTCGGTGACCCCGGGCGCGCAGCCTTCGGCGTCCTCGCACTGGTCGAGCGAGAGCGCGATACCGTTGCCGATGACGCCGAACAACGAGAGGTCTTCCTCGAACAGCGACGCATCGACGAACGTCACCGCCTGCAGCACGGAGAGCACGGCAGCCGGGTTGGGGAAGGACACCCGCACGTTCTGGAACAGGCTGGACGCATTCGGCAGACCGAGCAATTCGGCAATCGAGGCGGCGAGCGCCGAGTCCGGCACGCTGATGTCCGATTCGGTCGCGTTAGAACGCACGTTGAACGTCACCTGCTGGACGGCCGCCGTGTCGCTCTGCGCGACCGCGACCTCGCCGCGGGCGAGATTCATGATCATGTTGGTGGTGTTCAAGACCTCGTTGGTTGCGGCGAGGATGGCACGGCCGCCGTTGAAGGTCACCGTGCCCCGCCCGGGGCCGGCGATGTTGCCGGGTTCGGTGCCGTCACCGAGGCCGTCGAACACCGCGGCGGGGCGCACGAACGGCTCCTGGCCGAGGGCGAAGAAGGCGAACTCGCCCTGTCCCGGCCCGCCCGCGGTGACCTCGAGGTTGCCGCCGCTGCCCGGCGGTACGAAGTCGATCGCGGTCCCCACCAGTACCAGGTTGCCGCCAGTCGCGAAATCGCGCGACACGCGGATATAGTCGGCCGTGGCCGATAGCAGCACGCCGTCGAGCGGCGCCCCGCTGGTCGGGCCCGGGACGAACAAGCCGCCTATCGACAGCGTCCCGTCAAAACCGGCGAACGCCGCGTGGTTGACGTGGCCGACACCATCGACCGCGTCGATGAACATGTCGGTACCCGCCGGCGGCACGAGGCTCAGCACGACATCGCTCGGACCGCTCACGGGCCCGTTGAAATCGAACACGCCGGTGGCGCTGGTCATGCCGACGTCGGCCGCAATGTCGACGGCGTCAAAGCTCAGGCTGCCGCCGGTCAACGCACCGCGCAGGGCGGTGCGTCCGCGGTAGGTCTGGGCGCCGCCGCTGGTGACACTGGCGCCGAAACGTGCCGTGCCGGTAGCGGTTGCCACGACCAGGTCGCCGCTCACCTCGAGCGGTGCCGGGACGACGATGTCTCCGGGTCCGGAGGCATCGAGCAACAGGTTGCCGCTGCGATTGACCGGCCCGGAAAGACGCAGACCGAGCGCGCCGACGAAGTTGCGCTCGCCGGTCAACGCGATGGCCGGCGCCGTGATGGTACCGGCGACGGACGCGGCGTTGCCGGGCGTCTGCGGCAGGACCAGGGCACTGGCCTGCGTCGCCGTGAGATTCTCGACGCCCGAGAATGCGGCCTGGTTGGCCGCCGATCCGCCGGGGAATGCACGCACGAAACCGGCACCGTCAGCTGCGCCCGGGATGACCCACTGCGTCGCGAAGTTCGTGCGCAGCGTGTCCCGCGCGCCGCTGCCTGAATCACCGTCGAGATTGATGCTGACGGTATTGCCGACCGGCGCGGTCGCGAGGGTGACGACATCGTTACCGGCCCCGGCGTCGAGGTTTTCGATCTGGGTGAAGCCGCCGGCGGCGAGATTGCTCTGACCGGCGTTGCTGGTCATTCCGCTCGCGTCGATGGTGGCGATCGTCACGGTCACGGCCTTGGTCACGGCGAGGGTATCGCTGCCGCCGCCGCCGACCAGGTCACCGGCGAACGTGTTCGTGCCGAGCGCGAAAGTATCCGCCCCGGCATCGGTGAAGGCCCCGCCGCCGACGGTGGAATCGATACGGTCGATGTTGACCAGGCGTGTCTGGCCGCCGCCCGGGTTGGTGTAGTCGACGATATCGGGACCGTCGATGGTGAACAGGTCCGCTCCGACCGAGCCCATCAGCACGTTCGTGCCGCCGCTGCCGTCGAAACCGATCTCGGCGAAGGGATTGCCCGGGTCGCCGCCGTCGAGTTCG
>JAUIFX010000125.1 GCA_030429865.1 Gammaproteobacteria bacterium | reverse complement strand
GGTCCGAGCCGGACGCCTGGCGGCTCGCCACCCTCAACGCGGTCGATCACCTGCGCTCCCCCGACGCCGGATCAAGCCTGCATCAAGATCGCGGCGGCGACGCGTGACGGGCAGGCGGCTTGCCTGGGACCGTAGCTAGGCCGATTTCGTCAAACCAAGGGAGGTCACGACCCATGCGCAAACTGCACGGTTTTGCAGTCAGCAACTACTACAACATGGTCAAGTTCGCGCTGCTCGAGAAAGGCTTGAGCTTCGAGGAAGTGCAGGCCATGCCGAGCCAGGAGAGCGACTACACGGCGAAGAGCCCGATGGGCAAGGTGCCATGCCTGGAGACCGATTACGGTTTTCTCTCGGAGACCAGCGTCATGCTCGACTATCTCGAGGCGGTTCAGCCGAGCCCCGCGCTGGTGCCCGGTGATGCCTTTCCCGCCGCCAAGGTGCGCGAAGTGGCCAAGATCATCGAGCTCTACGTCGAACTGCCGGCGCGGCGTCACTACGCCGAGATCTTCTTTGGCGAGAAACGCAACGAAACCGCGGTGACCGAGGCCAAGCCCGTGATCGAGAACGGCCTGCGCGCACTACGCCAGCTCGGCACGTTCAAGCCGTACATCTGCGGCGATTTCACCATCGCCGACATCGTCGCCGCGCATACCTTCATCTACGCGGTGCCGGTGTGCCAGGCGGTCTACGGCTGGGACATCGTTGCCGAAGTGCCGGGCCTGGCCGCGGCGCTCGAGGCGACGAACGCGCGCGAGGCCGGCGCCCGGGTGATGGCCGACCAGCAGACCGCGCTTGCCGCTTTCCAGGCCCAGAAGGGCTGAAACCGCACGGGCCGGCGCGTGCGGCGCGCACCGGCCCGCAGCCGAGGAGAGAACATGACTGGGACTCTGATCCTGCCGGTCGATGACATCCGCGATCGGCTCAACCGCGACCCCGAGTTCGTGCTGACCGCGCGTTACTGGTACTGCGACCTGCGTTTCGTCGTCGGCGACGACCTCTACTTCATGCACATCGAGAATGGCCGCGTGGAGAGCTTCCAGCAGGGCACGCAGGGCTTCGATCCGTACACCATCAACATCGGCGGGCCGGTCGAGGTCTGGTTGCAGATGCTGGTGGAGAAACCGCGGCCGTTCTTCCACGACTGGTTCGCGGCCTCGTTCCACCATGATTTCGAGCTGGGCGGCGATCTCGAGTCGGCCTACGCGTACTACTTCGCGATCCGGCGCATCCACGCCATGATGGGCGAAAGCGTGCGCGCGCTCGCCGCGGCGGCCTGAGGGGAGGGCAGCATGGCACGTTATTCCGACATCACCGGCCGTTACCTCTACCTCGACGTCGAAGGTATCGAGTACCGCGTCTACCTCGAGGAGGCCGGCAGCGGCATCCCGCTGGTGTGCCAGCACACCGCGGGCTCCGACGGGCGCCAGTACCGCCACCTGCTCGAAGACCGCGACATCACCGCGCGCTTTCGCGTCATTGCCGTCGACCTGCCCTACCATGGCAAGTCACTGCCGCCGGCGGGCAAGCGTTACTGGGAGGAAGAGTACAAGCTCACCAAGCGCTGGTTCATGACCTTCTGGGTGCGCCTCGTCGAAGCCCTGGAACTCGACCAGCCGGTCTTCATAGGCTGTTCGATGGGCGGGCACCTCGCGGGCGATCTCGCCCTCGACCATGCCGACCATTTCCGCGCCTGCATCGGCCTCGAGGCTTCGATGTGGAGCGGAGACTTCGACCGCGTGTGGAAGCAGTGGTGGCGCCATCCGCGGCTGTCGAACGATGCCAAGCCGGCGATGATGCTCTCGCTGTGCTCGCCCCACGCGCCCGAGGAGAACGTGCGCGAGACGGTGTGGACCTACAGCCAGGGCGCGCCGCCGGTCTTCTCCGGCGACCTCAACTACTATGGCGCCGAGCATGACCTCCGCGAGACCGCGCATCTCATCGATACCTCGAAGTGCATGCTCTACGTGCTCAGCGGCGACTACGACTGGTCGGCCTACCCGGAAGCGAGCCGCGCACTCGCCGATGCGGTCGAGGGGGCGCAGTACACCCTCATGGAGGGGATGGGGCATTTCCCGATGTCCGAGGACCCGGCCCAGTTCAAGACCTACCTGATGCCGGTGCTCGACGACATCGTACGACGTTCGGGCGGCGGCTGAAGCCGCGCCGCGATCGCAGGCTGCGCTCGCGGCATCCCGCCCGCGGGCGCGCCGCGCTCAACGGGCCCCGCCGCTCTCGTATACTGGACGTCCACACGACGGGGAGAGGTGGTCCGTGTATCCCGGCAAGCATGCATTCGAGAAGGCCGACCAGCCGTGTTTCATCATGGCGGGCTCGGGCGAGGTCGTCACTTACGGCGAGTACGAGGCGCGTACCAACCGGCTCGCGCACCTGCTGCGCGACTGCGGCCTGGGCCATCGCGATCACTATGCCATTTTCATGGAAAACAACGCGCGTTACTGCGAGGCGTGCGGCGCCGGTTCCCGCGCCGGCCTCTACTACACGTGCATCAACTCCTACCTGACGGCCGACGAAGTCGCGTTCATCGTCAATGACAGCGACTCGCGCGTGCTGATCACCTCGGCCGCGCGGCGCGAGGTTGCGCTCGCGGCGCTCGAGCAGTGTCCCCAGGTGGTCAAGGTGCTCGTCGTCGATGGCGGCGACGGCGGTGACGGGCGCGTGGCCGATTTCGCGGCGGCCACCGCGGCCTATCCGTCAACTCCCATCGCCGACGAGTGGCTGGGTACGGCCATGCTCTATTCCTCCGGCACCACGGGCAGGCCCAAGGGCATCGTGCGGCCGCTGCCGGACCAGCCGCCGTCCGAACCGCTGCTGCTCTACCAGTTCCTGACCCAGTTGTGGCAGTACCGCGAGGGCATGGTCTACCTGTCGCCCGCGCCGCTGTACCACTCGGCGCCGAACGCGGCAGTCAGCCTGACCATCCGCCAGGGCGGCACGAGCATCATCATGGAGAAGTTCGACCCCGAGCAGTACCTGGCCCTGGTCGAGCGTTACGGCATCACCCATACGCAGCTCGTGCCGACAATGTTCAGCCGCATGCTCAAGCTGCCCGACGCCGTGCGCACGAAGTACGACGTCTCCTCGCTGGAATACACCGTGCACGCTGCCGCGCCGTGCCCGGTGCAGGTCAAGCAGGCCATGATCGACTGGTGGGGCCCGATCATCCACGAGTACTACGGCGCGACCGAGGGTCTCGGCTTCGCCTATTGCAGCGCCGAAGAATGGCTCGCCCATCCCGGCACCGTGGGCAAGGTCATGCTCGGCGAGTTGCACGTGCTCGACGACGCCATGCAGCCGGTGCCGACGGGGCAGCCCGGCACCTTGTGGTTCAAGACGGCGACGCCGTTCGAGTACTACAACGACCCGGAGAAGACCGCCGAATCACGCTCGCCCGACGGCACGATGAGCACCGTCAACGATATCGGCTATGTCGACGAGGACGGCTATCTCTACCTTACCGACCGCAAGACCTTCATGATCATCTCCGGCGGCGTGAACATCTATCCGCAGGAGTGCGAGAACCTGCTCATTACCCACCCCAAGGTCGCGGATGCCGCCGTCTTCGGTGTGCCCAACGAGGATCTCGGCGAAGAGGTCAAAGCGGTGGTGCAGGTCATGCCTGGCGAGACACCCGGCAGCGACCTCGAACAGGAGCTGATCGCGTTCTGCCGCGAGCACCTCTCGCGCATCAAGTGCCCGCGTTCGGTCGACTTCGAGGACGAGCTGCCGCGCCTGCCGACCGGCAAGCTCTACAAGCGCCTGCTGCGCGATCGTTACTGGGGCGAGAAGAACTCGCGCATCGTGTGACGCCGGCTGCCGGCGCGGCTCACGCGGGCACCGCCCAGTCGACCGGCTCGCCGAGCAGGGCGCGTACGCGCGCCGGGGTCTCCATCTTGCTGAGTTCGACCGGCTTGACGCTCACGCACACGCTGCGCCCGGTGAAAACCGCGCGGCCACCGACGCTGCCGCGGAAGCCGAAGTCGAACGAGCTCTTACCGTAACGCACGATGCCGACGTCGATATCGAGGATGTCGGCATTGCGCGCCGAGGATTGCCACTCGACGGTCGCGCGCACGACCATCCATTCCCAGCCGAACTCGCGGTAGTCGCCGGCCGGCACCAGGCCGCGGATCCAGACTTCGGTGGCGTCGTCCATCCACGCCATGTAGTGGGCGTTGAAAGCCACGCCTTGCTGGTCGCATTCGCCGTAGCGGACGCGGATCTGGTGTCGGAAGGGCATGTTTCGTGTTCCTCGCGAATTGATGGAGAGTGGGCCTGGGCGTGCTTGACGCATGGCAGCAATCGGGCCAACCTTAGCCGGTGCTGACCCTCGCCGAAATCCGTGCCGCGCTGCGCGCGCGCGAGCACGTCCCCGCTGCCTTCAGACCTGCGCCCAGCCATGCCGCGGTGGCCATGATCCTGGCTGACGGCGAGAGCGGGCTGGACGTGTGCTTCATCCGGCGTGCGGAGCGGCCCGGTGATCCCTGGAGCGGCCAGGTCGCCTTCCCCGGCGGTCGTGCAGGCATCCACGACAAGGACGCCCACGCTGTCGCCGAGCGCGAGACGCGCGAAGAAATCGGCCTTGAGCTCGGTTCCCATCACCGTGTCGGCCCGCTGCCGATACGCCCGGACGTGCGCGGCGGCCTGACGCTCTCGCCGTTCGTCTACCACGTCGACGATTTCATCCGCGCCCAGGCCCGTGCGCGACAGCCGCACGAGGTGGCCAGCGTCTTCTGGGTGCCGCTCGAGCACCTGTTCGACAGCGCCGCCGCGACCGAGCTCGAATACCCGCCCGGCAGCGGCGCGAGCTGGTGGCCGGGGATCCGCTACGGCGAGCACGTCATCTGGGGCCTCACCCTGCGCGTGCTGCACAGCTTCGCCGAGATCGTCGAGCACGAGCTGGCCGTCGAGCTCTAGCGCGCCGTGCGCGGACGGTGCGGCAGCGGCCGGCCCTGGCTTCGCGCTCAGGGTTTCTTCATGCCGATGCGTTCGTAGTAGCTGGCCGGGATCTTGTCGGGATCCTTGTAGACGATCAGCGAGCAGTAGTCGCGGCCGAGCCTGGCGGCCGGTTCGACGACGACGAAAGGGCGGCCGTTCTCCTCGATGTCGACGCGTTCCATGGCGTACTCGTGCGCGCAATAGACCGGGTAGTCCGGCCGGCCGTAGGTGAGCGGCTGCGGCTTTTCGATGGTATGGAAGGCATCTTCGCCTTCGTACTTGCCTTCCATGATCAAGCGCCCGCCGCTGCCGCAGGGGCACAGCTTGATTTCGACCTTTTCGTCGTCCTCGCTGACTTCCAGCGGTTGCAGGTGTCCCTGCAGGCCGGCCGCGAACATCTTGATGCGCGCCGGCATCGACTCGGGGTCCTTGGGCAGGCTCTCGACGATCGGTTTCCACCACGCGCGCACGCCTTCGACCATCACTTCGTCGAGCGCCTCGTCGCCATAGCGGCGCGCGACTTCGCTCAGGGTCGCCGTGATCCAGTTGCGGTAGAGGTCGTGCATGCCGAGAAACTCGTTGTACATGCGTTTCGCGATCTTCTTCGCTTTCTCGCCGTCGCCGGCGTCGATGGCCTCGGTCAGCCGGTCGACGGTGCGCTTGCCCATCTCGCGCAGTTCTTCGTCGCTGAAGAAGCGGTCAGCCATGATGATGTTCCTCCCCTCGTATTTGCGTTGTATCGCCGCCCGGGACGTTCAGGCCGGCACTTCGCCTTCCAGCGTGACCCGGTGCATCACGCGTCGATGCCCATGGTAGTCGTTGAGGGCGTTGTGTTGCGCGCAGCGGTTGTCCCAGAACGCCACCGAGCCCGGTTCCCAATGGAAGCGGCAGCCGAATTCCTCGCGCTGCTGCACGCGGTAGAGGTACTGCAGGATGGGCGCGGATTCGGCCGCGCTCATGCCCTCGATGTGGGTGGTGTGGGCGTTGCTGCAGTACAGCGCCTTGCGCCCGGTGACCGGGTGCGTGCGCACGATGGGGTGGGACGCGGTGGTCACGATGTCCTGCGCATCACGCGGCTTGTCGGCCATGCGGTGGGTGCGCGTCACGGCGGCATCCGGTTTCTCGGCGCTGTTGACGCCGCGCAGGCCTTCGAGCAACTGCCGGAAGCCGGGTGTGAGCGATTCGTAGGCCAGGTACATGTTTGCGAACAGGGTGTCGCCGCCGACCCTGGGGACCTCGAGCGCATGCAGCACCGAACCCATCGGCGGGCGTTCGAGGTAGCTCGTGTCCGTGTGCCAGAGGCCGCCGAAGTTGATGGTCTCGTCTTCCTTCTTGACCACCTCGACGACCTCGGGGTGCCCGGCCATGCCTTCGACGAAGGGGTAGTAGCCGATTTCGCCGAAGCAGCGCGCGAAGGCGACGAGGCGCTCGGGCGTGAGCTTCTGCTCGCGGAAGAACAGGACCAGGTGCTCGTGGTAGGCATGGCGGATCTCGTCAAGCACGTCTTCCGACAGGGTGCGGGCGATGTCGACGCCGCGCACGGTCGCGCCGATGGCCGGGGTTACGGGTTCGATTTCGATATGGCGGTAGTTCATGGTCTCGCGGTGTTGGTGGCTGGGGGACGTTCGGCATGGCGCAGTGCGCGCTTCGCCGTCGCGCGGAGCAACAGGCGCGACAGGCCGCGGCCGCCGCTCGCGCGGTCGGCGCTGCCCGCCCGGCGCCGGCGTCGGGCCGGCACGGATGTCGGGTGGATCATCGAGCGACAGGCGCTCACTGGCAATGACCTTCATCAAGCATCCTGCCGCCCTCGGGGCGCATTCTCGCCGTTCCGCCGCATCGACGCGAGGTCGGTCGAGAACCGCCCCGGCTCCCCGTCGGGGGTGGGCGGCCGCGGCACGCGGATGCGACGCCGCGCGCGACGCCCTGTCTGCGGCGATCGAGTCGGGCGCGCCGCGCTATCATTACGGGTGAAGACGGGGCCACGAAGTAGCGATAAACGCGGAGAACGAAGCGATGCGCAAACTCCTCGACCGGGTAAATGCGGAGCACGGCCATGAGCGATGAGGACGACCTGACCCTCGAGGCATTCATCCTCGAGAACCGCAATGTCGCCTCGCTGACGCCGCTGATGCCGCCGGCGACGCTCCACGAGCGCCTGCCGCTGGGCACGGCGCAGGCGGCCTTCATCGACGCGACGCGCCGCGACATCGGGGCGATCATCGCCGGGCGCGATCCGCGCTTCCTGGTCGTCGTCGGGCCCTGCTCGATACACGACCTGGTGGCGGCACGCGAATACCTCGGCCGCCTGCGCGCGCTGGCCGACGAGGTCGCCGACCGCGTCCTGCTCGTGATGCGCGTGTATTTCGAGAAGCCGCGCACCACGGTGGGTTGGAAGGGCCTCGTCAACGATCCGCACATGAACGACACCTTCGACATCGAAAGCGGTTTGACGCTGGCGCGCAGTTTCCTGCTCGAACTGGTCGAGAGTGGTATGCCGGCCGCAACCGAGGCGCTCGATCCGATCGTGCCGCAGTATTTCGGCGACCTCATCAGCTGGTATGCCATCGGCGCGCGTACGACCGAGTCGCAGACGCACCGCGAAATGGCCAGCGGCCTGTCGGCGCCGTGCGGCTTCAAGAACGCCACCGACGGCAACGTGCAGGTCGCGGTGCAGGCGATGCAGGCGGCGCGCTCGCCGCACGCTTTCCTGGGCATCGACGCCGACGGCCGCACCGCGGTGGTGCGCACGCGCGGCAATCCCGATCTCCATGCCATCCTGCGCGGCGGGCGCGAACCGAACTACGACGCGGCGGCGGTCGAGGCCTGCATTGCCGCACTCGGCAAGGCCGGCCTGCCGCCGGCCGTGATGGTCGATTGCAGCCACGGCAATTCGGCGAAGGACGCCGCGCGCCAGCCCGGCGTCGCGCGCGAGGTCGTCGCGCAGCGGGCGGCCGGGCAGGGCGGGCTGATCGGCATCATGCTCGAGAGCAACCTCGAGTTCGGCAACCAGGCCTTGGGCGACGACGTCAGCAAGCTGCGCTACGGCGTTTCGATTACCGACGCCTGCATCGACTGGGAGACGACCGCGGCCCTGCTGCGCGACATCCACGCCGCGCTGGCCTGAAGCCGGGCGCGCAACCGGCGCCGGGGCGCCTTGCCCGGGCCCTGCCGCGGGCTCAGTTCACCTGGCGGTCGCGGCCTTCCCAGAACGGCTTGCGCAGCTCGGTCTTGAGCACCTTGCCGGCGCCCGAGAGGGGCAGCGGCTCGTCGCGGAAGCTGACCGAGCGCGGACACTTGTAGTCGGCGATGAGCGTGCGGCAGAAGGCCATCAGTTCGGCCGGGTCGGGCTGCGTACCGTCGCGTGGCACGACGACCGCGTGCACGCGCTCGCCCCACTTCTCGTCCGGGATGCCGATGACCGCCACCTGGGCGACGTCCTCGTGCTGGTAGAGGGCGTTCTCGACCTCCGTCGAGTAGACGTTCTCGCCACCCGAGATGATCATGTCCTTGAGGCGGTCGCTGATGAAGATGAAGCCGCCGTCGTCCATGTAGGCGGCGTCGCCGGTGTGCAGCCAGCCGCCACGCAGGGTCTCGGCGCTGAGGTCCTCGCGGCCCCAGTAGCCTTTCATGATGTTCGGACCACGCGCGACGATCTCGCCGACCGTGCCGCGCGGCACTTCGGCGCCGCTTTCGTCGACGATGCGCAGCTCGACGGCCGGTACCGCGCGGCCGGCGGAGCGCAGGCGGCCGGCCAGCGGGCCTTCGGTGACGTGGTAGCGGGAGTCCAGCGCCGTGAGTAGCGGCGCGGCTTCCGTCTGGCCGTAGAGCTGGTAGGCGGCGACCCATGGCAGCTTGCCGATCAAGTCGATAGCAACCGATTCGGGCATCGGCGACGCACCGTAGTAGAGGCGCGCGAGCTTGCTGAGGTCGTAATCGGCAAAGCCCGGCTGCTCGAGCAGCATCTGGATCATCGTCGGTACCAGGATGGTGTCGGTCACGGCGTGGTCCTGCATCGCCTGGGCGCAGGCGGCCGGCTCGAAACGCGGGATGAACACGTGGCGCGCGCCGAGGTGGGTGACGAGGTAGATGTACAGGGCGTCGGCGATGTGGAACATCGGCGCGCCGTGCAGGTACACGATGTCGGGCGAGAGGCCGATCATCGCGGCGAACTGCAGCGTGTTGGCGACGTGGTTGCCATGCGTCAGCATGACCCCCTTGGAGCGTCCGGTCGTGCCGCCGGTATAGAAGATGCCGGCCAGGTCGCCGGCGCCGGCGATGTGTTCGTCGGCCGGTGCGCTGGCGGCAATCAGTTCGTCGTGCACGGCGTCGCGCCCGGCGAGCGCGTCGTCCAGGCAGATGACCGTCAGCGGGTGCTCGACGAGCGGACGGAGCGCTTCGACGAGCGGCCAGAACGCGCGGTCGATGAACAGCACGCGCGTGCCCGAGTCGTTCAGTGAGAACGCGATCTCGGGTGCGGACCAGCGGTAGTTGGTCGGCACGATGACGCCGCCGGCCCAGGGCACGGCGAAGAACACTTCCATGTGCCGATCGGAATTGAGGCCGATGACGGCGACGCGATCGCCGGTCTTCAGGCCGAGCTGGTGGAGCCCGCCGGCGAGGCGCGCGACGCGGTCGACGAACTCGGCCCAGGTGTGTCGCCGGTTGCCGTCGATGGTCGCTACCTCGTTGGGTATCTGTTGCAGGTTGCGCTGCAGGGGCTGGGTCACTCGCATGTTCGTCTTCCGTCTTCGTTTACGTTGCTCGCGTGGGCGTACGGCCGGCCCCGCTCAGGTGGCGGCACGCAATTCGTCCATCAAGGTCGTCATGATCGCGGCGGCGTCGTCGATGGCGTCGATGCGCGCGACCGATTCCCCGGCGTAGAGCGCGGCGGCCTCGATGTCACCCTCGAAGTCCGTGACCGGCGGCAGGACGCTGTAACGCGGGATGCCGATACGCTCTTCGCCGGCGCCGATTGTACCGATTTCCTCGCCTTCGCCGGGACGTTCACCGGGTTCGGGGCAGCCCGCCTGCTCCCAGGCTGCGACCGCGGCGTTACGCAGCACCCGGTGCGGAGCGGCGGGCCAGCCGATATCGAACAGTTCGGTCATCAGCGTGTCCCCGGCGCCGGCAGCGACGACGCGTTCCTTGTAGACGTCGAGCGCCGCGGCCTCGCGGCTGGCGAGGAAGCGCGTGCCGAGCGAGACGCCGCGTGCGCCGTAGGCGAGGGCGGTGGCGATGTCGGCGCCGGTCGCGAGACCGCCGGCGGCGATGGTCGGCACCGGCCCGAGCACCCGTACCGCCTGGGTCACGGTCTCGGCCAGCGGCGCGCGCGCACGCACGTGGCCGCCGGCTTCGCTGCCCTGCACGATGACCGCGTCGACGCCGGCATCGGCTGCCGCGACGGCATCGTCCGGGCCGCCGCACTGCGCGACGACGTACATCCCGCGCCGGTGTGCGTCGGCGACGAAGGGCTGCACGTCGCCCCAGAACAGCACCAGTACCGGTACGCGGGCATCGAAACAGGCTTCGATGTCGCTGCCGTCCGACATCGGCAGGATGATGTTCGCGCCGAAGGCGCGCGAGGTCAGGGCACGGGTCTGCTCGATGAGCCGCGTGACCTCGGCGCGGGGCAGCGCGCCGCCACAACCGAGAACGCCGAAGCCGCCCGCTTCGCAGACCGCGGCGGTCAGGGCGGGGCCGGCGAGACCGCCGCCCATGCCGGCGCTCCAGATCGGCGCACGCGTGTGAAGTCGGTCGAGCAGGTCGGGCATGGCGGTGTCCTCGTGGCGGCGGTCCGGACCGGCACATGGTGGGGCGGCCGGATGGCGCCATTGTGGCGCATTTCGCTGCCGCCGGTGGCGTCGCGCGCTGGCCGCACGAGCCTCCGACCGCTATCGTGGCGCGCCTGCTCGCCGGAGACCTGACACGCCATGCCGCACCTCGCCCTGAACGGACTCGATTTCCACTACCTGGATGTCGGCAGCGGGCCGCCCGTGCTGCTGTTGCACGGCTTTCCCGACTCTTCGGCCCTGTGGCGGCACCAGGTGCCGGTGCTCGCTGACGCCGGTTACCGCGTCGTGGCACCGGACCTGCGCGGTTTCGGCGCCAGCGCGCGGCCGCCGGCGCGCGCCGATTACCGCGTCGAGGTCCTGCTCGGCGACGTCCTCGCGCTGCTCGACGCGCTCGCGCTCGCGCGGGTTCACGTGCTGTGCCACGACTGGGGTGCATCACTAGGCTGGTTGCTGGCAGCGCTGCACGCCCCCCGCGTGGCTTCGCTCACGGCCTTGTCGGTCGGCCATCCGCAGAGCTTCTACGGTGCCGGTCTCGGTCAGCGCGCGCGCTCGTGGTACATGCTGCTGTTCCAGTTCGAGGAACTCGCCGAGCGCCTGCTGATGGCCGACGACTGGGCGTTGCTGCGTGATTTCACCGGGCACCACGCTGAAAGCGAGCGTTGGATCGCCGACCTGGGCCGCCCGGGCGCGCTGACCGCGGCGCTCAACTGGTACCGCGCCAATGCACACCCGGCGCAGACGTTCCGCCGCCTCGAGTTTCCGCGCGTGAGCGTGCCGACGCTGGGTGTCTGGGGCAGTGCCGACCCGTACCTGGAAGAAGCGCAGATGGCGGGCAGCGCGGCTCACGTCGATGCTGCCTGGTGCTACGAGCGCCTCGAGGGTGCCGGCCATTGGCTGCCGCTCGATCGCCCGGACGACGTCAACCGGCTGCTCCTCGCGTGGCTTGCCGCCTGAACCGTGGCCGCGAGGCGCTCAGCGCCGGTTGGCGCGGTCGTAGTAGGCAAGGAATTCCGTTTCCGTCGCCGGCGGCAGGAACAGGTAGCCCTGGTAGCCGCTGCAGCGCAGGCGCGCGAGAAAATTGTACTGCTCGGGGGTTTCGACGCCTTCGGCGATGGTTTGCAGGCGCAGGTGCTGGCTCATCGCGACGATCGTCTGGCAGATCACTTCGTCGTTGCTGTCGCGCCCGATGTCGGCAATGAAGGAGCGGTCGATCTTGAGCTGGTCGATAGGTAGCCGCTTGAGGTAGGACAGCGACGAGTAGCCGGTGCCGAAATCGTCGATGGCGAAGCGGATGCCGAGCCGCCGCAGGCGCTCCATGATGGCGATGGTCGCTTCGACGTCCTCGACCACGGTGCCTTCGGTGATCTCGAACACCACGCGCTGCGGCGGTATGCGGTGGGCGACGAGCAGGCGCTCGACGTCGCCGTAGAAATCCTCGGCGCGGAACTGCCGTGAGCTGACGTTGATGGCGAGTTCGCCGAGGTCCGCGCGCCCGCTTTCGAGCCAGTCACGAAAGCGATCGAAAGCGGCGTCGAGCACCCAGCGGCCGATGTCGACGATGAGACCGCGTTCCTCGGCGATGGGCACGAAGTCCCCCGGCGAGATCACGCCGTGCTCGGGGTGCTGCCAGCGCAGCAGGACCTCCGCGCCGCTGACGAAACCGGTCGCATCGACCTGCGGCTGGAAGCGCAGCTCGAATTCCTGGCGCACGATGGCCTTGCGCAGATCGCCCTCGATGCGCAGGCGGCGCTGCGCCGCTTCTTCCATTTCCCGGCGGAAGAAGCGGGTCACGCCGCGGCCCGCTGCCTTGCCGCTGTACATGGCCGTGTCGGCTTCCTTGAGGACATCCTCGACGTCCTTGTCGCCGTCGGGAAACAGCGAGATGCCGATGGTCGGCGTGACGTGGAACTGGTGGTGGTCGAACTGGAACGGCTGGCGCAGCGTCTCGTGGATCTTGTCCGCAACGAGCTGCGCCTGGCGCGCACAGTCGTCGTGGCCGCCGGCGACCTCGG
The DNA here is from genome assembly GCA_030429865.1 of Gammaproteobacteria bacterium. Classification (GTDB taxonomy): domain Bacteria; phylum Pseudomonadota; class Gammaproteobacteria; genus JACKNG01. Next base: position 1,846 of record JAUIFX010000125.1, on the reverse strand, counting down.
GCAGGAGCACGACGAACTCGTCGCCACCGAGCCGGGCGACGGTGTCCTCCTGGCGCGTCACGCCCTGCAGGCGTCCGGCGACCGCCTGCAGCAGCGCGTCGCCGACGGAGTGGCCCAGGGTGTCGTTGATCTGCTTGAACTGGTCGAGATCGATGAACAGCAGTGCCCCGGTGCGCCCGCGCCGCTGCGCCAGTGCGAGGCTGCTCTCGAGGCGCGCGGTGAAGTCGCGGCGATTGGGCAGGTTGGTCAGCGGGTCGAAGCAGGCGAGATGTCGCGCGGCGTCTTCGGCCTGTTTACGCGTGGTGACGTCGTGGACGGCGCCGAGGATGCCGATGATGTCGCCGTCGGCGTCGCGCATCGGCACCTTGACGAGTTCGAACCACTTCGGCGTGCCGTCCGGCATGCACAGTGACAACTCGCCGTGCAGGCTCGGCGCGGTACCGTCGATCAGCGTGCGATCCTCGGCGCGGAACGCCGCGGCCGACGCGTGCCACCACAGGTCGGCATCGCTGCGGCCCACGAGGTCCTCGGGCGTGGCGACCCCGGCAAGCTCGGCGAAGCGCTGGTTGCAGCCGCGATAGTGAAATGCGAGGTCCTGCCAGAAAATCGCCTGCGGCACCGTGTCTATGACGAGTTCGAGGAAGTGCTGCGACGTTTCCAGGCCGAGCTGGGCGGATTTCAGTGCCGAGACGTCGGTGACCGTGCCGATGAGGCGTTCGATGCGTCCGCGGTCGTCGCACGTGACGGTTTGTCCACGCACCAGCATCCAGCGGTAGTTGCCATCCGGATGCAGGATGCGTGCTTCGTATTCGTAGTGCTCGCTGATGCCGCGGTAGTAATCGGTGAGGGCGCGTCTCTGTACCGCGTGGTCGTCGGGATGGATGCGCACGCGCAGCGCCCTGCCACTGTCGAGGCCGAGCCGGCCGAAGGTGTCGCCGATGATGCTCAGGCGGTCGTCCGCCGGCCGCCACTCCCACACGTCCTGGCCACCGTGCGCGATGGCCGTCTCCAGGCGTTGTTCGCTGGTGCGCAGCTCGGTGAGTGCGGCTTCGCGCTCGATTTCGGCGGTGGCGCGGCCGGAGAAGATGTCGATGATCGTGGAGACATGATCGAGATCGGTCACCGGCTCGCGGAACAGCAGCACGAACAGGCCGACGGCGCGCCCGTCGGAGGTCTCGAGGCGGTTGCCGACGTACGCTTCGAGGCCCAGCTCCTGCACGAGCCGTTCGTCCGGGTAGGCCGTCGCGATGCCGGAAAGGATCGCGTGGCGGCCGTCCTGCAGCGTGCGTGCGCAGGGCGTGCCGGCGAGTGCACGGGCGCGTTCCCGGACCACGGGCGAGGCGAGCGGGTGGCAGGCACTGACGTGGGCGCGCGCGCCGTCGTCGTCGAGATGCGCCAGGAACGCGTAATCGGCGCCGGCAAGTTCCGCCGCGGCGCGTGCCAGGGCGTCCAGCAGCCGGCCCTCGCCGGCCGCGGTGAACGCTTCGGCGATGGTGCGCATCTGCAGTTCGCGTTGGCGTTGTTCGGTGACGTCGTCGTAGAAGCCGAGGATGCCGATGGCGTTGCCGCCGCTGTCGCGGATGGGAACCTTGGTCGTCTCGGCCCAGAACGTCTCGCCGACGACGGGGCGGAACTCGCGGCGCACGACCAGCTTGTCGACTTCGCCGGCAAGCACGCGGCGGTCGTCCTCGTTGATCGGGATTAACGATGTCGGCCAGTCGAGGTCGCTGGCCTTGATACCGATGAGCGCCGCCGGGTCGGCGTAGCCCGCGTCGTGGGCGAAGCTGCGGTTGGCGCCGAGGTAGCGATTGGCGCGATCCTTCCAGAAGACGCGTTGCGGAAACGC
>JAUIFX010000001.1 GCA_030429865.1 Gammaproteobacteria bacterium | reverse complement strand
CCCAGCCGGACACCACCGCGATGTACTGGCGGCCGTCGACGGCGTAGCTGACCGGCACGCCGATGACGCCGGAGTTGGTCTTCTGTTGCCACAGCTCCTGGCCGGTGCGCGCGTCGAAGGCGCGGAACAGGCGATCGTTGGTGCCGCCGGCGAAGACCAGCCCACCGCCGGTCGCGAGCACCGGGCCCCAGTTGTGCGAGGCGAAGGTACGCGTCCACACCTTCTCGCCGGTGCGCATGTCCCAGGCCTGCAGTTCGCCGACGTGGTCGCCGCCATCGGCGCGCGGAAAGACTTCGAGCTTGTCGATGCTCAGGCCGAGGTAGAGCTCGCCGGGGCGGTACTTCGCCTTCTCGCCGGTGAAGGCGCTGCACAGGTTCTCGTTGGCCGGAATGTAGAGATAACCGGTCTGTGGGCTGTAGGCCTCGGGTGGCCAGTCCTTGCCGCCCCACAGGCTGGGGCAGAACTCGGTGCGGTGCCCGGTGCGCGGGATGCGCGTCGGGTCGTAGCTGGGCCGGCCGGACTCGGCGTCGATGGCGCTGAACACGTTCTGGTAGACGTAGGGTCGGGCGTCGACGAAGCGGATGTCGCCGGCGCTGCGCGCGAGCCGCCACAGGTAGCCGTTGCGCCCGGCGTGGACGAGGCCTTTGACCGTGTCGGCGCCGTCGGGGAAGTCGATCAACAGCGGCGCTGTGACCTCGTCCCAGTCCCACGCGTCGTTCCAATGGTACTGGTGATGCGCGCGGATCTCGCCCGAGTCGATGTCGAGGGCGATGACGGAGTTCGCGTAGAGATTGTCGCCCGGGCGCTGGTCGGCCATCCACGGGCCGGCGTTGCCCGTGCCCCAGTAGGTCAGGCGGGTCTCGGCGTCGTAGCTGCCGGTCACCCAGATCGGCACGCCGCCGCGCTTCCAGGCGGCCTCGCTCCAGGTCTCGAAACCGGGCTCGCCGGGCCCCGGCACGGTATACGTGCGCCACAGCGATTCACCACTGTCGGCGTCGAAGGCCTCGATGAAGCCGCGGATGCCGAACTCGCCGCCCGAGGTGCCGACGAGGATGCGCCCCTCGACGGCGAGCGGCGCCAGCGTCATGTAGTAGCCGGACAGGTAGTCCGCGACTTCGACGTCCCACGCCACCTCACCGGTGCGCGCGTCGAGCGCGACAAGGTGGGCATCGACGGTGGCGAGGTAGACGCGATCGCCCCACAGCGCGACACCGCGGTTGGTCGGGTGGAGCTGGAACAGGTCGGCCGGCAGCGCGCGGCGGTAGCGCCACACTTCCTCGCCGCTGCGCGCGTCGATGGCGATGACCTGGTTGCGCGGGGTGGCGACGAACATCATGCCGTCGTTGACGATGGGGGGCGCCTGGTGGCCCTCGACGACGCCGGTGGAGAATGTCCATACCGGTTGCAGTGCGGCGACGTTGCCGGTTGCGATCTGGTCCAGCGGGCTGTAGCCCCAGCTGTCGTAGGTGCGCCGGACCATCAGCCAGTCGTCCGCCGCGGGGGCGGCCAGCCGTTCGGCGGTGACGCTGGTATAGGGCGCGGCTTCGGTCGTATCGGCCGCGGCAGCCGCGGCCGTGGCCGGCACGGCGGCCTGGGCCAACAGAACGAGCAGGGCGACGGCACTCGGCGTGACGGGCGTGGGCATCGGGGATCCTCCTCAGGCGCTCGCGCCGACGGCGCTGGTGAAATTGCCGCGAATGACGAAATGGCCGTCGTTCAGGGCAAGCGGCAGCGCCGGCAGGGCACGCGGCGCCGGCCCGGCCACGCGCTGACCGCCGCGCCCGGGGTCGAACTCCGATTGATGGCACGGGCAGACGAAGTGGGCCTGCTCGGCATCCCAGCCCGTGATGCCGCAGGCGGTGTGGGTGCAGATGCCGGAATACGCGACGACATCGCCGGCGGCGTGCACGCGCGTCGCCTCGTCCAGCGTCCCGGGGACCAGGCGGCAGACCAGGATCTGGTTCAGCCGCGAGCGTTCGCGGCTGATGCCGCTGGCCGGGTCGCGCGGGTAGACCAGCAAGGGCTCCGCGCCGGCCACGAGATCCTCCGGCGCGAGCAGGCGGTCGTCATGCTCCCAACTCGGAAACGCGAGCAGGTCGCCGACCTGCGCCGGCTGGCGCTCGGGCGCGGTTTCGGCCGCGAATGCGGGCCACAAGGGTGGCGCGATGAGCGCCAGGGCGGTGCCGCCGAGCAGGGCGCGGCGGCCGGCGCACGGGCGTGCGCCACGATCGTGACTGGACATGAAAGCAGACTCCCCTCGAATGCGGACCGGCGCCGCCCGCCGCGGGCGGGCGGCGCCGGTGTGACGCGCACATGGATCGCGCGACGGCGGAAACGTTAGCATACGCGGCCCCGTTCTCCGCACGAGGATGTGCATGGCCGCGAGCGCCGTCGAGACCTGCCCTGAATGCGATCTGCTGCAACGCGTGCCGGCTGCACCGGCCGGCACCGACGCGCGCTGCGCGCGCTGCGGTGTCGCGCTGCACGTCTCGCCGCGCAGCGACCTCGGCCGCGATGCCGCGTGGGCGCTGACCACGCTGGTGCTGCTCGTCATCGCCAATGCCTTTCCCATTCTCGAGTTCGAACTCAACGGTCGCCGCGAAGCCGCGACCGTGGTCGACGGTGTCATCGCGTTCTGGCTCGAGCAACGCTACGAGCTGGCGCTCGTCGTGCTCGCCGTGGCCGTCGTCGCGCCGGCCATGCACGCGGCGAGCGTGCTCGCCCGCAGCTGGCTGATCGCGCGGCGCGGGCGCCGCGCGACGGCCCGCAACTGGACGCTGTGGTCGGTACGTCTCGCACCGTGGGGCATGACCGAGGTCTACCTGCTCGGCGCGCTGGTCGCGTTCGTCAAGCTCGACGATCTCGCCAGCGTGGTCGTCGGTCCCGCACTGTACGCGTTCGCCGCGATGAGCATCCTCACGGCCTGGACATCGACCCACGCGGCCGGCGTGTGGGCCCGCCTGCGCGATCTCGAGTGATGCAGTCCACGCCGGCCCCAGCCGCGACCAGTGGCGCCGCCGCCGGCTACGCCAGCTGCCGCACCTGCCACGCCACGGTGGGTGTGCGCGACGCGCGAGCGCGGCAATACTGCCCCGTCTGTCACGGGCGCCTCGCGCTGCGCGTGCCGCTCAGCCTGCAGCGCACCTGGGCGCTGCTGCTGACCGCCGTGATCTGCTACGTGCCGGCCAACCTCTACCCGATCATGACCGTGACGCGCCTCGGCCGCGGCCAGCCCGATACCATCGTCAGCGGCATCGTCCATCTCGTGCACGACGGCCAGTGGCCGATCGCCTTGCTGGTGTTCTTCGCCAGCATCGTCGTGCCGGTGGCCAAGATCGCCGCGCTCGTCCTGCTGCTGGTCTCGGTGCAGGGGCGCTGGCGCTGGCGCGTCGCCGAGCGCGCGCGGCTCTACCGCTTCATCGACGTCATCGGCCGCTGGTCGATGATCGACATCTTCATGATTTCCATCCTCGTTGCGCTCGTGCACCTGGGCGCGGTCGCGAACGTCAGTCCGGGGCTCGGCGCGGCCTTCTTCAGCGCCGTGGTGCTGACGACCATGCTCGCCGCGACGACTTTCGACCCGCGCCTGTTATGGGACGCCGCTGATGACCGACCGCGCTGACGACGACACCCTGCCAGTGGCCGAGCTCGCGCCACCGCGCAGCCTCTCGCTGTTCTGGCTGATTCCGCTGGTCGCCGCGCTGATCGGTGGGTGGCTCGGCTGGCAGGCGTGGAGTACGCGCGGTACGGAGGTGACGATCGTGTTCGCGCGCGGCGACGGCATCGAGGCCGGCAAGACGGGGATCCGTTACAAGGCCGTGCAGGTCGGCGAGGTCGTCGACGTGCGTATCGCGGGGGACCTGCAGTCGATCATCGTGCCCGCGCGTATCAATCGCGACTTCGAACGCCACCTCACCGACGGCACGCGCTTCTGGGTGGTGCGGCCGCGCATCGGCGCAAGCGGCGTCAGCGGTCTCAACACGCTCGTCTCCGGCGCCTACCTCGAGGTCGACCCCGGCCCGGGCAAAGCGGCGCGGCGCTTCACTGGCCTCGACGAGCCGCCGCTGGTGACGTCCGACAAGCCGGGCCGCGAGTTCGTCCTGCACGCGCGCGAGCTCGGCACCCTGCAGGCAGGCTCGCCGGTCAGTTACAAGGGCATCGAAGTCGGCGAGACCCTCGGCCACGAACTCGACACGGACGGCGAGCGCGTGCTCGTGCACGTGTTCGTCCGCGAACCCTACGCCGACCTCGTGCGCAAGAACACGCGTTTCTGGCACGCCAGCGGCATCGATGTCGCGGTCAGCGCCGACGGGCTGAACGTGAGTACGCCGTCGTTGCAGGAGCTCGTACTGGGCGGCATCGAGTTCGGCGCACCGCGCGGCCGGCGTGCACCGCCGGCCGCGGCGGGCGCGCGCTTCGAATTGTTCGACAGCCTCGCCGCGGTGGCCGAGGCCGGCTTCACCGAGCGCGTGCGCTACGTGCTCTACTTCGACGAATCCATCCGCGGTCTCGCGCGCGGCGCGGCCGTCGAGTTCCGCGGCATCAAGCTCGGCGAGGTGACGGAGATCGGCCTGGAACTCGAAACGCGCGGCCACGAGGTCTACATCCCGGTCGAGATCAGCCTGCATCCGCAGCGCCTCGGTGCGCTCGCCGGTACCCGGGACGACGATGCCCGGGTGCTGCTCGATACGCTGATCGAGCGCGGCCTGCGCGCGCGCCTGCAGACCGGCAATCTCATCACCGGTGCGTTGTACGTCGATCTCGCGATCGCCCCGGATACCGCGGCGACCTTCGTCACCGGGCAACGCGAGCTGCCGCAGATCCCGACCCTGCCGACCGAGTTCGGCGAGTTCAAGGGCAACGTGAGCGCCTTGCTGGACAAGCTGCGGCGCTTCCCGCTGGACGAGCTCGCCACGCGCGCGACGCGCGTGCTCGAAGAACTCGAAGCCGTACTCGCGCAGGTGCACGCGGCCGGCGTGCCGGCCGCGGCCAGCGCCTCGCTGGGTGCCGTCGAGGCGGCGGCGAGCCGTGTCGGGGCCGCGGTCGGGCCGCTGAGCGACCAGCTCGGCGCGACACTCGGCACGCTGGAAGAGGGGTCCGCGCTGCAACTGCGCCTGCACGAGACCTTGCGCCAGCTCGACGCCATGGCGCGTTCACTGCGACAACTCGGCGATGCCATCGAGCGCCAGCCGGAGTCGCTGATCTGGGGGCGGGAGGCAGACGATGAGTAACAAGGAACGGGGCTGGGCGACGCAGGCGGTCAGGCGTTTCACAGGCGCGCTCGCCGGCCTGCTGCTGCTTGCGGGCTGCGCGACCCCGGGGGGCGGCTCGCCCGCGCCGCGCTATTTCCTGCTCGAGGTCCCGGCGGCAATCGCGCCGCTGCCCGGGGCGCGCGCGTTCGATCTCGCGCTCGGCCCGGTGCGCATCGCCGAGTACCTCGATCAGCCGCACGTCGTCGCGCGCGCGCCGGGAGGCGAGGTCACGCGCTACGAGCGGGCGCGCTGGGCGATGCCGCTGGGCGCGAATCTCAGCGACGTGCTGCGCGGTACCCTGGAGCGGCTGCTGCCCGGCACGCGGACCGTGGCCTACCCGGCGGCCCAGCCCGCTCCGGTCTCCCACCGCATCGCGCTCGAAGTGCTGCGCCTGGACGGCACGCCGGCCGTCGATGCCGACGGCGCGGCGACGCTGGTCGCGAGCTGGCGTATCCTCGACGCCGACGGCGCGACACTGGCCTGGCCGGAAGCGCGCACCACGCTGAGCGCGGCTGTCCGTGGCAGGGATGCCGCTGCGCTGGTCGCCGCGGAAACGGCGCTCGCGGGCGAACTCGCCACGCGCATCGCGCAGGCGCTGCTCGCCCTGTCGCCGGCGCCGTGAGCGCGTGCCGATCGCGGGGCTGCTAGGGCACGTCGATGGTGTCGCCCGGCGGCCCTTCGTGGTGAGGGTGCGGATCGTGCGGGGCATGCACCGGTTCGCCACCGACCGGCACGGTGCGCGCGAGGAAGTCGATGACCGAGTCGGCGAAGACGTCGTTGCGATCGCCGGCGACCATGTGCGCGGCGCCCGTGATGTTGACGTACTCGGCGTGCGGGCACAGCTCGAGGAAGTGCTGCGCGCCTTCCTCGCTGAGGATGTCCGACAGGCCACCGCGCACGAGCAGCGTCGGCAGGCCCAGGTTACGCGCGCAGTCGACCATGCGCTCGGTGCGCTTGTCCATGTCGCGGCGCAGCGTCATGTACTGCGGGTCCCAGTGCCAGCGGAACTTGCCGTTGGGTGCGCGACGCAGGTTCTTGGCGAGCCCCGAGACGTCCCGCGGGCGCTTGCGGTGCGGCTGGTAGGCCGCGATCGCATCGGCGACTTCCTCGAGTGAATCGAAGCCATCGGGCTTCTGGGCCATGAACGCGCCGATGCGCGCGACACCCTCGGGCTCGATGCGTGGCGCGATGTCGACCATCACCAGTGCGGTCGCGTCGACATGATCCTCGCCGACGGCAACCAGGCTGGTGCCGCCGCCCATCGACGCGCCGACCAGTACCGGCCGCCGACCGCCGAGCTGTTCGATGACGCACTTCAGGTCCTCGATCATCGCGTCCTGGGTATACAGGCCGTCCGGTGCCCAGTCCGAGTCGCCGTGACCGCGCGCATCGAACGCGACGGCATGATAGCCGGCGGCGCCGAGCGTCTCGCCGGCGTTCTTCCACGCGTGACGCGTCTGTCCGCCGCCGTGCTGGAGCAGTACCAGCGGCCCCGACGGGTCGCCCCAGCTGTCACCGGCGATGCTTACCCCGCGGTATGCCGGCCAGCGATGCATGGGGTCGGGGGTTCCGGGCAGACGTTCACCAGCGCTCATGAAGCAACCTCGCGTTCGAAAGTGTCAGTGCATTGTCGGGGCTCGCGGACGCGCGTCAAGTCATCACCGCGCGGCATGTCTCCCTTGTGCGGCCCCGGCGACATGGTAGCCTGTCGCCGGAACAGCTGAACCACGCAGCTGAACGGCATCTCGCGAGGAGACAAGGTATGCACGTCGAGCAGATCTGGACCGGTAACGCCTACCGCAATTTCAATTATCTGATCGTGTGCACGGAGACCGGTGAAGCGCTGGCGATCGATCCGTTGGACCACGAGAAATGTCTCGGCATCGCCAAGCGCGAGGGCTGGACCATCACCCAGGTGCTCAACACCCACGAGCATTTCGACCACACGGGCGGCAACGCGGCCGTCATCGCGGCGACCGGCGCCCGCCTGCTCGCGCACGCGAATGCGAAGGATGCCATCGAGGGCATCGATCGTGGCCTCGCCGCGGGCGACGTGATCAAGGTCGGCCGTTCGGTCGAGCTCGAGGCGCTCGATACGCCGGGGCACACCATGAGCCACGTCTGCCTGCTCTCGCACACCGACACGCCGGCCCTGTTCTGCGGCGACACGCTGTTCAACGCAGGCGCCGGCAACTGCCATCACGGCGGCCACCCGGCCGAGCTCTACGAAACCTTCGCCGGGCAGCTCGCGCGCCTGCCGGAGCAGACGCTGATCTATCCCGGCCACGATTACATTGCCAACAATCTCGGCTTCACGCTCGATCGCGAACCCGACAACGCACGTGCCGAAGCGTTGCTCGGTGAAGTCGAGGACCAGGATCCGAACGCACCGCTGGTTTCCACGCTCGCGCTGGAGAAGGAGATCAATACGTTCTTCCGGCTGCACAGTCCATCGTTGATTGCGCGGCTGCGCGAGACCTGTCCCGACCTCCCGGACGAACCCGACGCGAAAACCGTGTTTCTCAAGTTGCGCGAGTTGCGTAACAGCTGGTAGGCGACGAGTCGTGCAGGCGCCAATGCCTGGCGGCGTTGCCGGTGCTGCACGCACGCGGTGCGCCGCGCACGGCGAAGACGAGGTTCCCAGAAAGTGACAGACAGCGAGTTGCGTGAACGGACCAAGCTGCGACGGCAGGCGATGCTCAAGGGGGCGCGCAGCCGGCTCGACGCGTCGCAGGGCGGCCGCGCGATCGTCAAGTACATCTCGCGCGCGGTCGACGAGCTGCTCGTCGAGCTGTGGCAGGACGTCGCCGGCGAGGCGGCGCTGGGGGTCGACCTCGTCGCGGTCGGCGGCTACGGTCGTGCCGAACTGTGCCCGCACTCCGACTGGGACCTGCAGTTTCTCGTGCCCGCCGGCCACGACGGCGCCCTGAACGACGCCATCCAGCGCTTCGCTCAGCTGGTGTGGGACTCGGGCGCGCACCTCGGCCATGCCGTGCGTACGCCGGAGGAGACGCGGCGCTTCGCCGAGACCGATCACCATGCACGGACCGCGCTGCTCGAATCGCGTCTGATCGCGGGTTCGGGCGGGCTCTATTCGCGCTTGCAGAAGAGCGCGGCGCCGGCCAACTGGAGCCGCCGCCGCCGCATCGAGTTCTGCCGGACGAAGCTCGACGAATGCGCCACGCGGCGCCAGGCTGCCGGCGACACCGCCTTCTGCATGGAGCCCGACTGCAAGAACGGCAAGGGTGCGCTGCGCGACGTCAGCACGATCTTCTGGTTGTCGATGGCCTGGTACGGCGTGCCGGCGGCGCGCGAGCTGATCGGGCGCGGACTGGTCGACGAGGACGAGTTCAACGCGTTCACGCGCGGGCGCGATTTCCTGTGGCGGGTGCGTACCGCGCTGCACCTGCTCTCCAACCGTGAGAACGACCGGCTGCGTTTCGAGTACCAGCAGGAGCTCGCACAGCTGTTCCGCTACCGCGACGGTGGCCGTACCAGCGCGGTCGAGCGCTTCCTCAAGAACTACTTTCTCAACGTGCGCACGATCGCCGACCTGTCCGACATCTTCCTGCTGCACTTCGAAGAGCAGATCAACCCGCCGCCGCGCCTGCGCCGCCGCGTTTCGCTCGGCGGCGGCATGGAAGTGCGCCGCGAAGAGGTCAGTATCGTCGACGAGGAGGCGTTCGCATCCGATCCCCTGAACGTGATGCGTATCTTCGTCGAGGCGCAGCGCAACCAGCGCCACCTCAACAGCCGCGCGCTGCGCACGGTGCGCAAGCACGCGCCGCTGATCACCGCGAAGGTGCGTCAGTCACGGCCGGCGAACGCGCTGTTCCTCGAGCTGCTGCGCTCGCCGCGCAACGTCACCACCGCGCTCAGCCAGATGCACGAGACCGGCGTGCTGGGCCGTTTCTGTCCCGATTTCGGCCGCATCACCGGCCATGGGCAGTTCGACCGCTATCACCATTACACGGTCGATGCGCACACCATCCGCGCCATCGACATCCTGCGCGATCTGCGCGTGGGCGAGAAGAAGTTCGTCGACCTGCCACTCGCCTCGCGCCTGATGGCCGGGTTGCAGCGTCCCGAGATGCTCTACATCGCGATGCTCTACCATGACATCGCCAAGGGGCGTGGCGGCGATCATTCCCAGGTCGGCGAGGAGCTGGCGCGGCGTTTCTGCCGCCGCCTGGGCCTGTCCAAGGACGACATCGAACTCGTCGCCTGGCTCGTGCTCTACCACCTCAACCTGTCGAAGACGGCACAGCACTACGACCTCTCCGATCCGCTGGTCATCGAGGAGTTCGCGAGCTTCGTCGGCGATCGCGAACGTCTCGTCTACCTGTTCCTGCTCACCGTCGCCGACGTCACCGCGGTCGGACCCGGCACGTGGACGGACTGGAAGGGCCACCTGTTCACGCAGTTGTTCCACGCCGCCGACGGCTGCCTGCGCACCGGCCAGGTATCGACCGAAGACCAGGCCGAACGCGCCGACGCGCGCAAGCGCAGTGTGCTGTCGCTGGCCGAGCCGGCCGAACGCAAGGCGCTGAAGCTGACGCTGGACATCCTGTCGACGACGATCACGCTGCAGTTCCCGCCGGCGGTGCTGTTGTCCCTGTGCCGCCTGCTCGACCGCGAGTGCGGCGTACACCTGGTCGTCAACGAGGCAACCGGCTACACGCAGGTCTTCGCCTGGGGGCGCGATCGCCCCAAGCTCTTCTCGCAGCTCACCGCGACCTTGTCCAATGCCTCGGCCAAGGTGTTGACCGCGCACGCGTACGCGCTACGCGACGGTCGCGTGCTCGACGAATTCCACATCACCGATGCCAACGACAACCCGCTCAGCGAAGCCGACCAGGCCGGGCGGCTGTGCAAGCGGCTCGAGCGCGTGCTCGGCGGCGAAGAACCTGCGCCGATCAAGCGGCCGGCGAATCCCGACATCCTCATGAAGGCGTTGCCGGTCGAAGTGCGCCGCCATGCCGCGGCCGCGCACGACGTCACGGCGATCGAGGTCGTCGCCGCCGATCGCAAAGGTTTGCTGGCCAGTCTTGCCGCGGCGATCGCCGAAACCGAGGTCGATCTCCGCGGCGCCAACGTGGCGACCTTTGGCGAGAAGGCGGTCGACGTCTTCTTCCTCACCGACGAGCGCGGCGAGAAGCTCGACGAGGCGCGTACCGTGGATGTGATCGAGGCCTTGCGCCGTGCCGCCGACCTGCAGCCGGAGGGTGCGGCGGCCTGAAAGGCGCTCCGGCGCCGGCGCTATCGCCGGCGCCTCCGGACGGCGAGCGCCACGGCGCCGGCGCCGAGCAGCAGGTGCGGCGCGGGCAACGGTATCGGCGTCGTGTAGGCGAAACGGAAATCATCGGCGAAGACGTACTTGAGATCGCCATCGAACGCGCCTTCCGTCTTGCCTTCGAGCTCGCGGAACTCGAAGGCGCTGAAGCCGTCGGCATCGACCAGGCCGAAGAAGACCGGCGCGGTGCCCACGGCCTGTTTCAACGCGGCCGCTTCGGGGTCGCCCCCGTAGTTGCCGAGGAACAGCCCGACCTTGGCGAACGGCGTGTTGGTCGCGAACCAGCCGCCGATGCCGATCAGGTCGCGCGTACCGGCGGTGCCGCGCAGGCCATCGCCGCAATCGCCGGGAACGTCGCAATCGGTGCCGGGATCGGGCGCGGTATAGCTGCCGTGCGGGCTCGAATACAGGCCCCAGGACCCGCTGCGTGCGGCGCCGTTGCTCGTCGTGATGTCGCTCGACAGGTTGTTCGCCGTCCAGGTCAGGCCGAGGTTGCTGACGGCGGGCGCCACGGCGGGACCGTCGACGATGGTGGTGCGGACGTGGCCCCAGGCCGCGTCTGCTTCGAAACCTTCGTGGTAGATCGGCTGACCCAGTGCACTCAGCGCCGAGAGGTAGCTCGCCTGGTCGGTGTAGACGCTGACGGCGGCCGCAGCCTGGGCGCCAGGGATCAGCAGCGCGGCCAGGCCGATGAGGCGATAGCGTGCATAGGGAATCATGAACTTGCTCCAATCGCGGTCAGACGCACGGCGCATCGGACACGCTAGCGCGACACTGCCCGCCGGTCTTGACCGTGGTCAATTGCGAGTGGTTCGGGTGCGGCGCGTCACGTGGCGCAGATGCGCGATCGTCACGTTCGGCCCCGGGTTGCGGACGTCGTGTCGAGGAGGCATCGTGCTCGATATGCAGCCGGCTGGGCCAAGGCCACGGCAGGCATGAGGAGTCGGAGCATTCGATGAAACGACGCGTGATCCTGTTCTGCGCCACGCTCGCGTCGCTCGCCGCTCGCACGGCGGCGGCTGGCGACGCGCCGGACCTCGCCGGGTTCGTCCTCGGCAGCGCCTGCCTGACCTGCCACGCCGCGGGCGGAGCCATCGCACGGCTCGAGGGCCGCGAGCCCGTGAGGCTCGCCGAACAGCTCGCCGGTTTTCGCGACGGCACGCGCAAAGGGACCGTCATGCCGCGCCTCGCGCGCGGCCTCGACGATGCCCAGATCGCGCGCATCGCGGCCTGGCTGGCGGCGCGCGAGGTGTCGCGGTGAGCGCGCTCACGCGACGGCGTTTTCTCGCCCGCGCCGGTAGCGCGCTGGCTACGGCGATGGCCGCGCGCCGCGCCTCCGCGGCGCCCGCGCGCATCGTCGTCATCGGCGCCGGCTTCGGCGGTGCGACCTGTGCAAGGTACCTGCGTGAACTCGATCCGACACTCGCCGTGACCCTGGTCGAGCGTGAACGGACCGTCGCGACCTGTCCCTTCAGCAACCTCGTCATCGCCGGTCTCGCCGGCATGGATCGCATCGCCCACGGGTTTCTGGGCTTGCGCGCCGCCGGTGTCGAGGTCGTTCACGACAGCGCCGTCGCGGTTGATGCGGCCCGGCGCGAAGTGCGCCTCGCCGGTGGCCGCCGCCTCGGCTACGAGCGGCTGGTCGTCGCGCCCGGCATCGAGCTGCGTCTCGACGCGGTGCCGGGCTACGACGCTGCCGCCGTCAGCGCGATGCCACACGCCTGGCAGGCCGGCGCGCAGACGCTGTTGCTGCGCCGCCAGCTGGCCGCCATGCCGGATGGGGGGCTCGTGGTCATCGCGCCGCCGGGCGAGCCCTTCCGCTGCCCGCCCGGTCCCTACGAGCGCGCGAGCCTCGTGGCGCATTACCTTGCACGACACAAGCCGCGCGCCAAGATTCTCATCCTCGACGCCAAGGACGGCTTCTCCAAGCAGGCGCTGTTCGAGCAGGGCTGGGCGGCGCGCTACCCGGGCATGATCGAATGGGTGGCCGGGTCACAGGGGGGGCTCGTCGAGCGTGTCGAGCCGGCGCGCGGCGTGCTCGTCACCGAGTCCGGCTTCACCGAGCACCGCGGCGACGTGGTCAATTTCATCCCACCGCAGCGCGCGGGGGCCATTGCGCAGGCCGCCGGCCTGGCCGACGAGAGCGGCTGGTGCCCGGTCGATCCGCGCGACTTCGCCTCGACGCGTGTGCCCGGCGTGCACGTGCTGGGTGACGCCGCGCAGGCCGGCGCGATGCCGAAATCGGGCTTCTCCGCCAACAGCCAGGCCAAGGTCTGCGCTGCCGGCATCGTCGCCGCGCTGCGCGGGGAGCCCCTGCCGGCAGCGCTGTGGGCCAACACCTGCTACAGCCTGGTGGCACCGGATTACGGCATCTCCGTGGCCGCCGTCTACCGCGTCGACAACGGTGCGATCAGCGCGGTACCCGGCGCCGGTGGGGTCAGTCCACTGGATGCCGGCGCCGATTTCCGACGCCGCGAGGCGAACTACGCACGCGCCTGGTACGCCTCGATTTCACGCGACTCCTGGGGTTGAACCTGTCGATTGGTGAAAACTTAATCAAAAGTGTCTGACACTTGTGGATAAGTGCGCGGGCTCAGGCGGTCGCCGTGAGCCGGACCACCGCGCGGCCGGGCGCGGTGACTTCGCCGGCCTCGTTCCTGATCCAGAGGTCCAGCGTGACGGTGTCGCCGTCGACGGCACTGATGCTGCCGCCCGCCGTGAGCGTCTCGCCGAGGACCGCGGCGCGCCGGTTGCTGTACTCGAACTCGACCAGGCGGCCCTCGTCGCCGAGCCATTCGAGCACCACCTGGGTCAGCCAGTCTCCCTGCAGCGGACCGTCGATGATGATGCCGGGGTGGTGCTCGACCTGCGTGGTGTAGGGCTCGTCGTAATGAATGCGGTGCGCGTTCCACACCGCCGCGTTGTAGAGGAACAGCGACACGTTGGTCGCCTGGTGGGCGCGTTCGGGCAGCGCCGTGCCGACGGTCAATTCTGCGGCTAAGGGCATGGGCGTCACCGGTTGATACGCGTCTGGGTTTCCTCGAGCACCAGGGCGCCCGAGGCGTCTTTCACCGTCAGCGAATAGACCACGAAGATGAGCGGGCCGGACGAGCCCTGCTTCTCGAAGATGTCGGCGATCGACTTCTCGATGACGAGCTCGTCGCCGGGGCGGATGGGGCGGTGGTAGCGCTGCTTGATGCCGCCCGCCATGACGCGCTTGAGCGGCAGTTCGGGCGTCAGCGTGTCGGCACGCAGGCCGTCCGGACCGAGTTCTTCGAGCGCGGCGAGCGGCCGGTCGGCGCCGAACAGGAACATCGGCGGCGCTTCGTCACCGCGCCGGTACTGCGGCAGCCGCTGCCCGGTCGCGATCGCGTACTTGACGATGTCGCGCCGGGTGACGAGAAAGTGCACGGGCGGCTCGGCGCGCCCGATGGCGGCGCGGATGTCGTCGGTGATCAGGGCGGCCAAGACAATCTCCTCGGGCGGTTCAGGCGCGCACGCGCACGCAGGGCAGGGTGAGCGTGTCGTCGATGTCCTCGAAGTCGACGACCACCGGCAGTTCGACACGCAGCCGCGCGGGGTCGCTGCCGCGCAACGGCGCCTGCAGGCGCACGCCTTCGGCCAGGTCGACGGTCACCAGGGCATAGGGCAGCGCCTGCTTGAACGCGGGGTGGAAGGCGTGGTGGCACACCGTCCAGCTGTGCACCCGGCCCTCGCCGCGTGCTTCGACCCAATCGTGTTCGAAGGCGTAGCAGTGGTCGCACAGGGGGCGCGGGTAATGGCGTACGCGCCCACAGGCATGGCAGCGCTGCAACATCAGCTTGTGTGCGCGCAGGCCGTCCCAGTAAGGCGCTGACAGGGCGTCCGGCTCGGGGCGCGGCCGTGCCGGCAGGCGGGCGTGATCGTCGGCGGTGGTAGTCATCGGTGCATGATGGCGACGGCGCCGTCGCCGAGATCGCCGAAGCCGGTCACGAGACCCACTTCGGCATCGGCCACCTGGCGCTCGCCGCACTCGCCACGCAGTTGCCGCACGAGTTCCACGATGTGGTTCATGCCGGCGATGTGCGCTTCGGACAACAGGCCGCCGTGGGTGTTGACCGGCAGCTCGCCAGCGAGGCCGATGCGGCCACCCTCGACGAACGCGCCGCCTTCGCCCTTGGCGCAGAAGCCGAGGTCCTCGAGCTGACAGATCACGACCCAGGTGAAGCAATCGTAGATCTGGGCGACGTCGATATCGCCGTGATCGACGCCGGCCATGCGAAACGCGATCGGCGCGGCGCGCGCGAGACCGAAGCGCGTCATGTCGGGGCGCTGGGTGATCGCGCTCGGTGAGTCCGGATGGCCCTCGGCGACCCCGCCGATGTAGACCGGGCGCTGCCGCAGGTCGGGTGCGCGTTCGGCCGCGGAGACGATCACCGCGGCGGCCCCGGCGCTTTCCAGCGAGCAGTCGAACAGGCGGAACGGTTCGGCGATCATGCGCGACGCGTGGTGATCCTCGCGCGTCATCGGCTTGCGCATCATGGCACGCTCGTTGCGCTCGGCGTGCCGGCGGCAGGTCATCGCGACCTCGGCGAACTGGTCGACGGTCGTGCCGTAGAGTGCCATGTGGCGGCGGGCCATCGGTGCATAGAACTGCGCCGGGGCATTGCAGCCCTGGACCATCTCGAACTCGCCGACGAGGCGCATCTGCGGCATCGCGGCGAGGCGGCTGGTGATGCGTCCGCCGGCGATGCTGCCGCGGCCGAGCGCGATCAGTACATGGTTGGCGACCCCGGTCGCCACCGCCATCGCCGCGCTCTGCAGTGCCGCGACCGGGCTCGCGCCGCCCATCGGTGTGAGTGCCGAGTAGCGCAGGTCCGGCAGGCCGAAGTTGGTGATGAAGTCCTCGGCGACGACACCACCGGCACCGTAGGGAATCACGCCGTCGATGTCCTTGGGTTCGAGCCCGGCATCCGCGATCGCGGCAAGCGAGGCGGCGAGTGTCAGCTCGAGCTGGCTGCGGTCGGTGTCGCGGGTGTAGGCGGTTTCGCCGACGCCGGTGACGGCGGCGCGATCCTTGAGTCCCGCCGCGGCCACGCTCAGGACAGGCCCGCGACCGGCAGGAGCGCGCCGTGTATGGCGCGCGCGCGCTCGGAACCGAGAAAGCAGATGGCCTCGGCGAGATCCTGCGGATCGACCCAGCGGCCGAAGTCCGTGTCCGGCATGGCGGCGCGGTTGGCCGGCGTGTCGATGATGCTCGGCAGCACCGCGTTGACGTTGATGCCGGACTCGCGGAGTTCCTTGGCCAGCGTCTCGGTCAGGCGCATGACGGTGCTCTTGGCCGCGATGTAGGCGCCCATGTTGGCCTGGCCCTCGCGCGCGGCGAGGGCGCCGACGTTGACGATGGCGCCGCTGCCACGCGCGATCATGGCCGGCACGACGGCCGCGGTCATGTTGCGCATGGTGTCGACGTTCATGCGTTGCATGCGCGCCCACAGCTCGCCGTCGGTCTCGTGCAGCGCCGGACCCATGTCGAAGCCGCCGGCGAGGTTGAACAGGGCATCGACGTCGCCGACCGTCTCGAGGCAGCCGGCGATCACTTCGGGGTTGAGCAGGTCGACCACGTAGCGGTTCTCGGCATCGGCCTCGAACGCGAGGTCGAACTCGATGACGCGTGCGCCGTGGCCGGCCGCGATCGCGGCGACGACGCGCCCGAGCGCACCGTTTGCGCCGGTGACGATGATGGTCCTGTCAGCGAGCAGCATGGCCATGGTCGGTTCCCTGTCGGCTTACGGTCACTCGGCGCGCGCTGCACGGCGCCGGCGAGCGGGGAGCATGTCGCGCCTGCCGGCCGCGTGCGGACAGCGTGCGGAACGCAGGCGCATCGCCGCCCCGACGGCGCTTTCCGCGCCCGCCCGGCGAGCGGTTTTCGAGTCTAGCACACGCTCCCGTACGGCCAGGCAATGCGGGCGAACAAGCGCGTGTCGCGGCGTATCGCGGCGGCGGCAGCCGAGAGGCCGGCGAGCCTCATGCCTGCAGGCTGCGGTAGATGGTATGACGCGGCGTTGCGAACACGCGCCGCACCAGGGGCGCGAACAGATCGAGGTCGAGCTTCGGGTGGTCGGCGTCGAACGCCGGGTCGTCGTACTTGGCGATGAATTCCGCGGTGTAATCGAAGTACGGCGAGTCACGGTACTGCTCGCGCATGTCGCGGTCCATGCCGAGATGGTGAAAGAAGTTGTAGCCCTGGAAGATGCCATGATGCTTGATCATCCAGTGGTTCGCTTCGCTGACATAGGGGTAGAGGATCGCCGCGGCGACGTCCGGGTGGTTGGCCGAGCCCAGTGTGTCGCCGATGTCGTGCAGCAAGGCGCACACCACGTACTCTTCGTCTCGCCCGTCCTCGGCGGCGAGCGCGGCGGTCTGCAGGCTGTGCTGCAGCCGATCGACCGGGAAACCGCCGTAGTCGTTGTCGAGCAGCCGCAGGTGGTCGAGGATGCGCTCGGGCAGGCCGGCGAAGAAGCGCCGGTGCTCGTCGCAAATCACCGTCCAGTCGGCCGCCGTGCTGGTCGACAGTGACTTGAACGACGGCCGTGCCGCGGAATGCTCGGGATTGGCGCTCATGGGATGTCCTCCGTGCGATGCTGGGGCGGCTGACCGCTCGGCGCTGCCGCGTACGTCGGCGCGCGCCCGCCAGGCCGACCGGCGTGTCCGCGTCATGCTACACGAGATGGCAGCCGCTGCGGCGGCGATTGCCGGAGCGCCTCCGGTCCGGCCGCGGCAGCGCGCCCCGGCAGCAAGCCCCTAGTAGACGCCGCCGAGCTTGCGATGGTCCCAGGATACGGTGGTCTCGGGATGGAAGCGCAGCACCAGCCGCTTTTCCGCACGGCGCGCCAGGCTCGCCTCGAACACGGCGGTCTCCTCGGCGCCGGGCACGCCGCCGCGCGCCGCGTTGGAATGCTCGCGGCAGGCGCGCATGCAGGCCATGGTTGCCGCGTGATCGTCGACGATTTCGGCGTGGGTGCGCAGCAGCAGCGAGCGCAGTTCGGCGTATTCGCGGCCGCTCTCGAGCAACAGCGAGGCGCGCGGATCACGCGCCAGGTTGCGCACCTTCTGACTCTTGCGGTAGGTCGTCATGGCGATCGTGCGCGGCGCTTCGACGCAGAAATGCATCGGCATCGGGTGCGGGAAGCCGTCGCGGCCGTTGGACACGACGATGACGGTGAGCTGCTCGGCGAGATAGGCGTCGATCTCGGCTTCGGTCATGGCGATCTGCTGGCGACGGGACATCGGTGCGGTTTCCTCGGATGGTCGATGGCGCCCCCGCCGCCGGGCGCGGGTTCACGTGCCGGTGTGGCGGGGGAGGTGGCCGACGTAGTGTAATGGGTGCTTTGGCAATGCCCGCCGGTGGCGGGCGCTGCCGCGCGCCGCATGCCAGAGGAGGACCCAGCACCATGAGCGCAGCGCCGATCAGCCGCTACCCGGTTCCCGACATCAACGACCTGCCCGAGGACATCAAGACGCTCGTGCTCAAGGTGCAGGAGAAATCGGGCTTCATCCCCAACGTGTTCCTCACGCTCGCCCACCGTCCCGACGAGTTCCGTGCCTTTTTCGCTTTCCACGATGCGTTGATGGAGAAGGACAGCGGGTTGACCAAGGCCGAGCGCGAGATGATCGTGGTGGCCACCTCGGCCGAGAACGATTGCCTGTACTGCGTCGTTGCGCATGGCGCAATCCTGCGCATCCGCGCCAAGAACCCGCTCATCGCCGATCAGATCGCGACCAACTACCGCAAGGCCGACATCACGCCGCGCCAGCGCGCCATGCTCGATTTCGCCGTGAAGGTGTGCAACGACGCGCGCGCGGTCGAGGATGCCGATTTCGAGACGCTGCGCGGGCACGGGTTCAGCGACGAGGACATCTGGGACATTGCCGGCATCACCGCGTTCTTCGCCCTCAGCAACCGCATGGCGAACGTCATCGGCATGCGCCCGAACGACGAATTCTTCGCGCTCGGGCGCGGCTGAGCTGCCGCGGGCGGCGTGCCGTCCGGATTGACGCCGGGTCCGCCACGGCGCTTGAATAACAGACGCGCACGCCGCGCGAGGGGAGAGACGACATGCAACTGCCGGACGGCATCATCGCGGTAGTCAAGCAGGACTGTCCGACCTGCGTCCTGGTCGACCCGGTGCTCGGAGAAATCGAGTCGCGCGGCCTGCCCGTCACGGTCTACGTGCAGGACGAACCGGATTTCCCGTCGGTCTCGCGGGTCGTCGACGACCGCACGCTCGAGCATTCCTTCCGCCTCGATATAGAAACCGTGCCGACCCTGATCCGCGTGACCGATGGGCGCGAACAGGGGCGCGCGGTGGGCTGGGCGCGCGAGGAATGGCAGGCGCTCACAGGGCTCGCCGACATCGGTGCCGCGCTGCCCGCGGCGCGGCCGGGCTGCGGCTCGAAGTCGGTCGAACCGGGCATTGCCGAGCGGCTGGCGCTGCGCTACGGCGACGTCAACCTGCCGGCGCGCCGGCTCGACGTACCGCCGCTCGAGGACGACATCGAGTATTGCTTCGAACGTGGCTGGAGCGATGGCCTGCCGGTCGTGCCGCCAACCGAGGAGCGCGTGTACCGCATGCTCCAGGGCACGACCCGCGCGGCCGACGAAGTGCTCGGCCTGGCGCCGCCGAACCACGCCGAGTGCACCGTGGCCAAGGTCGCGATCAACGCGGTCATGGCCGGTTGCAAGCCCGAGTACCTGCCCGTCGTGCTGGCCGCCGTGGAAGCCGCTTTCGATCCGGCTTTCTGCCTGCACGGCCTGCTCGCGACGACCTGGTTCTCGGGACCGATGGTCATCGTCAACGGCCCGGTGCGCGGCGCCATCGGCATGAACTGGGCCGGCAACGTGCTCGGCCAGGGCAACCGCGCCAATCTCAGCATCGGTCGCGCGCTGCAGCTCGTGGTACGCAACGTCGGCGGCGGCCGCCCGCGCGAGGCCGACCAGTCGACCTTCGGCACGCCGGGCAAGCTCGGTTTCTGTTTCGCCGAGGACGAGGCGACGCCGTGGACCACGCTGGCCGAGGATCGCGGCGTCGCGCGCGAGCGTTCGGCGGTGACGGTGTTCAGTGCCGATGGCCCGGTCGGCGTCGCCGATCAGAAATCGCGCACGCCGGAGCCGCTGATCGATTCGCTCGCCGGCACGCTGCGTGCGATCAACCATTACAAGCTCGCCAATGCCGCCGACGTCGTCATCGTCGTCGGCCCGGAGCACGGCCGCGTGTTCGACGAGGCCGGCTGGAGCAAGGCCGAGGTCACCGCCGCGCTGCATGCGGCGACGCGCATCGACGGCCAGGACCTCGGCATGGGCACCGACAAGGCCGCCGTGGCGGCGCGTGCGGCTGCCGGCACGCTGCCCAAGTTCCGCGAAGGCGGCATCCATCTCGTTCGCGCCGGCGGCGACGCCGGCATGTTCTCCGCGATCATCCCGGGCTGGCTGATGAAAGGCTCGCTCGGCACCGATCCTGTCACCAGGGAGGTCTTGTCATGACCACGACACTGCTCGACCCGACCGGCGAGCTCGCCCCGGTCGAACGCCGGCCGATCCCCAAGCCGGCTACGCTCGACGGCCTCACCGTCGGGCTGCTGGACATCTCCAAGGCGCGCGGCGACGTCTTTCTCGACCGCCTCGACGCGCTGCTCAGCGAACGCGGCATGCGCGTGCGGCGCTACAAGAAACCGACGTTCACGCGACCGGCGCCGATCCCGCTGATCCAGCAGATCGCGAGCGAGGTCGACGTCGTCGTCGAAGGCCTGGCCGACTGAGGCTCGTGTACGTCGTGCAGTTTGCAGGACATACGCGAGCTCGACGGCCGCGGCATTCCCGGAGGCTACATCGCCTCGTCGGTATTCCAGACCGCCGCGCGCACCCAGGGTGACGCGGTCGGCTTCCATCCGGACAGCCTGTTCGTTGCGCATCCCATCCAGGATCGCACCGATGCCGAGATGCAGACCCTGGCCGAGCAGGCACTGGAGAGCGTGCTCGACCTGATCCGCGCGCGGGATTGACGATGGCGGCGCGGCGCGGGCGCCACCCCGGCCGCAGCGCGGGGTGGTGCACGTGGCGCGCCCTCGAATCCCGCCCTCGAGTCCCGCCCTCGAGTCCGGAGCGCGCCGGCCGCCGCGCTGCGGCCGGCGCGCAGGCGTACCTTGCGTGCGAATGCCGGGGAACCTCCCGTGCAGAGCCCGGTCCATGCCGACCGGGGTCGCGAACCGCGCCCGTGTGTCCAGGTGAGATCGCCGTAGATGCAGCGCAACAATTCTGCTAGCGTGTGTGCGATGCGATCGCTCATGCAACGCTGGGAGCACGGACGGGGATTCACCCTGCTGGTGAAGCTCGCGTTGCTCGTCGCGCTGCTCTCGCTGTCCGGCGGCGAGTCCGGTGCGCCGCGCGAAGCGCTCGCCGACGGCGCCCTCGCCGAAGTGCTGGCCGAGGCGGGCGAGCTGCCCGGCGCCGGCGGCGACGGCGCCGACAGCGATGCCGAGGCGCTCCTCCTCGCCGGTTTCGATGACGCGGCAGCGAGTTCCCGCTCCTCCCTCGTTCCTCGCCGCGGGATGTCGCCGCCGCCGCGGCGCCCCTGGCACACGCCCGCAGCGCGGGCACCCCCCACCTCCGCCTGATCCCGTCCCACGCGCCGTCACGACGGCGCTGACCGCGATCCCCGTTTCGTTGCCCGCCCGCTGGTGCCGAGTGCGCCCGCGGCCGGCCCAGGTCTGTCGGAGGCCTCGATGTCCACTGTTACCCAGGGCACTCAGCCCGGCGCGTTCGCGCGCGACGTCCGTTCCGGTTTCCTCGTCTTCCTCATCGCCCTGCCGCTGTGTCTCGGCATCGCGCTGGCCAGCGGTTTCCCCCCCGTCGCAGGTGTGCTTACCGCGATCATAGGCGGCTGCGTGTGCTCGTGGCTGGGCAGCGCGCGGTTGACCATCAAGGGACCTGCCGCGGGTCTCATCGTGATCGCCATCGGCGCAGTCCTCGAACTCGGCCAGGGCGACATGCAGCTCGGTTATCACCGCGCGCTCGCGGTCGGCGTAGTCGCGGCATTGGTCCAGCTCGTGTTTGCCAGCTTCCGCGTGGCGACCCTGGGGATCACGATGTCGCGCTCGGTCGTGCACGGCATGCTCGCGGCCATCGGCGTCATCATCATGGCCAAGCAGGCCCACGTGCTGATGGGCGTGAAGCCCCAAGGCAAGGAGATTTTCGAACTCATCGCCGAGCTGCCGCACAGCCTCGTGCACGCCAATCCCGAGATCCTGCTGGTCGGCGTGCTGTCGCTGCTGATCCTGATCCTGTGGCCGCGCCTGCGCTTCGGCTGGGCCAGGATCGTGCCCGCGCCGCTGGTGGTGCTCGCCGTCGCCATTCCGCTGAGCGCCGCGTTCCACCTCGGCGCGGCCCACGTGTACTACTTCGGCGGCCACGAATACCAGGTCGGCCCGCATTACCTGGTGCAGCTTCCCGGAGACCTGCTCAGCAGCATCGCCTTCCCCGATTTCTCGGCCGTGTTCTCGCCCGTCTCGCTCAAGTACATCGTGATGTTCGCGCTCGTCGGTACCATCGAGTCCACGCTGAGCGTGGTTGCCGTCGACGCCATCGACCCGGAAAAGCGCCAGGCGGATCTGAACCGCGATCTGCGCGCCGTCGCCATCGGCAACCTGATCGCGGCGTCGATCGGCGGGCTGCCGATGATCTCCGAGATCGTCCGCAGCAAGGCCAACGTCGATGCAGGCGCGACCTCGGTGCGGGCCAATTTCGTCCACGGGCTGTGCCTGCTGGTGTTCGTCGCGCTCGCCCCGGGGTTGCTCGGGCTCATTCCACTCGCTGCGCTCGGCGCCATGCTGGTCTACACGGGATCGCGCCTGGCCTCGCCGAACGAACTCGTCCACGTGCGTCACATCGGGCTCGACCAGGCGGCGCTTTTCCTGACCACCATGATCGTCACGCTGCTGACCGATCTCTTGATCGGTGTCGCCTGCGGCCTGGTCCTGAAGATCGTCTTGCACGCGCTGCGAGGCGCGACCCCCGCAAAACTGTTTCGCAGTCGCGTCGAGGTGATCGACGAGGGCGACGCGGTGCGCCTGCGCGTGCACGGAGTGGCCGCATTTCCCTGTGTGCTCGCGCTGCGCCGCGCCTTGCAGTCGGTACCGATGGAAACCACGCGGGTCGTCATCGATCTGAGCGACGTGCCGCTGGTCGACCACACGTTCCTCGCCGGCGTTCATGCCGCGACCATCGATAGGCCCGATACGCGCGTCGACGTGCTCGGTCACGAAGCATTGCGCGCGGCGTCGCCGCATCCGCACGCGGCACGCTGGCGTCGTCCCGCGGGTAAGGGCGCATGAACGCGGCGAGACCGATGCTGGCCGGAGAGGCTGCCAGCGAACAGGCGCACACGGCGCTCGATCCGCGCGCGGCGCTGTGCGTGGCGCTCGATCACGCTGCACACCTGCTGCCGTCGCAGCCGCCGCTGCATGCGTTCGTTCACCACAACACGCTGCATGCGTTCGAAGACCGGGATTTCGACGTCGCGCTGCGCGAGGCTTCGGCGCTCTACGGTACCGAGCCCTACCAGAGCGAACAGGCGTTCGCCGCGCACATCGCGAGCGGGCGCATCGATAGTCGTGACATCGAGTCCGTCCTCGCGCGCGAACCCGGTGGCGAGGAACGCCTGTGGCCTGGCGGGCCGACGCGATCGCGTCTGCGCCGCTTTCGCCTGCGTCACGTGTTCGAGACACCGGCCGCCGAAACCGTCGCCTGGATGGTTTCCGAAGGGGAACTGTTCGTCGCATCCCACCCGGCAATCGGCGCCGACGCGCGCGCGCGGGCATTGTCGGCCGCGCGATCGCGGCGACGCCTGTCGGCGCGCCTGCGCGCTCTGTGGCAGCGGCTGGTCGCCGCCGCGCCGGTCTCGACGCCGCCGCGCCGCGGCCTGCGCGTGCGCGATGCCCTGCTCACGGCGTGTGATATCGACATCGACGAATGGGTGCACCCGGTACTCATCCGCCTCGCCGGCGCTTACCTCGACCAGGGCATGGCGGCGGTCGGCATGCCGCATCGCGGCGCGGGTTTCCTTGCCGCCGTGCGCGCACTCTACGCGCCCGCCGGCGGCATCGCCGAACGCTGGATGCGCGGTCTGAACGCCACGGTGGCCGAGCACGCGCGCGAGCAACGCGATGCCCTGGACACCATCGCGTGGGCGCTGGAGGCGGCTGCCGTGCCCCGGGCGCAGTGGCCGCAATACGTGCTGCACACGCTGCTCGCCCTGAAAGGCTGGGCGGGCATGTTCCACCAGTACGAGACCCACCCCGAACGCCTGCCGGTGCGTACCGTGCCGGCAACGCTGGCTGATTTTCTCGCCGTGCAGCTGACACTGGAGACGGTGGCGATGCGCCATGCGCTGACGCAGGCGCAAGGCCACTTGGCGCGCGGAGCGGCGGCGGTCGCGCTGGCCGACCTGTTCGCCGAGGCTGCGGCGACGCGGCCCGCGCAGCCCGATCTCGGTGCGGTGTTCGAAGCTTTCGTCGTCGCCCAGGGGCTCGGTCTGGATGCCGCGGACCTCGCCGAGGCCGTCCACGCACGGGCGCTCATCGACGCGGTGCGCGAGTTCGATGGCCTGGCCCGGCGCCGCCTGCTGCACGCCGCCTACGAGCATCATTACCGCGTCCACGTACTCGACAGCCTCATCGCGCACCAGCCGCATCGCCGCGACGAGCCGCAACTGCCCGCGCTGCAGGCGGTGTTCTGCATGGACGAGCGGGAGGAATCCCTGCGCCGCCACCTCGAAGAGCTGTCGCCGGACGTGCAGACGTTCGGCTACGCGGGCTTCTTCGGTGTTGCCATGAGCTACCGCGGCCTCGACGACGTCAAGGAGCGGCCGCTGTGTCCCGTCGTCGTCACGCCACGGCACCTGGTCGAAGAACTGCCGCTGGACGCCGCGGCACACGCCCGCTACCAGGTCGCGCGGCGCCGGCGCGGACGTGCAAGCAATTTCGTGCGTACCGCGCGCGACGATGCGTTGCGCGGCAGCGGCTGGGCACTGCTGGTCGGCACGCTCAAGATCGTGCCGTTGATCGGCTGCAGCCTGTTTCCCCGCGCCTTCGCCCGCCTCGTGCATCGCCTGCACGAACTCGGCCTCGAGCGCCCGCATACGCGGTTGCGCGTGGAAGGTAACGGCACGATCGATCCGGCCACCGGCCTCGCGCTCGGCTACACCGTTGCGGAGATGACCGACATCGTGCACGGCATGTTGTCGACCATGGGGCTCGCGCGCGACTTCGCGCCGATCGTGCTGATCGTCGGGCACGGGTCATCGAGCCTCAACAATCCGCACGAAGCGGCGCACGACTGTGGCGCCACCGGCGGCGGTCGCGGCGGCCCCAATGCACGCGCCTTCGCGGCCATGGCGAATCATCCCGAGGTGCGGGCCCGCCTCGCGCAGCGCGGGCTCGCAATCGACGCGCATACCTGGTTCGTTGGCGCTTACCACAACACCTGCGACGACGCGATGACCTACTATGACACCGACCTCGTGCCAGCGTCCCATGGTGGCGCGCTGGCACGCACGCGCGAGCGCCTCGCGGCAGCGTGCACGCGCGACGCACACGAGCGATGCCGGCGCTTCGAGTCGGCACCAGCGGTGCTTGCCATCGACGAAGCCATGCACCACGCCGAGGAGCACGCGACGGACCTCGGCCAGCCGCGGCCCGAGTATGGACACGCCACCAACGCGGTGTGCGTAATCGGCCGGCGGCGCAGCACGCGCGGCCTGTTTCTCGACCGTCGCGCGTTCCTCATCTCCTACGATCCGCGTGATGACGCGGACGGCGCCAAGCTCGGCGCGCTGCTCGCGGCTGCCGCCCCGGTCGGAGCCGGCATCAGTCTCGAGTACTACTTCAGCTATGTCGACCCGCGCGGCTACGGCTGCGGGACCAAGTTGCCGCACAACATCACGGGTCTTGTCGGCGTCGTCGACGGTCACGCTTCCGACCTGCGCACCGGACTGCCCTGGCAGATGGTCGAGATCCACGAGCCGATGCGCCTGCTCACCGTGGTCGAGGCGACCACCGCGGTACTCGAACACATCGTCGCGACCCGCCCCGGCGTCGCGGCGCTGGTGCTCAACCGCTGGATCCAGCTTGCCGCGGTCGACCCTGAGAGCGGCGCGGTACAGGTCTTCGAGGAAGGGCGTTTCGTACCGTACGTGCCGCATTCGCGCGATCTGCCGCTCGTCGAATCGTCGATGGATCATTACACCGGCCGGCGTGGGCACCTGTCCTGCGCACGCGTCCGTGCGGAGGTGGAACATGCTGCCTGAACTACTGCGCGCGACGAGCGCGCATGTCGTGCTGCTGGTGCCGGCGTTGCCGGTGCTGGCCTTCGCCGCCGTGCTGTTGCCGCGCCTGTTCGGCCGCGCGACCAGTGAGGCCTACACCTACGGCGTCGTTGCCACCGGGGTACTCGGGGCGAGCCTTTTCATGGGCCTCCTCGCAGCGGTGTTGCTGGCCGGTCTCGGCGCACCCAGCGTCGTCGGTGCGGGGCGCTGGTTCGCGGTCGGCCATGACGCCTTCGAAGTGCGTTTCGGCCTCGACGCGCTGGGTCTCGCCTATGGCGGCTTCAGCCTGCTGATGGTCGCGCTGGTCGCCGCGTTCTCGCGGCGCTACCTGCACCGCGAGCAGGGTTTCCATCGCTTCTACGCGCTGCTCATGCTGTTCGCCGCCGGTCTCGCCCTGGTCTCGCTCGCCGGCAGCCTGGACATGCTGCTGATCGGCTGGGAACTGGTCGGTATCAGTTCGACGCTGCTCATCGCGTTCTTCAACCAGCGCCCGGGACCGGTACGCAATGCGCTGCGCGCGTTCGTGACCTACCGCGCCTGCGACGTGGGTCTCGTCATCGCGATCGTCTGCCTGCACGTGAACTTCGGCGACGCGGATTTCGTTCGCCCCGGCAATGCCGCCTGGCTCGGCATGCCGCAACGCGCCGCCGGCGCCCTGTCCCTGCTCATTGGCTTCTCGCTGATGTTCGCGGCGATGGGCAAGTCGGCGCAGGTGCCGTTCTCGGGCTGGCTGCCGCGGGCAATGGAAGGGCCGACTCCGTCCAGCGCGATTTTCTACGGCGCGTTGTCCGTACACCTCGGGCCCTTCCTGCTGCTGCGTTGCCACGAGCAGGTCCACGCGTCACCCCTGATTGGCGGCGCATTGATCGGGGTCGGCTTGGCGACCGCGCTGCACGGCGCGTTGGTCGGGCGCGTGCAGACCGACATCAAGAGCATGCTGGCCTACGGTTCGGTGACCCAGGTCGGTCTGATCATGGCCGAGATCGGCCTGGGCCTGCACCTGGTCGCGCTGCTGCACATCATCGGCCATGCCGGCTACCGTACGCTCCAGATCCTGCGCGCGCCGAGCCTGCTGCACGATCGTCACCATCTCGAGCAGATGCTCGGGCACCACGTTTCGCACGCGATCGACCTGGATAGCGGCAGCAACCGCTGGCTGACCCTGCCGCGTGTCTACCGCCATGCGCTCGAACGCGGCGGCCTGGATGCCCTGCTCACAGACCGCGTGATCGGCGTGCTGCTCGATGCCCTGCGCGGCCTGGATGCTGCCGAGCAGCGCTGGTCCGGCCGCCTGGCGCGCGCCGTGCTCGCCGCGCTGCCGCGCGGTCGCCGGGCCGGGCGTAACGAGGAGAAGGCCCATGTATCCTGATCTCATGCTGACGGTCGGCATTACCTGCGCCATGGTTGGCGCCTTGCTCTCGGTGCTCGCTCCCGACCGCGTCATGGCACGCCGTGCCGCGACCGCTGCGCTCGCCGCCGCGACGCTCGCGGTGGGCGTGGGGCTGCTGTTGCACCTGCCCGAGCGATCGATGCTCGCCCTGCCACCGGAACTGCCATGGCTCTCCGCGCGCGTGATCGCGTTCGCGGCGCTCGGCAGCGGCGTGGTTGCGCTGGCGCTGTCGCCCGCGCTGCGTATGTCGCGCTACGACCTCGCCGTACTTTGCGTGCTGGTTGCGACCGCCGCCGCGGTGCCGTTCGCCGCCGCGCCGTGGCTGGTGTGCGTGTTGCCGCTGGTCGGTTTCGCGGCCGCGACGGCGAGCCTCGCGGCCGCACCGGGTGGGCGCGAAGCAGCGGTGCTGCTGCTGATCCTGCCCGGCCTGCTCGGCGTGCTCGCGGGTGCGGCGCTGGGGTTCGGCACGGCGAGCGGGCTGGCCGCAGGGGGCTGGTTGCTCGCACTGCTCGCCGCGCCCCCGCTGCACGCCTGGTACCTGCGCCTCGCACAGGTGCTGCCGCTGAATCTCTTCGCGGGCATCGTCATCCTGCAGGCCTCGGTTCTCGAATCGGCAGTCGCGGTGGTGCCGGAACCGGCCCGGAAGCCGCTCTCCTGGCTGCTCGCGTTCGCCGCGCTCGGCAATGCCTTGCTCGCGCTCGCCCAGCGCGACGCGCGTCGTGCTTGCGCCTGCATCGTGGCAAGCCAGCTCGCGGTTGCCGGCTTCGCGGAGTTCAGCACTGGCGAGGCGGCGGTCGTCGGAGGGACGTTCGTCCTGCTCACGGTGGTGACCGCGAGCACGGGCTTCGTGCTGTTGCTCGGTGCGCTCGAAGCGCGCCTGGGTGCGGCGCTGAGCCTCGTGCGCCCGCACGGTTGTTACGCGTCCTGGCCGCGCCTCGCCAACGCCTTTCTCGTGCTCGGCCTGGTCAGCGCGGGTCTGCCGCTCACCCTCGGCTACGTCGCCTCCGATCTCGTGCTGCGCGGCGCTTTCGCCGGCGCCGCGGTGCCGACCACGCTGGTCGTGGTCAGCGGTGCGCTGAACGCGATGACCATGATGAAAATGTATCTCTATCTCTTCCAGGGCGCCGCAGGGCGTGCGCAACCGAGCGACCTGCGGCCGCGCGAACTCGCAGTCACCTTCGGTCTCATGGTTTCCGCCTTCGCTTTTGCCTTCGGGCTGCTGCCTGGTTGATCCTGTACCCCGCGGGCGCCGCACGCGGCAGGCGGCCGCGCGCGGACGACGCCACCCGATACCACGAGGACACCCATCTTCATGACCCGATTCAAGTTACTGTTGCCTTCGATCGCGCTGCTCGGCGCCTGCCTTTGCGGTGCCTCCGCGGCGGCCGCGCCGCGGCAGCTGCAGTCCGCGCTCGGCCTGCCCGCCTGGCTGCGTCTCGATCTCGTGCACCGCACGCGCTACGAAACGCTCGACGACCAGTTCCGCGCCGGGCGCGAGGGGGGCGACCAGGCACTCAGCCTGTACACCAGCGTGCGCCTCGCCGCGCACGGCGAGCGCTGGCGCGTGGTCGGCGAATTGCTCGACGCGCGCGCCTACCTGACCGACCGCGGAGGCGCGGCGGACAGCAACCTGGTCGACACGGCCGAACTCGCGCAGGCCTACCTGGGCGCGCACTTCGAGGGCCTCGACGGCCCGGTCGAGAACGTCGATCTCATGCTCGGCCGCATGATGTTCGACCTCGGCGCGGGCCGGCTCATCGGGCGCAACCTGTTTCGCAACATGCCGAACGCCTTCACCGGCGCCAAGCTGGAACTCGGCGGGCGGCACGACGAGCTCCTGACCCTCATGTACCTGTTGCCGCACAGCCGCCTGCCGCTCGACCGCGCCAGCGTGCTGGACAACGAGGTCGCGTTCGACCGCGAAAGTTTCGACACGCAGCTATGGGGCGTGCACTACCGCTACCCGGCGGCGCGCGATACCGCCATCGAGGGCTTCGTGCTCGGCCTGCACGAGCGCGACGGCGACTGGCAGCACCAGACGCAGAACCGCCGGATCGTCACGTTCGGGGCGCGCCTGTTCCGCCCGCGCGCCAGCGGGCAGCTCGATTTCGACCTCGAGGGTGGCGTACAGACGGGCGAGGCGCGTGCGACCGCCTCGCCATTGGATCGCCGCGATCTCGATGTCTTCGCCGGCTACGCGCACGCGGAGCTCGGCCGCCTGTTCGCGCTGCCGTGGTCGCCGCGCCTGTCGCTGCAATATGATTACGCCTCGGGCGACGACGATCCGAACGACGGCGATTTCGGCCGCTTCGACGGTCTCTACGGCCCGGTGCGCGGTGATCTCGGGCCAACCTCGATCTTTACCCACCTCATCCGTTCGAACCTGAATTCGCCGGGGCTGCGCATCGAGGTCGCGCCGACCTCGCGCGCCGATGCCATGATGACCTGGCGCGCCGTGTGGCTGGACTCCGACCGCGACAGCCTGGGACTGAGCGGTGTGCGCGATGCGAGCGGTGCGAGCAGCAGTTTCGCCGGTCACCAGATCGAGTTGCGCGGACGCTACTGGTTGCTGCCGCAGAGCGTGCGCCTGGAAGCCGGCGGCGCGCTGTTCCTCAACGGCAGCTTCCTCGACACCGCGCCTAACGCGACCGGTGAGGGTGACACTGCCTACGGCTATGCCGACATCACGTTCTACTTCTGAGCGTCACCGCGGCGTGCCCCGGGTGGTGGCCCGTGCTGCCTGACACGGACCGTTACCGCCCGCGCATTGCCGGCGTCAGCCGAACACCGGGAAGGGCTCGAAGCGCCCCTTGAGCACGGCCTCGCTCGCGCCCGGCCGCATCCAGCCGTCGATTGCGCTGGCGTAGACGCGGCGGAAGTCGGTCGTGTGGCGCAGGTTGTCCGTGTCGTCGAGCTCGGTGAGGTCGGGCGGCGCGCCGTAATGGCCGCCGCGTACGGGCTTGCCGGCAAGAAACATCACGTTGGCCGTGCCGTGATCGGTGCCCAGGTTGGTGTTCTCGCCGGCACGGCGGCCGAACTCGGAGAACATCAGCACGACCACGCGGTCAGCCGCGCCGAGGCGCTCGAGGTCGGCGAGAAAGCCGGCCACGGCATCGGACGCATACGTCAGCAGGCGCTGGTGCAGGTCGCGCTGCTGCACGTGGGTATCGAACGCGTTGTTGCGGAAGGCGAGGTAGTAGAGCCGCGCCGGCAGGCCGGCGCTGATGCAGGCGGCGACCTTGTCGAGCTGCGCCGGCAGCAGGCCGTAATCGACCGGCGATTCGTAGTTGCGCCAGGCTTCGCGCACCCGGGTCGAGGCTTCGTTCGCGCTGGCGGCCACCATGTTGAGATAGTCGCGCGCCGGGTTGCCCGAGCCGCCCGGTGCGACACGCTCCAACACCTCCCGCTCGCGGGCGAGCGCCAGGCGCTGGAATCGCTCGGGCTCGTCGAATACGACCGGCGTGTGCACGCGGCTGTTCACGGCGAGCGACTGCGCGCTATCGATGTTGATCAGGAAATTCGTCCGCGGCTCGGGTTCCAGCGCGTCGGCGAGGCGGCCCACCCAGCCGTAGGCATCGCCCGAGTTGGGTGACGCGGTGTGCCAGTAGGCCATCGACGTGAAGTGCGAGTAGGAGGGGTGCGCGTAACCGCAGCCGTGCACGATGGCGAGATTACCGTTCTGCCATAGCCGGTGCATGCCGGCCAGGCCCGGGTTCATGCCGTAGTGCTCGTCGAGCACGAGCAGTTCGTCGCGCCGCAGGCCGATCTTCGGCCGCAGCCGGTAATAGGTATCGTCCGCGTAGGGCACGATGGTGTTGAGCCCGTCGTTACCGCCCGAGAGTTCGAACACGACCAGGATGCGCTCGTCGCCCGCCGCGCGCAGCCGCGGTGCGAACGCGGACGTCAGCGCGGCGGCGCCGACCGCGGCACTGCCCTGGATGAATTGGCGTCGCGTGGTCATGGCATCACCCCAGCTGGTACTCGGGCCGGCTCAGCACGAGGTGCAGCAGCACGCGCAGTGGTTCTTCGAGCGAGGTGGCGTTGGCCAGCACGTCGGCGCTGCCGAGTTCGCGCTCGAAGGCGTCGGCGAGCAGCCGGCGCGTGTCTTCGGTGAGCGGCACGGAAAGAAAACGGTGGGCAAAATGGTCGACGACGGCGAGCGGCGTGGCGAGTTCGGCGGCGAGTACCATGTGCGTGAGGTCGAGCGGTGCGAGATCGCGCTCGATCGGCTTGACCCGTTCGATCGCCATCTGCCAGCCGCGATAGCTGCCGTAGCGCGTATTGAAGGCTTCCTCGCGATCGACCTGGTTGGACATCGCCGTCATCATGTCACCGTCCTCGCTCATGCCGGCTTCGACCGGGCGCGTCGCCGTGGTCATGTCGGCGCCGGCACGGAGACGCCGGTGCACGGCGCGGATCTCCTCCCCCGTGGGGTAGACCGGGTAGCGATCTTCGGGGATGAACTCGATGTCCGGGAACGCCAGGTCGAGGGCGAAATTGCCGCGCTCGATGAGCAGGCTGGGCGTAATCCAGCTGCGCCCGTAGCTCCAGCCGGCGACCGTCGGCGGATGCATCAGGCGCTGACCGAGCGCGCCGGTGACGAGGTTGAAGTCGGGCGCGCCCGGCAGGTCGGTGAGACCGAGCTTGCGGTAGGTCGAGATGACGAATTCGACCGGGCTCTTGATGCGCGTGCCGCGTGAGGCGTCGGCATAGAAGTCGCGCGAGAGGAACAGTGTCTCGAGGAACGGCGCGAGCTCGTAATCGAGCGCGACGAGTCTGTCGGCGAGGGCTTCTTCGAGCGCTGGATCGAGATCTTCGCGGACGAAGAAACGATACAGCTTGGCGGCGATGAATGCGGGCGTCGCAGGGTGGGCGAGGATGCGGTCGATGATCTCGACACCGTCGAAGTTGCCGGTCTCGCCGAGGAAGGTCTTCGGTCCGTCGTCGTGCCTGGCCGGATCGACGTGGAACTCGGTGCCGACGAAGTTCCAGCCCGTGAACGCGCGCGCCGCTTCGCGGATGTCGTGCTC
This sequence comes from Gammaproteobacteria bacterium, assembly GCA_030429865.1. Lineage (GTDB taxonomy): Bacteria > Pseudomonadota > Gammaproteobacteria > JACKNG01. Next base: position 59,113 of record JAUIFX010000001.1, on the reverse strand, counting down.
GCTGTAGTTGCCCACGCCCATCGTGAACAGCTCCATGATCTCGCGCGCGAAGTTCTCGTTCGGCGAACCCTTCACGTTCACGCCGGCATCGAGATAGGCGAGCATTGCGGGGTCCTGCGCCACGGCCACGAGCAGGGTGCGGAAGTTGCCGAGACCGGCGCGCTGGAACAGTTCGAGCTGTTGCAGCATCTTGCGATAGTCGCGCACCTTGTCCTCGCTGGTCGCGAAATGTCCGTGCCAGAACAGCGCCATCTTCTCCTCGAGCGGCCGTGGCGAACGCAGCATGCGTTCGGCCCACCACTGGGCGACCCGGTCGGTCTCGAGGCGGCTGGCGCGCAGCCAGTAGAAGAACTTGTTGACGATGGGCTGCAGCGGACGGTTGCCGCCGCTGCGGACCTTGATGCCGAGCGCCTCGCCGGTCTCGGTGGCGAGCTTGGTGGTGGCCGGCCGGCTGGGCGGGAAGGGGTCGAGGCCTTCGTCGAAGATGCCCGAATGCTCGAACGGCGGCAGGGTGTCGGCCGCCGTGCCCGCGAAATGCACGAGGTGCCGCACCGCCGCGCGCGGGCCCAGCGCGGCGAGACGGTCGACCTCGCGCGGTGTACCGCCGAAGCCGGCGCGCTCGAGCAGGTGCGCGGCGTGCGCACGGCTCCAGTCCGCGTCCGCGATCGGCGCGAGCGCGGCATGCGCCTCGTCTTTTCCGGCGTGAGCCGCTGCGCTCAGCAGCAGCGCGACGCCCCATGCGGCCAGGTATCGCACCCGTCTCCTCCCCTGGTGGACTGTCCCCGATTATAGGGATTCTTGAAATCCGCGGCGCGTCAGAACATCTCCACTTCGCCGACACGCCGGGGCCCGCCGGTACTGCGGCCGCGCACGACGCGGTCGCGTCCAGCGGCCTTGGCCGCGTAGAGCGCCCGATCGGCAATGTCCAGGGCCACCGGCGGCGGCATATCGGCCGCGACGCCCGTGTAGCCGATGCTCACCGTCACGTTGCCGGCGCGCGGAAAGGCATGCGCAGCGACGGTTTGCCGGAAACGCTCGAATACCCGTGCCGCGGCCCCCGCGTCGCCATGCATGAGGATGACGAACTCCTCGCCGCCGAAGCGGAACAGGGCATCGGAGTAGCGGAACGTGCTTTCCATCAGGCGCGCCAGGTGCAGCAGCACTTCGTCGCCGATCAGGTGCCCGTAGCGGTCGTTGACACGCTTGAAGTGGTCGAGATCGAGGACCGCCAGCCACAGTTGCTGCGTCGCGCGGTCCGGGCCGGCGGCCTGGGTGCCGAGCATCTGCATGTAGCGCTGCGCGAGGGCCTGGCGATTGAGCAGGCCCGTCAGCGCGTCGCGCTCGCGCTGGTCGATGAGTGCGCTCTGGTTGGCGAATATCTCGCTCAGCTGCAACAGCGCGACGCGCGCCTCCGGCGAATCCGCCGGCTCGTCGATGGTGAGCACGCGGCGCGGATTACCCTCGCCCGCGATGGGCAGCAGCAGGCGCGCCGGATGCGCGTCCGCGGCAGGCAGTTCGAGCGCGCGGCGCTGCGCGATGCTCGCGTGGACGCCGCGCAGGTCCACGGGGCGGCGCCCGCCCGCGGCACCGGCGCGGGCGTCGAAGCGCCGCACGATGGTCTCTCCCGGGCGCAGCGTGCGCGTGCCGCTGACGGCGTCCAGCGGCATGTGGACTTCGAGCAGCGTGGTCTCGGCGCCGCCGAGCAGCTCGCGGGCCGCGTCCAGGTAAGCGCGCGCGAGCGCATGGCCATCGCGCGCTGCGCTCAGGCGGAGCATGTAGAGGGACAGGGCAGGCAGCATAAGGCGATGGTGGGGGAACGCGCGCAGCGCGTTACGGTCGCTCATCGGGTAGCGGACGGCAGCGACGAAACTTGATCGCGGGGCGGCGAGCGGACTGGTCGCCGCCCCGGGTCGGGATGATATGGTGATGCCTCCACCGGCAGCGCGAATGACAGGCCGGCGGCAGCACAGGGTTCGGAGACACCAGGGCACGATGCAGCGCGTGCGTGGAGACAATGGCCGATGAATGACGCGGTTGCGGGCCGATCGACGGCGCTGGAGGCACTCCACCGCGAGCTTGGTGCCCGGCTGGTGCCGTTCGCCGGCTACGCGATGCCGTTGCAGTACGACGGCGGCATCCGCCAGGAGCATTTGCACACGCGGCGCGCCGCGGGCCTGTTCGACGTCTCGCACATGGGGCAGATCACCATCGAGGGCGATCTCGACGCGCTCGAGACCCTGGTGCCGGGCGACATCGCGGGACTTGGGCTGTGGCGCCAACGCTACAGCCTGCTGACCAACGCCGACGGCGGCATTCGCGACGACCTGATGATCACGCGCCTGCCAGGGCGCCTGTTCGTCGTGGCCAATGCCGCGTTCAAGCATGACGACCTGGCGCACCTGGTAGCCGGGCTCGGTGCGGCGTGCCGCGTCAGCCTGGCCGAGGACCGCGCGCTGCTCGCCTTGCAGGGGCCGGCCGCGGCGGCGGTGCTCGGCGCGCTCGAGCCGGAAGTCGCGACGCTGCCGTTCATGTCGGCGCGCGAGTGCCGGCTGGCCGGCCGCACCTGCCTGGTCAACCGCTGCGGTTACACCGGCGAGGACGGCTTCGAGATCGCCCTCGACGCTGCCGATGCCGAAGGCCTCGCGCGGCGCCTGCTGGCCGACGAGCGCGTCGCGCCGGTCGGTCTCGGCGCGCGCGATTCGCTGCGTCTCGAAGCCGGGCTGTGCCTGTCCGGCACCGATATCGACGCCACCACCACGCCGATCGCGGCCGACCTCGCCTGGACGGTCGCGCGCAAGTACCGCGACGGCAGCGCCGCGGCGCGCTTTCCGGGCGCCGAGGTGGTTCTCGACCAACTCACCCACGGCACGCCGCGGGTGCGCGTCGGCCTGGCACCCAGCGGCCGCGTGCCGTTGCGTGCCGGTACCGAACTCGTCGACACTGCCGGCCGCGTCGTCGGCACGGTGACGTCCGGCAGTTTCGGCGCCAGCGTCGGTCATCCGGTCGCCATGGGATACGTCGAGCGCGCCTGCGCGCGGCCGGGTACCCGGCTCGAGGTCGCGATCCGCGAACGGCGCCACGAGGTCGAAATCCATGCGCTGCCTTTCGTCCCCCACCGTTACTACAGAGGCTGAGGAAACCCCCGCCCATGAGCACGCTCAAGTTCACCCAGGATCACGAATGGCTGCGCCGTGAGGACGACGGCAGCATCACTGTCGGCATCACCGATTACGCGCAGGAACAACTCGGCGACATCGTCTACGTCGAACTGCCCGAGGCCGATGCCGCCGTCGCCGCGGGCACCCAGGTGGTGGTGATCGAATCGGTCAAGGCGGTCGGCGAGATCAACATGCCAGTGGCCGGGCGCATCGTCGCCGTCAACGACCGTCTCGCCGATGCCCCCGAACTCGTCAACGGCGCGCCGCTCGGCGACGGCTGGCTGCTGCGCATCGAGGCCGACGATGCCGCGGATCTGGATGCCTTCATGGACGAGGCGGCCTACCAGGACTACGTTGCCGGCCTGTGAGCGCGTACCGCGAGGAGGGCAGCATGCGGCTGCGTGATTTCGAGCAGCGCGGCGACTTTGTCCGCCGCCACATCGGGCCGGACGCGGCCCAGGTCGCCGAGATGCTGGCCGAGCTCGGGCTGGATTCGCTGGACGACATCGTCACCCGCGCGGTCCCCGATGACATCGTCTCCGACGCGCCGCTGGCGCTGACCGAGACCATCTCCGAGCAGGCGGTGCTCGCCTACCTGCGCAAGATGTGCGCGCGCAACCGCGTCAACGTGTCGATGATCGGCATGGGTTATCACGGCACGGTGATGCCGGAGGTCATCAAGCGCAACGTGCTCGAGAATCCCGGCTGGTATACCGCCTACACGCCCTACCAGGCCGAGATCAGCCAGGGGCGCCTCGAAGCGCTGCTCAATTTCCAGCAGATGATCATCGATCTCACCGGCCTGCCGGTGGCGAACGCATCACTGCTCGACGAGGCCACCGCCGCGGCCGAGGCCATGGCGATGGCGCGGCGCGTGGCCAAGAACCAGGGCCGGCGCTTTCTCGTCGATGCCGACTGCCACCCGCAGACGATCGCCGTCGTCGAGACGCGCGCGCGTTACTTCGGCTTCGATGTCGTCGTCGGCGACCCCGGGACCTGGGGTACCGAGGAGGATTATTTCGGCATCCTGCTGCAGTACCCGGGCTCGAGCGGCGCGGTACGCGATTTCCGCGCAGTGATCGAGGCCGCACATGCCCGGCAGGCGATCGCGGCGGTCGCCGCCGATCCGCTCGCGCTGGTCATGCTGACGGCGCCGGGTGCGCTGGGGGCGGATATCGTTGTCGGCAGCGCGCAGCGTTTCGGCGTCTCGATGGGCTACGGCGGGCCGCACGCGGCGTACTTCGCGACCCGCGAGGCCTTCGTGCGTGCGACGCCCGGGCGCATCATCGGCGTGTCGGTGGACCGTGACGGACACCCCGCGCTGCGCATGGCGCTGCAGACCCGCGAACAGCACATCCGCCGCGACAAGGCGACGTCGAACATCTGCACCGCGCAGGTCCTGCTCGCGATCATCGCCGGTTTCTACGCCATCTACCACGGCCCGCACGGCCTCGCGCAGATCGCGGGGCGCGTACACCGGCTCGCGCAGATTCTCGCGCTGGCGCTGCAACGGCTCGGCTACGAAGTCGTGCACGCGCAGTTCTTCGACACTCTCACGGTACGGGTACCGCACCGGGCGCGTCACCTCGCGGCGCGCGCGCGCGAGGCCGGCATCAACCTGCGCGTGGTCGATGCCGATCATCTCGGTATCGCCTTCGACGAGACCGTGACGCGTGGCGTCCTGCGCGCGCTGTGGCGCGTGTTCGCGCGCGATGACGACGAACTCGACATCGCCGCGCTCGATCGCGAGATCGGCGAGAACCTGCCCGGCGAACTGCTGCGCCGCGACCCGATACTCACTCACCCGGTGTTCGAGCGCTATCATTCGGAAACCGAGATGATGCGCTACATGCGCCGCCTCGCGCGCCGCGACATCGCCCTCGACCGCGCCATGATCCCGCTCGGCTCGTGCACCATGAAGCTCAACGCGGCCGCCGAGCTGCAGGCCTTGTCGTGGCGCGAGTTCGCCGACCTGCACCCGTTCGCGCCGCTCGACCAGGCGCAGGGTTACCAGCAGCTGTTCTCGGAGCTCGAGAGCATGCTCTGCGACCTGACCGGTTTCGCCGCGTTCTCGCTGCAGCCGAACGCGGGTTCACAAGGCGAGTACGCCGGCCTGCTGACGATTCGCAAGTACCACGAGGTGCGCGGCGAAGGCGCCCGCGACGTCTGCCTCGTGCCGGCTTCGGCCCACGGCACGAATCCCGCCAGCGCGGTGATGGCAGGCCTGCGTATCGTGCTTGTCGCCTGCGACGACAGCGGCAACGTCGACGTCGCCGACCTGCGCGCCAAGGCCGCCGAGCACGCCGACAGCCTCGCTGCGCTGATGATCACCTACCCGTCGACGCACGGCGTGTTCGAGGCCGCTATCCGCGAAATCTGCCACGTGGTGCACGAGCACGGCGGGCAGGTCTACATGGACGGGGCGAACCTCAACGCCCTGGTCGGCATCTGCCGGCCGGGGGAGATCGGCGCCGACGTCATGCACGTCAACCTGCACAAGACCTTCGCCATCCCCCACGGTGGCGGCGGTCCGGGCATGGGGCCGATCGGCGTCATGGCGCACCTCGCGCCCTACCTGCCGGATCATCCGGTCATCGGCGGCGTGAATCCGGCTGCCGGCCCGGCCGGTACCATCGGCACCGTCTCCGCGGCACCGTGGGGCTCGCCGAGCATTCTGCCGATCTCCTGGGCCTACATCGCGATGATGGGCGCACAGGGACTGCGCCGCGCGACGCTGGTTGCGATCCTCGCGGCCAACTACGTGGCGCATCGCCTTCGCGAGCACTACCCGGTGCTGTACACGGGAAAGAACGGCTGCGTTGCCCACGAGTGCATCATCGACCTGCGCCCGATCAAGCACGCCACGGGCATCACCGTCGACGACGTCGCCAAGCGCCTCGCCGACTTCGGCTTCCACGCCCCGACGATGTCCTTCCCCGTCGCCGACACGCTCATGATCGAGCCGACAGAAAGCGAGAACAAGCGCGAACTCGACCGCTTCTGCGCAGCGATGATCGCCATTCGCGAGGAGATCGCGGCCGTCGAGCGCGGCGAATCCGATGCCGAGGACAATCCCCTCAAGCATGCGCCGCACACTCACCGCCTGCTCATCGCCGAGCGCTGGGAGCGGCCCTACGACAAGATGCAGGCGTTTTTTCCGGCGGGCGCGGACATTGCCGACAAGTACTGGCCGCCGGTCGCGCGCATCGACAACGTGCACGGCGATCGTCACCTCGTGTGCAGCTGTCCGCCGCCGGAAGCCTGGGCGGAGGATGCCTGACGCACGGCACGGTGCCGGCCGGCGCCGCTCAGGCCGGTAGCAGGAAGGGTCCGCACGACACCAGCGGGCGGCGGGTGTCGGCGCGTACGTTCGCTGCGAAGCGGTGGCCGAGCAGTGCGCGCGCCTGTGCGTCGGCTTCGACGACCGGGGCGATCAGGGTGGCGACGGTCGCGCCGGCGTTGACGAACAGTGGCACGACGTTGAAAAACACGCGTTCGAGGGGCAGTGCGTGGTGGGCCGCGTAGTGCGGGAAGTCGTCGGCGCCGAGATAGTGGCGAATGCATGCGACGGTCGCGGCGCGGCGTTGGTGAGCGGCGCCGTCTTGCGCGAGGTATGCCTCGAAGTCCGTCCACGAAAGGAACACGTCGAATGCATCAGCGCGTTCCACCGCGTAATCGAAATCGACCAGCACGTAGTGTTCCAGCGCCGTCGGGCGCGGCGCGCCCTGTGCGTGGGCGGCGTAAACGGTGCGTGGGCGGCGCGCGTCGCCTTGCGCGCGGGCCGCGTGCAGGGCGAGTACCAGGGCAAGGTCCGCGTTGGCGTACCAGTCAACCGGCACGTCGGGCCATTGCGCGTCGGTTGCGAGGCACAGGGTGTGAAAGGCCGACAGCGTGGCATCGAGCGCGGCGTCGATGTCGGCGACGGCGCGCGGCCGATCCTGCGCCAGCAGGCCGCCGGGATTCGCGCGGACGTCCGCTTCGTGCAATGCATCGAAGGCGCGGGCGAGCCCGGCGAGTGCGTCGGCGACGGCGGGTGTCGGATGCATGCACGCAGCCTTCAACGCGGTTTGCGGGCGACCAGGAACAGCGCCTGGCGCTTGCCCGGTTGCCATTCGAAGGCGATCGTGAAGCCGGCGTCGTCGAGCGCCCGGCGCAGGCTCGCGGCCGTGAAGCAGCTCAGCTCCGGCAGCAGACCGAGCGTGCGGCCGAGCGGCGCGATGAAGCGGAAGCCGGGCAGCATGTCGCGTATGCACGCGGTGCTGCTGATGAACACGCCGCCGGGCACCAGCAGGTCGTGTACGAGGCCGATCGCGCCGCGCCAGTCATCGAGCAGGTGGAGCACGCTGAGCGCGAGGATGCCGTCGTAGCAGCGGCCGTCATCGGCAAGTTCGCCGACGCCGCGGCACTCGAAGGTGACGTTGTCGATGCGCTGGTCGACGCGCTTCTTCTCGGCGATGGCGATCATGCTGGACGAAAAATCGATGGCACGGATGTGCTTCACGTAGGGCGCGTGCGCGAGTGCGGTCGAACCCGTACCGCAGCCGATCTCGAGTAGTTCCGAATCGCGCGTGAAGTAGTCTCGGCTGACAGCGAGTTTCCGCTGGTACGCCGCTTCGTCGGCGACGGGCTTGCGTGCGTACCGCGCGGCGATGCGGTCCCAGAAAGCCGCCGATCCGGTCATGGCGAGTACCCGGCGCCGGTGGGCGGCGCGGCGGCTACCGCGCGGCCCCCGCGTACGAGGTTGTTGCCGGCATCGCGCGTGGTCACGCGTGCCGGGCTGAAGACGTCGCCGATGAGCATGGAGTGCACCTGTCGATGTCGCTACCCTACGCGCGCAGGAGGCGCCGCGCGAGTGCGACGTAGGCCACGGTCCACGCCGCTGCCGCCGCGCCGATCAGGATCGGCGCATGCCCCATGCCGGACGGCGTCGCGGCATAGCGCGCGAGTGTTGCCACGGCAAGCAGCACGGTGCCGGCCGGCAGCAGCGACTCCCGCGCCGGCTCGCCCTGCGTACGCTGCAGCCGCGCTCGCAGCATGATGTTGAACGTGAACGTGCCGAGTGCGCCGACGGTCAGCAGGTGAAGCGCCGCACTGGTACCGCTGCCGCGCGCGAGGTCGAGGCCGAACGCCAGCAGCCCGAGTGACAACCACAGGTGGCCGGCGCCGAGGCACCACAGGTCGGTACGGGCGCGGCAGGTCCAGATGCGCCAGCGCCACAGCCGGATCGCGCTGACGGCGCCGGCCGCGAGCGTGGCGGCGCCGGCGATCGACGCGAGCCCGGCGGCGAGCGCCGTGGCCGCCGCCGCGAGGAGCGCCATGATCGTGCCCTCGAGGCGCGGTTGCATACGTACCGCGGGTGAGTGGCCGTCACGCTCGCGCTGCGTCGTCACCGCGGGCGCGAGCACCCGCCCGCCCATGAAGGCGAGCAGGATGGCCAGCAGCAGGAGCATGACCTGGTGCACGAGCGCGAGGTTGCCCGTGATGCCGTCGAGCGCGACGGAGGCGGCGGCGAGCAGGGCGAGCAGCGGCGCGATGGCGAGATTGCGCCAGCGGCGACCGCTGCCGATGAACTTCGGCGCCAGGCTCGCGGTGAATGCGAGCGCGAATGCGCCCTGGCTGGCCAGTGCCCACGGGCCACCGGCGTCGAGCAGCCAGCCGAAGCGCGCCGCCAGCCAGGGCGCGCAGAGTACGCCGAACAGCCCGCGCGAAGGCCGGCCGAGCAGGTAGCCCGTGACGACCGCGAGGACGAATCCGCCGAGCAGTTCGCGTGCGTGGCCGACCGGTGGAGCATAGGCCTCCAGGGCGAACGGCAGGCTGCTGCCGGCCGCCAGGGACAGGGGCACGACCAGGGCGGCATGGACCGACGCGGCGACGAAGCAGACTTGCTGCGCGCGCCCGGGAGATCGAGCGATCATCGGCCGGTCACCGCGTCCCGCAGGGGACGGTTCGAGCGCCGCGCGCGCTGCATACCAGCTCGCGTGAGCATGGACGCGGCGTCATCACGGTTGAACTGCGCGGCCGGCTGACATGGTTCGCAGTGTAGTCGACGCGCGCGACGGGCTGAATGGCGCCGGGAGCGCGGCGACGGCAATCGTCTCCGGCCCGCGCCTGCCGGGGCTATTCGCCGCGACCCTGCCGCGGCCGGACCGTGTCATAGGCAATGAACAGCACGAACGAGGCGATGAAGCCCACGGGCCCGGCAAGGAACCTGGCGAAGAAGTACGCCACGTCCGACCCGGCGAGGTAATACAGCGCGATCGTGAGCAGGGCGCCAATCGCGAGCGTGCCCGCGGCGAGAAGGACGACGTACTTCATCGCGGCACTCGCGCGGGCGTGGTCACAAGGCCACCGCTCCGCAGCCGAGCAAAGCCAGCGCGGCAATACCCATGTAGCTGCGGACGTGGTTCCAGAACTGCCAGCGTCTCACGTAGTCGGGCCAGGCCGTCGCCGCGTCCTCGGCCGTCGCGCCGGCAAGGCGGTTGTTGAGGGGCACGTTGCGCAGCACCGTCACACCCAGCGGCCCCGCGAGGTAGAGCAGCGCGCCGATCACCAGGGGCAACTGTGCGGCGCCCCCCGAGCCACTCGTGGCGATGATGCCCAGGCAGGCGAGAGGCGTTCCCAGGAACAGCAGCAGAAAGAGCGGGTTGATGATCCGTTCGTTGACGCGTTGCATTGCGAACAGGGCGTGCTCGTGCGGCAGCTCGGCGAGCGCGGCCAGGACGAAGTTCGAGAAGGCGAACAACAGTCCGGTGACGACGCCCGCGCCGACCAGGCTTGCGACTACCAGGATGTACAAGGCGTTCTCCATGGTCGTTGATTCCGTGGTCGCTGGGATCGCGATGGCCGCGAGGGGCGGAGATCGCCGCGCGGCGCGCCGCGGCCGGCACGCTCGAAGGCCGCAATCGGCCTGCCTGCGCAGCGATCGATCGAAGCACCGCGGGCGAACCGGACTCACCGGCCCGGGTTCGTCCCTGCGGCGAAACGGCACCGGCGCCGCCGGGAGAGCATCGACGAAGCCTCTCGGCGTTGTCAATCGCCGCGACGCGAGTCCGCCGGCGAGCGGCGCTTCAGGCGGTCGTGGCGCGGTTGCCGCCGCAGTCTTGCGCAAGCGCCGGTCGCGGCCGCGCGAAGTGATAGCCCTGCAGGTAGTCGGCGCCGAGGCGTTCGAGTTCCCGCGCGGTCGCCGCGTCCTCGACGAACTCGGCGATGGTGGTCGATCCGATCAGGTGGCCGATGTCGACGATGGCCTTGACGATGCCGTGCGCGATACGATCGCTGGCGAGGTCGCGGACGAACACGCCGTCGATCTTGAGGAAGTCGACGGGCAGGCTCTTGAGGTAGGCGAACGAAGACAGCCCGGAGCCGAAGTCGTCGAGGGCAAAGCGCACGCCGCGCTCGCGCAGCGTCTCGAGAAAGACGATGGCGCTCGTGTGATTGGTGATGGCCGCGGTTTCGGTGAGTTCGAAGCAGACCCGCGCGCCGTCGACGCCGCTCGTTTCGAGTTGCTCGACGACCCACGCAGTGAAATGCTCGTCACCAAGCGAGGCGCCCGACAGGTTGATGGCCCACACGGCGTCGTCGCCGCCGGGCAGGGTGGCGCCGGCAAGCAGCATCAGCGCATGTTCGACGACCCAGCGGTCGACGCGCGTAGCGAGTCCGTAGCGTTCCGCCGCGGGGAGGAAGTTCCCCGGCGCGACGAGGCTCTCGCCTTCACGCATGCGCAGCAGGAACTCGTAGTAGGGCGCGCCGGATCGCTGCGTACCCGCCGCGTGCACGGCCTGGTAGTACAGTTCGAAGGCATCGGCCTCGAGCGCGTGGTTGATGCGCGCGACCCAGCGCATCTCGCTGTGCATGCGCGCCATTTCGGCGTCGTCGTCGTGGTAGACGTGCACGCGGTTGCGGCCCTGCTCCTTGGCCGCGTAGCAGGCGGCGTCGGCGCGGCGCAGCACGCCGGCCAGGTCGTCGCTGTCGGTGGTGATGGCAACCACGCCGATGCTGGTGCCGATGGCGAAGCCGCGCCCCTCCCAGGTGAAGCGGTAGGCGGCGGTGCGTTCGCGGATGAGATCGGCGCTGCGCACGGCGTGTTCGAGGTCGCAGTGTTCCATGAGAACGCCGAACTCGTCGCCACCGAGGCGGCAGACCGTGTCGCGCTTGCGCACGGCACCCCGCAGCAGGCGCGCGATCTGCTTGAGCAGTTCGTCGCCGGCGCCGTGACCGCAGGAGTCGTTGATGATCTTGAACTGGTCGAGGTCGATGTAGCACAACGCGTGGCGCGTGGCATCGTCCCGCGCGCTGCGCAGGATGCGTTCGAGGCGGCGCTCGAACTCGCGCCGGTTGACGAGGTTGGTGAGCGGATCGTGGGTCGCCTGGTGGGCCATGCGCCGCGCCATGCGCCGCGCCTCGGTCACGTCGCGCAGGACCACGATGTCGCCGGTGTGATGACCGCGCCCGCCGCCGAGCGGAGCGACCGTGATCTCGAGGACGGTACGCTTGCCGGGGCGCAGCGCGAGGTAGCCTTCCAGCGTGCGGCGCTCGTCCTGCCCGACCCCGCGGCATACCGCCTGCAGGCCGATCGCTTCGCCGTCCTCGTCGACCACGGGCAGCAGGTCGTCGAGCGGCCGGCCGCGCCAGCCGTCCGGCGCCGCACCGCTGAGGCGCTCGGCAGCACCGTTCATGTATTCGACCACGCCGTTGTCGTCGATGGTGATCACGCCCTCGGCGAGGGAGGCGAGAGTCACCTCGGCCTTTTCCTTCTCGTCGCGCAGGGCGAACTCGGCGGTCTTGCGCGCGTGGATATCGGCGAGCGAGCCGGTCATGCGAACCGGTTTGCCGTTGGCGTCCCGCACGATCACGGCGCGCGAATGAAACCAGCGGTACTCGCCGCGGCGCGTGCGCAGGCGGTATTCCTGGTTGTAGGTCGCGCGGCGGTCGATGGCCTTGTCCAGGCTGGCGACGATGAGATCGCGATCGTCGGGGTGAACGCGTTCCAGCAGCGCCGCGTAGCCGCCGGCGAAGGCGCGGTCCTCGTAGCCGAGCAACTCGTAGATGCGCGGCGACCAGTACTCGTCCTCGCAGTCGTAGTCCGGCCGGTCCCAGATACCCTCATTGGCCCCGCTGATGGCGAGCTCGAGGCGCAGGCGGGCGTTGTACTCGGCCTCGCGCGCCTCGTGCAGGGCGCTCACGTCGACGCCGTAAACGGCGTAGCCGAGTACCTCGCCGTCGTCGTCGTAGTGGGCGCGCACGCGGGCGTGCAGCCAGCGAAATGCGCCGTCGTGGCGGCGCAGCCGCAGCTCGAGCTCGTCACCGTCCGGGTTCAGGGCAGCGTGGCAGCGGGCACGGTCATCCGGGTGAACGTCGTCGAGCCAGGCGGCGCCCGCGTAGCCGGTCGGACCGCAACCGGTGAATGCGTGCCACGCGGCATTGGCATAGACGACCGCGGCGGCGGCGTCGGTTACCCAGAGAAGAAACGGCGCGTCGTCGATGAGACGTTCCGCGTACGGGTCTGCGCTGGCCGCGTCCATGGCGTTGGCAATCTGTCTCGGCGGAGTCACGTGTTCTTGTTCTTGTTGTTGCGTCCGTGCCGGCCTGCGTCTCTCGCCGGCCGCGGCGCAGGCCGGGCCGTGCCCGCCGTCACGAGGCGGCTCATTGGACCAGATCCGGTTCTGCTTGCCAATCGCGCCGGTCAGGCGCGCGCGGTGCGGCGCAATGTCTCGTAAGCGGTGCGGATCTCCTGGGTGCGCGTCGTCGCGACCTTGACCATTTCCTCCGGCATACCGCGTGCGATCAGCTTGTCCGGATGATGCTGATTCATGAGACGGCGGTAGGCTTTCTTGATATCGGCCTCGCCGGCCCCGGCCGCGACGCCGAGGATGGCCCGCGCTTCGTCTGCGCTCATGGCGGCCGGGCCGGACGCTCCACGGCGATTGCCGCGTTGCCCCCCTGAGGCACCGCCTGGCCCGTGCGTGCCGCGTTCGCGCGCGGCGCGAATCAGCGCGTCGAGCTGTTCGAACTGTGCGCTGTTGAAGCCGAGGCGGCCGGCGATGCGTCGCAGCAAGGCGGCCTCGGCATCGTGCAGCGTGCCGTCGGCGTAGGCAGCCTGCAGTTGGATCTCGAGAAACATCTGCAGCAGGGTCTGACGCCGGCGGCACTCGCGCAGGAACTGGCGCAGCACGCCCTCGAGGTCGAAACCCGCTGCCTTACCCTCGCGGAACAGCGACTGTGCGACGCGCGTCTGCTCCGGGTTGAGATTCATTTCGCGCATCACCGCGCGGGCGTGCGCGATCTCGTCGGCGCTGATGCGCCCGTCGGCCTTGGCGACGTGGCCCATCACCGCGAATGTCGCGGTGAAGAAGGCCATCTGGATCCGTTCCTGCCCGGGGCCGTTACCGAACGGCTGTTCGACCTCCTCGAGACGATTCAGGCCGCGGTCGAAATGGTGTCCGACCGCCGCGCCGAACAGCGCGCCGAGCGGCCCGCCGAGCATGAACCCGAACGCGCCCCCGACGACCTTGCCCCACCAGCTCATGCCTTCGCCTCAACCCTGATCGAGCGCGCTATTGTGCCTCAACGGGGCGGCGCGCAGGCGCCGCGGCGTGCGCTTGCGCCGGGCAAGGTGTCCGGCGGGCGGCGGCCTCGCTTGCCGCGCCCTCGCGGAAGAGCTTGCCGGGAGCCGGGTCCGCGCCGTGCCGGGGCTGTTCGCAGCCGGCGCGCGCAGGGTGCCGGGCGCCCGTTTCAGCCGGCCGGCACGCCAGGCGCCTTGACCTGGGCGTAGAAAATCTTCTGATTGTGAATCTTGCCGAGCAGCGCATTGATCGCGCGCATCTGCGCACGGTGTTCCGGCCCGGCGAGGGCGCCATTGCCGCGCACCGAGTGGCGCGCGATCTCGCCGCGCAGGGCGTGCTCGATGAGGTCGATGTCGGCGATATCGAGATTGAACTGTTTCTGGTAGCGGGGCATCACCTTGCACCTCGTGATGGGTCCGGGCGCGATTCTACGCCACGCCATACGCTACCGTATAGGCGGTTTCGTCACAGGTGTTTTCACCCGCGGCGCGAAGCGCGGCGCTCGGCCCGCTGTTCGAGCAGCACGGCGTTGCGGTGTGCGAAGTAGACCTCGTCGAAGCGTTCGGCGAGGCCTTGCTCGCTGTCCGCCATGTCGCAATAGAAACGCACCAGGCCGCGCATGGCGCGCTCGCAGGCGCGCGGCGTCGGGCCCTCGGCCTGGCGCTGCACGCGCTTGAGGTAGCGCAGGAAGAACCAGGTCGTGGAGTAGCGTTCGGGGTAAGCCTGTTCGAGTTCGCGCACGTGGCGCGCGAGCAGTTCGCGGAACTCGACGAAGGCCGTGCTGATACGCGCCATGATTCAGGCCGCGGGCGGCAGCTCGACCTTGTACAGGCGGGCGGCGTTGTCCCACAGGATCTTGCGCCGCGTGTCGGCGTCGCACTCGCCGAGGCCGTTCGCGATGCGCGCATGCACTTGGTCGCCGAACAGCGAGGTCGGATGGGGGAAGTCGGTCTCGAACAGGATGTTGTCGACGCCGACCTTGTCGATCAGGCGGCGCGGTGCGACCTGCTCGAACCAGTAGCAGCCGTAGACGTTGCGCGCGAAATACTCGGACGGCAGGCGGTCGAGGTCGGCGCGTTCGCTGCGTACTTGGTTGCCTTCGAACTGGTAGTCGAGGGCCTCGAGCAGGAACGGGATCCAGCCGATGCCGGACTCGACGGAGACGAACTTGATGGTCGGGTAGCGCGCCAGTACGCCGCTCATCAGCAGGTCGGTGAGCTGGATGCCGTTACGCATGAAGAACTCGACCGAGAGCTCGGTGAACGTGGCCATCTTGCCGTACAGGCGCAGCTTGTCGCGGTTCAGGCCACCCTCCATGTTGCCCGACCCGATGTGGAAACTGATCGGCAGATCGAGTTCGCAGGCCACTTCCCACAGCGGGTTCCAGTGCGGATCGCCGAGCACCGGCTGGCCGAAGGCATGCGGCTCGCCGGTGAACAGGATGCCCTTGTGCCCGAGGGCGGCGCAGCGGCGCACCTCGCCGACGGCGGCGGCCACGTCCCAGAACGGCAGCGAGGTGACCGGTAGCAGCCGGCGCGGGTCGGCCGATGCCCACTCCGTCTGCCAGTCGTTATAGACCTGGACGCAGGTGAGCATGAGCTCCGGGTCGCCGAGCTGCAGGAAGGCCTGGTTGCCGAAGCCGCCGACATTCGGATAGAGCACCATCGCCCAGATGCCCATTTCGTCCATGTAGGCGAGGCGCGCAGCGGGGTCCCATGCGCCCGGGTGCATGTCATCGTAGCCGCGCGGCGGCGATTTCATCGAGCCGACGCCGGCCGTTGCGGCGAGGCCGACCTTGGCCAGCGGCCGTTCGCCGAGGTACCAGTACGCGATGCCGCGCTTGTCGGTGCCGACACGCGGCACGGCGTCGCGCCACCGTGCCGGTACGCGGCTGGTCCACAGGTCGGCCGCTTCGCTGACGTGGGTGTCGACGTCGATGATGCTGTACTCGGTCATGCCTGGCCCTCCCCGGCGCCGCCTGTCCCTGCCGCCGCGCGACTGAAGCGGCAGCCTGTTAATGCTAATCTCGAAGCGGGTCCGAGCGCGACAGGGGAGGAGCTATGTACGACCTGGTGATCAAGAACGGCTTCGTTGTCGATGGTTCCGGCGGCCCGCGCTACCCGGCGGACGTGGCTGTCAGCGGCGGCCGCATCGTGCGCATCGGGCGCATCAACGAGCGCGCCGCGCGCACCCTCGATGCGGACGGGCAGGTGGTCGCGCCGGGCTTCGTCGATGGTCACACGCACATGGATGCGCAGGTCTTCTGGGACCCGCTCGGTTCGTGTTCCTGCTACCACGGTGTCACCACGGTCATCATGGGCAACTGCGGTTTCACGCTCGCGCCCTGTGCCGCCGACGATGCCGATTTCGTCTTCCGCAACCTCGAGCGCGCCGAGGACCTGTCGCGCGATGCCATGAAGGCCGGCATCGACTGGCGCTGGGAGACCTTTCCGGAGTATCTCGACGTCATCGATCGGCTGCCCAAGGGCATCAACTACGGTGGCTACATCGGGCACTCCGCGCTGCGCACCTGGGCGATGGGCGAGCGCGCCTTCAGCGAGCAGGCCACGCCGGACGAACTCGCGCGCATGTGCCGCCAGGTCCAGGATGCGATCCGTGCCGGGGCCATCGGCTTCTCGACCTCGCGAACCTACAACCACCTCACTTCCGACGATCGCCCCGTCGCGAGCCGCGTCGCCGACTGGGACGAGGTGCGCGCGATCGTCAACGCCATGGGCGAGCTCGGCGCTGGCATCTTCGAACTCGCGAGCGAAGCACCGGGGCGGAGTCCACGGCGCCAGGCCGAATACTTCGGCCGCCTCAAGCAGCTCGCAGTCGAGTCCGGCTGCCCGGTGACTTACGGCATGCCGAGCATCCGCATCGCGCCCGACCTGTGGCCGGCCTATTACGACCTCGGCGACGAAGTCGCGGCCGCCGGCGGGCGCCTGTTCGTGCAGGCGCACAGCCGCTCCATCTCGACCATGCTGTCGTTCAAGTCGCATACCCCGTTCGACGCCTGGGAGGTATGGAAGGACGTTCGCACCAAGCCGCTCGACGAGCAGAAAGCGCTGTTCGCCGACCCGGACATGAAGCGCCGCCTGGTCGAAATCGCGACCCGCCCCTACGAGGGCCCGGAAGTGGTCGGCGCCGAGGCGCGCCCGCCGGAGTGGGACTGGGTGTACCTGTTCAACGGCATCGGCGACGAGGTGCTCATGACCGAGGTCGCGGCGAAGCGCGGCGTGCACCCGGTAGAGGCGATGATCGATATCGCGCTGGAGCGCGACTTCGATGTCTTCTTCCGCCAGCCGCTGGCCAACGAGGACCAGGACGCGGTGCTGAAAATGATGAAGCACCCGCGCAGCGTCGTGACCTTCTCGGACTCCGGCGCGCACGTCGCGCAGATCATGGATTCCTCGCTGCAGACCCATCTGCTCAGTCACTGGGTACGCGAGAAGCAGGAATTCACGCTCGAGGAGGCCGTCCGCCTCATCACCTATGACACCGCCAGCGCCTGGGGGCTGCACGATCGCGGCCTGCTGCGCGAGGGTCTCAACGCCGACATCGTGGTGTTCGACCCCGATACCGTGGCGCCGAACATGCCAGAACTCGTCAACGACCTGCCCGCCGGCGCGCAACGCCTCAAGCAGACCTCGCGCGGCATCGCCTGGACGGT
This sequence comes from Gammaproteobacteria bacterium, assembly GCA_030429865.1. Taxonomy (GTDB): domain Bacteria; phylum Pseudomonadota; class Gammaproteobacteria; genus JACKNG01. Next base: position 41,720 of record JAUIFX010000001.1, on the reverse strand, counting down.
CGTCAACGGCGAGGTGCTGCTCGAGGGCGAGCGCGCCACCGGCGCGACGCCGGGGCGGCTGGTACGCGGTCCGCTGGCCCGCGCGGCCGGCTGATTGCGCGCCGCCGCGGCGCTGACGAGCCCGGCAGCACGCACGCAAAAGTGTCAGACACTTTTGGGGTGATACGTGAAGGCTGCGGCAGGGCAAAAGTGTCTGACACTTTTGCTTAAATTTTGGTCAGGTGGGGAGGGGAGATGACGATGCGGTATGAAGTGGGATACGGGCTCGTGGCGGCGCTGCTGGCGCTGACGGTCACGGGATCGGCGACGGCGGCGGACTGGTATCCGTCGCGCTGGGGCAAGGACGACACCCTGGGTGCGGTGAATCTCATCACCGACGACAGCGTCGCCGCCGCGGCGCGCCTGGTACGCAGTGGCAAGCGCTACGCGCTCGGCATGGAGGTCTCGCGCGAGACCCCGGCGTTCGGTTCGCGCACCGTGGAGACGTTCGTGGTGTCCAACGGCGCGATCTTCAACAACGCGGGTGAGCCCATCGGCGAGGGCAAGGTGACCGGCAACGACGACTGGGGCCTGGTCTTCTTCGGTGTCGGCACGCAGATCGACGGGCTCGGTCACGTCGGCATCGACCACACCTATTACAACGGGACCGACATCCACGAGTTCTTTCACCAGAGCGGCCTGAAGAAGTTCTCGACCTCCGACATCCCGCCGATCGTCGCGCGCGGTGTCGTTCTCGACATCGTCGGCCTATTCGCCGAGACGCAGCCGGAACGCCTGATGACGGTCGACGGACACGTCATGCTGCGCCCCGAGGTCGCCGTCAACGAGCCCGAGATCGAGGCCGCGCTGACCCGCCAGGGCGTCGCGCTCGCGCGTGGCGACGTCGTCCTGCTGCACACGGGCTACATGCCGCTCAGCCGTCTCGATGCCGAGCGCTACATGGCCAGCCAGCCGGGGCTCGGCAAGGCCGGTGCCCTCTACCTTGCCGAGCGCGAGCCCGTCGCAGTCGGCGGCGACACCTTCAGCCTCGAGATCCAGCCGGGTGAGGTCGACGGCGTCTACCTGCCGGTGCACCAGGAGTTTCTCACCAAGCGCGGCATCTACATCCTCGAGAACGTCGTCACCGCCGAGCTGGTCGCCGATCGCGCCTGGGAGTTCCTCTTCGTGCTCGGCCAGGCGCGCCTCAAAGGCACGGTGCAGATGATCATCAACCCGGTGGCGATTCGCTAGCGTTTCGCCGTGCGATGCCACGCCGCGCGGGACACGCTGCGGACCTGCCGGGCGAGGTGCCACGGCGCGTCATCCTGATCGCGGTCAGGTAGCGCCGCGCGCAGCGACGTAGGCTCGGTGCGACGCCGTCACAGCGGCGGCAGCGTCCGCCTACAGCACGAGGAGACAAGGCATGCACGAGAAGTGGTTAGTCGTCGCCGATCGCGTCGGCGCACGCATCATGGCAGTCCGGGACGGCGGCAAGACGCTCGAGTTGCGCGAAACGTTCGACAATCCGCGCGGCCGCCTCAAGGACGGCGCGATCGATGCCGACCGGCCGGGGCGCGCGTTCGACAGCGGCGGCGAGGGACGCCACGCGATGAGCCGCGCCGAGAGTCCGCACGAGCGCATCGCCGCGGACTTCGCGCGCGAGATCGGCGCGCGTCTCGACAGGGCCCGCGGCGCCGGCGAGATGGATGAACTCGTGCTCGTCGCCGAGCCACGCTTTCTTGGTCAGTTGCGCGAGGCGCTCGATACGCGGACCGCCGCCTGCGTGGTCGCGAGCGTCGCCAAGGATCTCGCCCACGTCGAGGCGCCGGCGCTCGGCGCGCACCTGGGCGAGGCGCTCGCGCCTGTCCGCCCACGCTGAGCGCGCGGCCGGGCGGCGCCCGCGCGCGCCGTCAGCGGTGCATCGCGAGGTATTCGGGTGTCACGCGAAGCCCGGCTGCCTGGGCGAGGCGATTGGCGCCGGCGTAGAACGCGGCGGTCGAGGCGATCGACCAGATCGCCTCGTCGTCGAAACCGACTTCGCGCAAGGCGTCGTGGTCCCGCGCATCGATGGCCTCGGCATCGGTCGAGACCTTGACCACGAAATCGAGCATTGCGCGGTGGCGCGGCGACAGCTCGGCGAGGCGGTAATTGCGCCCGAGATACTCGGCGAGCAGGGCGTCGCCGCTCTCGCCACGCAGCTGCGCGCCGTGGTGGGCGCAGCAGTAGACGCAGCCATTGGTCGCCGCGCAGACCAGCGCGATCATCTCGTGCTCCAGCATGTCGAGCCCGGAATCCCGGCGCATGAGCTCCATGTAGGGCGTCATGAACGCGCGCAGGCGCTGGTTGTCGGTGGCGAACAGCTTGACGAAGTTCGGCACGAAGCCGTACTTCTTCTCGATGCCGGCGACCATGGCCGCCATCTCGCTGTCGAGGTTGTCGCGCTCCTTCAAATCGAGGTCGCAGAACGCCAGCGTCCCGCTCGGAATCTCGGCTTTACCCATGTCGGTCGTCTCCCCGCGGTTGGTCTTGCACGCCGCGCCGGGGCGCGGCCCGACCGCGTGACCGCGCTCGGGCCGTGCCAGGCGGCCTGTCCGTTCCAGTGTAGCCGCTCGCCGGCGGGCTCGTTGCCGCGCGTTCAGGGTACCCGCGCGCGGACCAGCCAGGTTGCGCCGTCCAGGGTCACGCCCTGCGGCGTATCGTGGCGGACCAGCAGCTCGCGCATCGCCTCGCGTGCGGCGGCGCGGGCGTCCGGCCCGGCTTCGGCCAGCGGTGTTGCCGCCGGTCCCATGTTGGTCAGCCATTCGAGTGCCTCGTCGACCGTGCCGAGCGTGATGCGGTGCTCGTGGGGACTCAGCTCGATGTCGACGAAACCGGCGCTCGCGAGGATGTCGCGCACGTGCGCCGGGTCCGCGAACGCGAACGGTCCCGGGCTGCCCGGCGGTAGCTTCTCGGGCGGCGGAATGACGCTGAACGCGGCCTTCGCCGGGGCGCCCATCCAGGGGTTTTCGTCGATGCCGCGCCAGCACATGAAGCACAGGCGACCGCCAGCGCGCACGGCTCGGCGGATATTGCCGAACGCGCCGTGGGGATCGGGAAAGAACATGACACCGAAGCGTGACGTCACGACATCGAAGCTGGCCGGCTCGAAGGCGTGCGTGGCGGCATCGGCAGTCGCGAATTCGAGGTTCGGGATGTGCCGGGCACGTTGCCGCGCGACTTCGAGAATCACCGCCGAGATGTCGACGCCGAGCACGCGGCCCGCATCGCCGACGGCGCGCGCGTAGGCGTTGCTGGTCGGGCCGCCGCCGCAGCCGACGTCGAGCACGCGCTCGCCGGGTTGCGCGCCGACGGCATCGACCAGCACCGTGCTGAGGCCCGCCAGCATGCGTTCGAGCTGGTCGATGTGCGCGACCCAGCGGCGGCCGCCTTCCTCGTTCCAGAACGTTGCCTGGTCGGTTCCCGTGTTGCTCGTCGTGCTCGACATCGTGGCTGAACTCCCGCGCTGCGTGTGGCGTCTGTGCGTCGCCGCATGATCGCGTATGGCGCCGGCCGGTGCCAGCGCCGCGAAACGACTGGCCGCAGGCGCGCGCGCACCCTATGATCGCGGCGCCCGCGCGAGGCGCTGCGCCGTCGAACACCATGCTGCACGATCTGAACGACTATCCCGAGAACGCCGAGCTGGCCTGCGACATCGCCATCGTCGGCGGCGGCGCAGCCGGTATCACGCTCGCCCGGCACCTGGCCGGGCACGGCATCGAGGTATGCGTCGTCGAGAGCGGCGGCCGCGACTTCGAGGCGGCCACGCAGGATCTCGCCGCCGGCCCGGACTGCGGCGATCCCTACTACGCGCTGGTCGATGCCCGCCTGCGTTTTCTCGGCGGTACGACGAACATCTGGGGTGGGCGCTGCGCGCGTTTCGAGGCCATCGACCTCGAGCCCCGATCCTGGGTCCCGCTGAGCGGCTGGCCGCTGAGCTTGGACGAACTCGACCCCTGGTACGCGCAGGCAGCACGCGATTTCGCACTGCCGGAGAGCGCCGCCGCGGCATCCGGGTGGCGGGACGACAACGCCGCACAGAACGGCCTCGACGGCGATTTCGTCACGCGCTGCTGGCATTTCGACAACGAGCGCGAGCGATTCAATGCCGCGCGCATGGACGACTTGTTCGGCGCCGGCGACGTGCGCATCGTGCTGCATGCGAACGTGACCCGAATCCGCGTCAGCGCCGCGGCGAACCGGGTCGAGGCCCTCGAGTTGGCGTCGCTGGAGGGACGCCGCGCGCGTCTCGTCGCGCGGCACTACGTGCTCGCCGCCGGCGGTATCGAGAACCCGCGCCTGCTGCTCGCCTCCGACGACGTCGAGACGGCCGGCGTCGGTAACCGTCATGACCAGGTCGGGCGTTGTTTCATGGAGCATCCGCACGCGCGCGCCGGGCGGCTCGAGCCGCGCGCCGGCTTCGCGCTGTGGGCGGCGTTCCAGCGCCGTCACGGCGCCGATGGCAACGAGATCGCGTCGGTACTGTTACCGGCCCCCGCGTTGCAGCGCGAGGCCGGCATCCTCAATACCGCGTTCACGTTCAAGCTGCAGCGCGACAGCGCGCGCGGCGTGGCGCTGCACAAGCGGCTGTACAACGACCTCAAGCACCAGCTCGCGCCGACCCGGGCCAACCGGGCCTTGTGGCACCGCTACCGCGACCTGCGGCGATTCATCCAGCACCGCTTGCGGCGCCGGGTCGAGCGCGTGCGTTTCGCGCGCGGCATGCGGCGTGTCAACGTGATGGTGCGTGCCGAGCAGGCACCCAATCCATCCAGCCGGGTGCGTCTCGCCAGCGAGCGGGATGCGCTGGGCATGCCGCGCGCGGCGCTCGAATGGCGCCTGTGCGAGCTCGACAAGCGTACCGTCGCGATCATGGTCGAGCGTCTCGCTGCACGCCTCGCGGCGCGTGGCGTCGGCCATCTCGAACCCGCGGCGTGGCTGCGCGAAGCGGGCACGGCGTGGCCGGTCGATGCGACCGTCGGCAACCATGCGATCGGCGGTTACCACCACATGGGCACGACGCGCATGAGCGCGGCGCCAGAGCAGGGCGTGGTCGATCGCGACTGCCGCGTGCACGGCTACGCGAACCTCTTCGTCGCCGGCTCCTCGGTATTCCCGACCGCGAGCTGGGCGAATCCCACGCTGACGATAGTCGCGCTCGCCCACCGACTCGGCGACCACCTGCTGGCGCGCAAAGGCGGCGCCGCACCTTGAGAACCTGGAACGGGCCTCAGACGTCCTGACCGGGCGGCTCCGCGGGCGAGGTCCAGACGCCGAAGCCGAGCGCCTCGCGCACACGCCGGGCGACTTCTATTGTTTCCTCTGTCGCGCTGAACCGCAGCGGATGGGCTGCGTCCAGGGGCGTCGGCGCGGCGCCGAACGGTTGTGCGACGCCGCGCGCGTACAAGGCCTGGTGCAACTCTTCGAGGTTGCGCGGCGGCCGTGCCAGGCCCGTTTCGATCAGCCGTGCGCAGAGATATTCGAGCCCGCGCTGCGGGCGCGTGGTGGCGCGCCGGTTGGTCGGGCGCCGGCGCGCCCAGCGGTCGAGCTGCGCACCGGCCCGCAGCAGCAAGGACTGGGGTCGCGGCGGCAGTGCGTGGATGAACACCGGGTGTCCCGTCGCGACCGCATCGGCGAGCAAGGACTCGCTCTCGCCGCTGACGATGATGCGGTCAGCCGCGACGAGGGTCTCCCAGTAGCGGCTGCCGAGCGTATCCGGGTCGAAGATGCGGGTGTCGTCATCGAGTGCGGCGGAGAGTTGCGCGAGCGCCTTGGCGCCGGTCCGCGCACTGGTCAGGACCCACAGCTCGCCGCCGTGTGCGGCATGATCGGCGCGTAGTCGGCGTGCCAGGTCGTCGATCACATCGGCGTCGAAACGGTAGCGGCGGGTGGCGCCGCCGAGCAGCACCACGGTGCGGGGGCTCGCGCCCCCTGCAGGCGTGGTGGCGCCCTTGGCAATGGCCAGCGGCGTCAGCGGCAACAGGGTCTCGATGCGTCGAGGGTCGCCGGCAAGGTGGCAGTGGGCCGGTGTCACGACGACATCGAACGGACGTGCCGTGTCACCGCCCTTGCGGCCGAGTTGGACCACGCGGGTAGCGCCGCGGGAGCGCTTCGCAATCCAGCGTGCCACGGGCGCGGTGCGGCGGCCGCAAGCGACGACGAGTTCCGGCCACGGCGGTGCGAGGCTCGCCGCGCAGCGCTGCGTCAGGCCCGCCAGGCTCGCCCCGAGCAGGCGATTGTGCAGGTGCGCGAGCGGACCGTACTCGAGCACGCGCAGGTCGTAGTCATAGCCCAGCGCCGCGGCGAGGGCGATGGCCTGGTTGGTATTCCCGGGCTTGTCATCGCCGAGCACCCAGACGCGCGGGCGGTCCAGCCAGTGACCGCCGACGCGGCTCAGCCGGACTTTCTTGCCGCGCCAGTTCTTCTTGCGGATCGACAGTTCCCAATGCACGTGCGGGTGTGCGCGCGCGGCGGCACGGAACTGCGCATCCCACCAGGCCGGCGGCTTCTGGCAGACGTGCGCATTCTCGCCGTTGGGCAGGACCTTCTTCGCCGGGTAGCAGGCGACCGAGGCATAGACGAACGCCGTGGCATGGGAGAACAGTTCCTGCAGGATCCACGGGATGTCTTCCTCGGCGATGTGCTCGAGGACGTCGGTACAGATGACGCCGTCGAAGCGGCCCTCGGGCAGCTCACTGTAAGGCGGATAGGCCGGGTCGTAGACGGTCACGCGCAGGTCCGCGCCCCATGCCGGCATGGCCTTGACCGGCGATTCCGGCGGCTCTCCGGGCAGTGACTGGTAGGCGCCGGCCTTGCCGGCGCCGTAGTCGAGGACGGTCCGCGCATTGGCTGCTTCGACCAGGCGGGCGACGCTGCCGACATGGCGTGGGAGGACCTGTCCGGGGAACGTCTGCCCGGCGCTCTGCCCGGGCGTGCCGCTGCCATGGGCGTGGAGATCGCTGCAGCACGCGATCAGCTCGCGGTAACGCCGGCTCGGGTGCGCGCGGTCGAATACCGTGAAGCCCGCCGCGTCCGCGGCCCGCTCGAGCGCGTACCAGCGTTCGCCGTGCGGATGCGCACGGTAGGCGAAGCGATCGGGCTCCGGGGTCCAGGGTTGCAGGTGCAGCGCCGTGAAATGCAGCAGCTTGCTGTTTCCCGCGCGGAACTCCTCGTCGCGAGCGTTCCACTCGGCCGGCAAGTCGCCGCGAAGGGCGGCGGCGTGGGCCAGCAGTTCCCGCTTCGGCGCGCTGCGCGCACGCGCGAGCGGCCATGCGTCGTCCATGCGCGCGCAATCGATGAGCATCACCGAGGTGTCCTCGCCCGACAGGGCGAGAAAGCCGTGGTCGCCGAGGTCGTGGTCGAACAGCACGCCGGGATCGGCGAGATAGATCTGGTCGACGTCGTTGTAGATCGCGCGGCCCGCGCCGCCCGCGAGGTAGGGGATGGCGAAGCGGTAGTTGCTGAAACCGGTCGTCCAGGCCGTGCGGTCGAAACCGGGCAGATCCTTCATCAGGATGATTTCGTAACGCCGTGCGGGGTTGCGATGTTCGAGGATCGACCACAGGAACACGCGTTCGGCCCGGTAGTGCGCGGCTTCCGTGCCGAGAAAAATCCGGACCGGCGGCAGCGGCGATGGGGCCGCCCCGGGGGTGGGCGGGAATACGATGGTATCGAGGAACCGGCGTGGATCGTCTTCGGACGTGCCGCTGCCGGCGCGGCGGCGGCGATGCGAGAAAAATCGTTTCATGTCACATGATTGCCCGCGCACCTGGCCGGCGGGGATACGTGGGACGGTCGTCCCGCGCGGCGTCCGGCTGCCGAAAGCCCCTCTGACCGCGAACGGGGCAGACTGGTTCCTTACCGGGCATCGAGTGTAGTGCCGTGGACCAAGCGGTGTCCACGGGCATCACCGCTGCTGCACGTCATCGCGACCCAGCAACTCGCGCGCGCACCAGGCCATGCCCGCAACCGTCAACAGGGCATGCAGGTTGACCGCGAGGCCTGCGCCGAGCAGCGCGTGGACCGGAACCAGCAGGTAGAACGCGATGAGGTACGCGACCAGCGCGGCGAGGCGGATGATCACGACGTGGCGGACCTTGCCGCCTGACATCAGCAGGGGCGCGAGGGGGAAAGCGAACGTGGCGAGGACGCCCGCGAACGACAGCCACAGCATCGGTCCGGTTGCTGCGCGGTAGGCCTCGCCGAAGACCAGGGTCAGCAGATCGGCGCCGAACGCGGCCAGCAGGGCGAAAATGGCGATGCCGGCGAGCCCTGCCACCAGCCCGGAGCGGGCGACGACCTCGCGGCGTGTACGGCGGTCGCCGGCGGCGGTGAGCTGTGACATGTCGGTATAGATTGCCGGCACCAGCAGTTTGTGCACCGGCTTCGAAACCACGTTGGCGACCTGCTGCGCGATGCGGTAGAGGCCGGCGTCCGCGGCGCCGAGCAGGTTGCCGGCGAGCAGCGGCCCGATCTGCGTGTCGTTGAGGTTGAGCATCGAACTCAGGTTGGTGCCTGCGCTGAATCGCCAGATGCCGGGTGCCGGCGCGAGACAGCGGCGGTCGAGCGCGGCGTGGCGCAGGCTGAGTCCGCGCGCCGCGAGCGCCTTCGAAGCGGCGACGAACAGCGCGCCCTTGCCAAGTGCCGTTGCCACGAACCACACCATCAGGAACCCGGCCAGCAGGCCATCGCTGGCGAACAGGAACAGCGCGCCCGCACAGCGCACGACGGGCTCGACGATGGTTTGCCAGGAAATGAGATCGTGGCGGTCGAGCAGCCGCAGCACGCCCAGCGGCGCGGCACCGAGAATGACGAACGCGACGCTCATCGCGTAGAGCGTCGCCAGCGGCACGACCGCATCCGGGATCCCGACGAAGGCGGCGAGGGTGGGCATGGCGTGGACCAGCACCACGCCGGCCAGGGCGCCGCTGACGACGTCGAGCCCGAGCGCGAAGAGCAGAACGCGATGCAGTGCCGCGTGATCGGCGGCCAGCAGCGCGGGGGCGCCGTACTTGAGCACGGCCTGCCAGGACTGGAAGCGCACCAGTTGCGCCGCCACCAGCACCGTACTGTGCACCAGCACGAGGACACCGAAGGCACCCGGTCCCAGCGCGCGCGAAGCGAGTGCGACGTAGGCTAGGGACAGCACGCCCTGCATGCCGCGTCCCAGCGCCAGGATGCCGGCATTGCGGAAAGGGCGCAGCCAGGCGGCGCCGTTCGATCGTGACGAGGCGTGGGTGGTTTTCATGACGAGGTCAACGCCCGGGTGCACGGCGCACGCAGCCGCGCCGCGCCGTGCCGCAGGTCGCCACGCCGGGTGTCGTTTCCCCGCGGGCGGCAACGGGAACGCTGGCGAGTATACGGGGGTTTCCTTGCCGAGGTGACGCTGGTCGCCGGGCGGCGACCTGGCCGCGCGCCGGCCCTGCAACGACCCCGGAGCGCGCCGGGTCGGGGCACGCCGGCCTCAGGGGCGTGCCGTCGCCGCGAGGTCCGCCTCGCCGGGGACGCGCAGGACGGTTCCGGTCACCAGCCGGTCGGGGTTGGCATCGCCGAACTGTCGCGGATTCGCCGCGATGATGGCGGCAAGCATGTGCGGCACGCTGACGCTGTCGTCGGGGCGGTAGCGGCGCGCGAGTGACCACAGCGTGTCGTCGGCGGCGACGGTGATGGTGGCCGGGGTGCCTGCTGTCCCCACGGCGCCGGCTGCGTCGCCGCCGGCGCTCGCGACATTGCCGCCGGCCGCGTCGCTGCTGGTGCCGGGTGCCAATGGCGCGGGCCGCGCCGGCAGCACGGCCGACGGGTTGAGACCGGGCCGGATCGCGTCGGGACGCGCCGGCAGGTCGGGCATCCCCGGCACCGACGCCGCCGAAGGCGCCTTGACGTCGAGGCGTTCGAGCTTGCGTGCAATCGACTCCTGGGTCGACACCGGCGGACTCGGCGGCATCGGGGCGAGGCTGTCGATGTCGGCGGCGGAGACTTCGTCGATGTCGTGGGTTTCGTCGAACGAGGCAAGCTGGACGTTGCCGCTGCCGAGCAGGGTGCCGGTAACGAAGGCGAGGTCGATCTTGGCAATCTCGTAGGCGGCGAGCGCATTGAGTTCCTTGATCTGGGCATCGGCGAGAAAGTCGGCGGCGATGAGGACGTCGGTGCTGGTGCGCACGCCGGCGCGGAACTGGCGCTGTTCGGCCTGGAAGTTGCGCGCGGCCAGCAGCGTCTCCTCGCGTGCTGCGAGGATGCGTTGCCACGCCTCGTCGAGCTGGTCGACCGTATCGAGCACCTGGCGCTCGATGATCTGGGCCTGCTGGGCACGGTTCGCGGCGGTCAGCGCTCGCTGCAGTACGGCGCGGTTGTAGCGCGCCACGCGCGCCTGGTTGCCGAGCGGCACTTCCAGCGTCAGCCCGATGCTCTGGTTGGCGAAATCGGTGCGGCCGATCTGCTCGAAGGCCTCGGCCAGCTCGTTGCTCGCACCGAGGTAGCGGAAGCTGTAGTCGAGCGCGAGGCTGGGCAGCTTCTGGTTGCGCGCCACGTCGACCGAGAGCGCATCGACGGCGAGCTGCAGTTCGAGGTTGAGCAGCTCCATGCGGTTGTCCAGCGCGCTGGCCAGCGCCGCGGGCCGGTCGATCACGATCTCGACCGGGTCGGGAGGCGTGGTCACGAGTAGCGCGGTGGCACCGGTGACCGGCAGGTCGGGCCGGTTCATGGCGCGCTTGATCTCGCGCTCGACCTGGCGGCGGGTGTTCTCGGCGCGGATGATGTCTTCGACGCGCCGCGCGACGCCCGAGCGCGCGCGGACCACTTCGATCGCCGGCACCACGCCTTCCTCGGCGAGGCGCACGGCCTGGCGCTCCTGTTCCTTGGCGCGTTCGTACTGCTGCAGGCGGACCTCGACCGCACGCGAGGCGGCATAGAGATTCCAGTAGAAGCGATCCGCCCCCGCCAGGACGTTGAGAATGGCGAGCTTGGTTTGTGCGTCCTGCTGGCGCTCGCGCAGCCGCGCGACGGTGATCGGTGCGATATTCACGTGACGGCCGGCATCGCGCAGCAGCGGCTGGCTGAGCGAGAAAGTGGTCGCCGCGTCGTGCACGTTCTCGATGCCGGGGACGCCGAAGTCGGTGCGTGTGATCGGTACGCTGACGCGCGCGCTGCCGCCGGTCTGCAGCGGCACGACGATGCCGAGCTCGGCGTCGTCGGTGGTCGACCCGTTGGGATTACGCGTCGGTGCGACGCCCGGCTCGTCGAACGCGGAATAGGTGTAGCGGGCGAACGCGGTCGGCAGAAAGCGTGCCTCGGCCTCGCGGCGATCCTCGCGCAGCAGTGCGGGGCGGACGAGCTCGGTCTTGATCTCGAGATTGTTGCCGATGGCCTGGCTGCGCACGTCGGCAATGCCGATGGGCAGCTGCGGCGGCGGGCTCGCGGCGCCGGCGGCGGCTTCCGGCACCGGTGCGTCCACGGCGGATTGCGCTGCGCCGGCCGGCGCAGGACGGGGGCTTTCGGCAACCGTGTCGGTGCCGGCCGGTGTGTCCGCGGGCTGCTGGTTCGCCGAGCTCCCGTTGGGGGCCGCGACCGGGTCGTCCGCGGCCGGCGTCACGGCCGACGCGCGCGTGCCCCGTGCGCCGTCGACGGCCGGCGGCTGTGACAGCTCGATGGTCGTCGCCTGCCGTTCGGTCGCCTCGTCGAGCAGCGGGTGCGGCACGCGGGTGCTGCAGGCGGCGAGCAGCAGGGTGCTGCCGGCGAGCGCCAGCAGGCGCGCGCCGGCGGCGTGGCGCGGGGCTCGGGGACGGAATGGCCGCGGCTGCTGCATGGGATGTCGTCGTGCCTGAATCAGGTAAGAGTTTACACGAGAAAAGCGATATAACTATCTAATTTTAGTATATCGATACTGATTATCGAGGATCCGGGGACAGGCGGTGGGCGGCAGCCCGTGGTGCAATGCGCGGCCGGTGGGGCCGGCCGGCGACGTCATCACTTACACGATCTGGCGCGCCATCATGGAGGCGAAGATGCCGCCGTTGGCGACGAGTTCGTCGAAGGTGCCGGATTCGGCGATGCGTCCCTGGGCCAGCACGAAGATGCGGTCGGCGTTGCGGATCGTGCTCAGGCGGTGGGCGATGACCAGGCGCGTGACCTTGCGTCGGTCGAGCGCTTCGGTGACGGTCGCCTGGGTCTTGTTGTCGAGCGCGCTGGTGGCCTCGTCGAAAACGAGGATGCGTGGGTTGCGCACCAGCGCGCGGGCGATCAGCAGGCGCTGACGCTGGCCGCCGGAGAGGTTGGTGCCGCCCTCGCTGATCACGGTGTGCATTTCCATCGGCATCTCGCGCACATCGTCGGCAAAGCCCGCGTCCTCGGCCGCCTCCCAGGCTTCGTCTAGCGTGATCTCGGCGCCGCCGCCGATGTTGTCGAAGATCGAGGCCGAGTTGATACGCGCGGTCTGCAGCACGACGCCGAGCTGGCGCCGGACGGCGGTGATGTCGAGCCCGGTCAGGTCCTGGTCGTCGTAGGCGACGACCCCGGCCTCGGCCTCCTCGAAGCCGAGCAGGAGCCGGATGATCGTCGACTTGCCGCTGCCCGAGGGGCCGACGAAGGCGACGAACTGTTCGGGCATGACGCGGAAGCTGACGCCCCGGAGCACCGGCGGGCCGTCCTCGCCGTAGCGGAAATGGACGTCCTTGAACTCGATCTGACCGCTCAGGCGGCCGGGGTCGCGGAGATCGTCGGAGATCTCGCTCTGTGCCACCAGCAGCGGTTTGACGCGCGCCGCCTTGGCCATGGTGTCGAGGAATTCGAGTCCCATGATGGACAGCGTCGTGGCGCCGCCGAGGAACGTGCCCATGGCCGTGTTGAAGGCGAGGAAGACGCCCACGCTGAGGCGCTGCTCGCCCTCGGCGTTGAGCATCTCCACGCCCATCCAGAACAGGAACATGGCGCTGACCAGGGGGATCAGCAGGTTGAACACCGACACGTAGTCCTCGATGCTCTGCGCCTTGAGAATCAGGTGCAGCTGCTCGACGTAGCGATCGGCCCAGCGCGCGAAAGCGCGCCGCTGCGCGCCGGCGATGCGGATCTTGCTGACCGCGTTGACGAGCTCGACGACGAAACCGAAGAACGGCCCCTGCAGTTCCATCAGGCGGCGGTAGTGGCGTCGCGCCAGATAGCCGGCCGCGAGCGTGAAGATGACTATCGTGATGCCGATGCCGGCGACCATCCAGGCGAGCTTGCTGCTGTAGTAGTAGAGCAGGCCGAGGTTGAGCAGGGCGGTACCGCTGGTCAGGATGGTGCGCATCGCCTGGCCGTTGATCTCCTGGTTGACCGCGCTGACCGACATCGCGCGGTCGAGCAGGTCGCCGCTGGAGAAGCGCCGGAACACCGGCAGGCGCAGGCTGAGCAGGCGATCCCACACGGCCGACTGGCTGACGCTGTCGGAGAGGATGCCGAGCCGGATACTGAGGATCCCCTGGGCGATGCCGAACAGGGCGGCGCCGAAGGCCGCCATGGCCAGTCCGGCGCCGAGCTCGGCGAGCAGGCGGCGATTGGCATCGGGGATCGCGTTGTCCATGATCAGCGCGGTCGCCTGCGGCACCAGCATGCCGATGCCGGTGATGGTCAGCGACAGCAGGGCGACGAAGATCATGTCCCACATGCGGCCGCGCATGGCGAAGCGCGGCACGGCCCAGGCGGTACGCACGCTCTCGGGCAGGCGCGGGTAGAACATGACCGCCTTGGGCTTGAGGGAGAGGGCGATGTCGGGTGTCACCGGCACGGCCACGCCGTGTCGCGGATCGGTCATCTGGTAGCCGTGCCACTGGTCGCGCACCAGCGCGACCGGGATGTCGTCGTCCTCGAGGTAGGCGAGCAGCGGCCCGTTGTCGTTCTCCCACCAGCGGCCGGCCAGGATCACGGTACGGTGGCGCAGGCGCGAAGCGCGGGCGATGGCTTCGACGGGATCCTTCATGCGCCGCGGATCCTCCGAGCGCGCGGGCGGCGCGATCGCAACACCAAGGTCGTTGCCGACGATGGTCGCGGCGGTCAGGAGCAGGCTTTCGCGCTGCGGCACGGTTTCGCGCCGGTTGAGCACGCCGGCGAGTTTCTCGAGCGTGCCGTCGAAGATGCGTGATTCGACTTGTGCCGAGCGTTCGAGCCGTTCGCGCTCGGCTTCCTGGGCGGCGCGCTCGAACTGGCGCAGGCGGCGTTGCAGGAGCGAATTGAACAGCGCCAGGCCACGCACGAGGTCGAGGTCGGAGGCATTCGCGAGTTCGTCGCTGACGCGCACGCGCGTTTCGTCGGCGGCCTGGAACCAGATCTCGCCGCCCACCGGCATGTAGAACGGCAGCGTGCCGACGGCGAGTTCCGGATCGCCGAACGCGTTCAGGTCGCCGCTCTCGATCTGCAGCCAGGCGACCTGGTTCGGGCTGACCGAGACCAGCATGCCGTCAGCGAGTCCGAACTTGCCCTCGTGCGGAAAGCGGTCGGCGCCGGCAAACACTTCCTCGCGGGCGGCGAAACGCGACAACTTGTTGGTCCAGTCGTCGATCGCCTCGCGCAGCGACAGCCCGATCAGTGCGAGCAGCTCGCGCGCCGCGCGCAGCGGCGCTTCGTAGAAGGTGACCTCGGCAGTGGAGGTCACGATGAGCCGTTCGGCATCCTCGCTGCGTCCGTCGGAGACGGGGAACAGCGGCGTGCCGACACCGGCCTCGAAGACCAGCTGGCGCAGGCCGACCGGCAGGCCGCGATCGACGTGGGAAGTCATCACCGAAACCTCGCCTGCGGCGATGATCCACATGCGCGACGGATCGTCGAGGACCAGCGGGTGATGTCCGAGAATGCGGATCTTGCGCGCACCGAGGCGGCGCAGCTCCGCGCGCGGAATGGTGATCGTGCGCGCGTCAGTCATCGCCGTCGTCGTCTGCTTCTTCGCTGATGGTGACGATGGGTTCCTGGTCGGCGCGCATCAGGCGGGCGTACTCGCCATCGAGCACCCACAGCTCCTCGTGTGTGCCCTGTTCGACGACCTGGCCGGACTTGAGCACGAGGATGAGGTCGCTGTCGCGCACGGTGCTCAGGCGATGTGCGACCAGTACCGCGCTGCAGCCGCGCATGCGCAGCCGCTCCATCACCACGCCCTCGGTATCGGCGTCGAGGGCGCTGGTCGCTTCGTCGAAGACCAGGACGGCCGGGTTGAGTACCAGCGAGCGCGCGATTTCCAGGCGCTGGCGCTGGCCGCCGGACAGGTTGATGCCACCCTCGGCGAGCTTGGCGTCGAGACCGCCGGCCATGGCCATGACGAATTCGTGGGCGGCCGCGTCCTGCAGCGCATGACGCAGGTTGATCTCCGGCACCGTGTCGTCCCACAGCGTGAGGTTGTCGCGCACGCTGCCCTCGAACAGGCTGATGTCCTGGTCGACCACGGCGAAGGAGTTGCGCAGGACGTCGGCCGGGATCTGGCTGCGCGGCAGGCCGTCGAGCAGGACCTGGCCGGACCACGGTTCGTACTCGCCGCAGATCATGCGCGCGAGCGTCGACTTGCCCGAGCCGCTGCCACCGACCAGCGCGACGCGCTGGCCCGGTGCGACGCTGAGATTGAAGTTCTCGAACAGTGGCTTGTCCAGCGGGCTGTAGCCGAAGGTCACGTCGCGCAGCTCGAGGTAGCCCTTCAGGCGCGTGACCCTATCGCCGTTCTCGTCGACGAGTTCCTCGACCTCGGGCGTCGGCATGGTGTCGTTGTCGAGCACGTCGTCGACGCGCTCGAGGTCGCCGCGCATGTCCTGGAACGTGCCGCCGAGGCTGAGCAGTTCGTTGATCGGCGCGAGGAAGCTCGCCATCAGGCTCTGGAAGGCGACCAGCATGCCGATCGAGATCTCGCCGTGCATCACGCGCAGGCCACCGAAACACAGGATCGCGGCGCTGGTCAGCGCGGTCAGCAGGGTCGGCGTGATGTCCAGCCACTGGTTGGACATCTCGAGATCCTGGCGTGCCACGGCGGCCTTGGCGTAATAGCCCGCCCAGACGCCGAAGAAGCCCGATTCCAGGCCGCCGGCCTTGATCGTCTCGATGCTCTGCAGGCCGGCCATGCCGGTGCCCTGGGCCTTGCCGTACTCGGTCAGCACGCGCATGTTGGTCTCGACGCGCTTTTGCGAAATGACCTTGAGCACGAAGGCGTTGATGATCGCGAAGCCGATGCCGATGAGGGTCAGAATGACGTCGTAGTAGAACATCAGTGCGGCATAGAAGCCCATCATCGTGACGTCGATCGCGGTCGTCGCGAGGCGTCCCGAGAGCAGGTCGGCGAGCTTCGTGTTGATCTGGCTGCGGTTGGCGATCTCGCCGGCGAAACGTTGCGCGTAGAAGCTGGCCGGCAGGTGCAGCAGGTGCCACAGGTACTTGCTCGAGAACTTGATCGAAAGCTTGATCTTGAGCCGGCGCAGGAAGCGGAACTGCATGAAATGCAGCGCCGCGGTGAGTACCCCGGACACGCCCATCGCAAGCAGCAGCGGTCGCAGCCAGTCGGTACGCTGTTGCAGGATCACCGCATCGATGTAGACCTGGTTGAAGGCCGGCACGGCTAGCCCCGGAATCACCAGCAGCAGCCCGGTGAGGAAGCAGAAGCCGAGCGCGCGGCCGGATCCGGCAAGGCGCGAGCGGATGCTGCCGACCACGCTGGGCAGCCGCCCGCCCGGCGTGAACTCGGGTCCCGGCTTCATCACCAGGACGACCCCGGTGAAGCCGCGGTTGAACTCCTTGTGCGTCACGCTGCGATGACCGACGGCGGGGTCGTTGAGGTAGACACGATCCTTGCCGAAGCCTTCGCACACCACGAAGTGATTGAAGTTCCAGAACACGATGAACGGCGGCTTGATGTCGTAGAGCTTCTTGATCGACTTCGTGAAGCCCTTCGCCTCCATGCCGTAGCGGCGCGCCGCGCGGACCACGTTGGAGGCCTTGCTGCCGTCGCGCGAGACGCCGCACTCGCGGCGCAGCTGGGTCAGCGGCACGACGCGCTTGTAATAGCCGAGGATCATCGCCAGCGCCGCGGCGCCGCACTCGACCGCCTCGAGCTGCAGCACCGACGGCGTGCGCACGCGCGGGTGCTTGATCTCGGGCGGGGCCTTCTTGGCCGGAGGCGCTGCTTGCTCAGCCAACGCCGGTCCACCTGCGCAGGATCGGGATGACGAACGTGATCGGGCGGCGGTATTCGACCGTCGCGCGCGCGCTGGCCGTGGTGCCGGCGGTGAGCGGTCCGGGCGGACCCTTGCCGGAGGTCCATTCGTAGCCGGTATGGGCGTCCGCGTCCTCGTGCAGGCGGGCGACGACCTGGATGACGCTGCGGCCCTGGCTGATTTCCTGGGCGACCTCGGCGTTGCCGATCATCGAGCTGATGGCATCCGCCGTGACCGGGAAGGCCGAGACGCTCGTGATGGTGGCGACGATGCTGCCGTAGCGTTCGCGTTCCACCGTCGTCGGGGTGAGGCGCAGCACGCCGTCGGCGGCCAGTTTCTTGCCGTCGCCGACGGCGAAGAAGGCCACGCCCATCAGCTCACCCGCGGCATCCTCGGTCTCGATCGAGCCGATGCGCTGGCCGGCATTGACGATCTGGCCGGGACCGGTCGTGATCTCGAGGATGCGGCCGGCATGTTCGCTGACGATCTGGCTGCGCGTCGCGAGCTGGCTTTCGAGGCGCGCGATGTTGCGTTCGATCTCCTGGATACGCTGCTTCGCGCTGGCGCTGGTCTCCAGCGCCTGCTGGTCCAGCTCGCGCTCGCGGATCTCGAGATCCTGCAGCTGGGTGCGGAACTCCTCGATGCGGTCTAGCGATTGCTGGTAGGCCTGCTCGTTCTCCAGTCGGCGCAGTTCGAGTTCCTGGGCGCGCAGGTCGAGCTCGGAGCGCTGCACCTGGTTGTCCATGTAGCGCTGGCGTGCGGCGAGCACGCTGTCGTCGGAGGAGAGCCCTTCGGCGCGCAGGCGCTCGTAGCTCTCGAAACGTTCCTCCAGCGCGCGGCCGAGCTTCTGCTGGGTGCTGCGCGCCTCGGCGAGGTTCTTGCTCTGCTGCGCGAGGTAGCCCGCATTGCGCTTCTTCTGCGCCTCGGAGATCCGCTGCAGCGACTCGATGCGCTGCGCGAGCAGCTCGCGCTTGCGCACGATCGATTCGCGTTCGAGCGCCAGGCGCTGTTCGAGGGCATCGCCCTTGAGCAGTACCTGGGCGCGTGCTTCGGCCAGGCGCACGCGTTCCTGTTCGAGTTCCTGCGCGAGGTCGGGCTGGTTGAGGGTGCCGATGATGTCGCCCTTGTCGACGAAATCACCGACGTTGACGTCGATGCTCACGACCTGTCCCGGCGCCGGCGACTGGAACGACACGACCCGTCTCGGGTAGACGAAGATGCCGGAGCCGTCGACCGTGATCGGAATCTGGCCGAACACGCTCCACAGGAGAATCGCGACGAGCGCACCGGCAATGGTGTAGAGGCTGACCCAGGCCTTGCGGGTGGTCACCTCGAGCAGTTGCTCGAGCTGTTCGGGCGAGCTCAGCTGGTCGAGGGCTTCCTTACGGAAGATGTCTTTGTCGTCGGCCACGCTCATTCGACTCCGAGGCGGGTGCGCAGACGCTCGAAGCGGCGCCCGGCGATGGCCGAGCGATCGAGCACGTCGGGGTCGATTTCGTCGACGCTGGTCGCGTCCTCGGCGAGTTCGTCGTCATCGCCGAGCACGCCGAGCTGCCCGACCGTCTGGCGCAAGCGGCTGGCCATGAAAATGCCGAGACTTCGATAGAAACGGCCGGCGAAGCCGGGGTCGCGGGCGAAACGCGCGTGCACCGCTTCGTGCGGTACGCGCAAAACGATCGAGGGTTCGGTGGCAACGACCGACGCATAAGGCGGGCGCGCATCGAGAAACGACAGCTCGCCGACGATCTCGCCTTCGCCGAGCAGCGCGATTTCGCGCTCGCCGGCGTACACGCCGAGTTCACCGCGCAGTACCAGCGAGAGCTCGTGCACCGGGTGGCCGGCCTCGATCAAACGGTCGCCGGTCGCCAGGGTGAGGGCCTGGCCGGCATCGCACATCCACTCGGTGTCGGCGTCGGTGAGTTCACCGAAAATGAACAATACCTTGCGCATGGACGCTCCCCGGTTGTCGTTGGCAGTGGCCGCACAGCGCGCGTGGTGCGCCTTCACGAGGCTCGCGCAGGATGATTTACGATACGCGATGTATCAAATAAAACAAGCAGTTTCGAAAATTACTTAAACTGCATTATAGGAATATCCGGCAATCTCGATCGGGTCTGCTCACGGCACTGGCATTCGCGCACGGTGCCCCGGATACTGGCGCGCGGCAATACTCTCGGAAACATGATGGAAGCGGCGTCCTGCGAGGTCATCATTCTTGGTGCCGGCATCACCGGTTGCGCGCTCGGACTGGTGCTTGCGCGCCAGGGGGTCTCGACCGTGATCGTCGAGCGGGCGCCGCACCCGCGCTTCGCGCTCGGCGAATCCCTGCTCAAGCCGACCGTGCTGTGGATGCGCGTGCTGGCCGAGCGCTACGGCGCGGAGGAACTGGCCGCGATCGCCAACCTGAACCGCATCCACGACGAGATCGGGCCCAGCTCCGGGGTTAAGAAGTCCTTCGGCTTCGTGCGCCATGCCGCCGGCAGCGCCCGTACCGAGGCGCAGTGGTGGGCCAATATCGCCGTCAATTACGCCGAGGACGTGCTCGAGGCGCACTTGTATCGCCAGGACATCGATGCCTGGCTGTGCGCGCGCGCCGTCGAGGCCGGCTGCACCCTGCTGACGGCGGAAATCCGCGGCGAGGAAGCGGTGGCGGACGATGGCGTCTGCCTCGCGACCAGCGCCGGGCGCGTGCACGGCCGTTACCTCGTCGACTGCGTCGGTCACGGCGCCACGCTGCCGCGGGTCGCGGCGCTGGGCACGGCGCCGCTGCGGACCGATTCGCGCGTGATCTTCACCCACCTCACCGGCGTGCGGCCCTTCGACGACTGCGCCGCCGCGCCGCCGCCGGCCTTGCCCTGGCACCACGGCACCCTGCATCACATCCTCGACGGCGCCTGGATGTGGGTGATCCCGTTCGGCAACCACCCGCGCTCGCGCAACCGCCTGGTCAGCGTCGGCGTCAATTTCGACAACCGCGTGCACCCGCCGGGGGATGCGTCGCCGGGCGAAGAGTGGTCCGCGCTGCTGGCGCGTTACCCGGCGCTGGCCGCGCAGTTCGGCAAGGCCGCGCCGGTGCGGCCGTGGATGAGCAGTCGCGGGGCCAGAACCGTGCCGGCGGGGGTCGTCGGTGAGCGCGTGTGCCTGCTCGGCGCGCCGGCCGGCAACGTCGATGCGCTCTACTCGCGTGGCCTGCTCAACACGTTCCAGAGTCTGCACCTGCTCGCCGGCTGCCTGCTCGAGGCGCGGGCTGCCGGCGATTTCTCGACCGCGCGCTTCGCGCCGGTCGCGCGCCTGCAGCACAGCCTGGTCCAGGTCCACGACCACCTCGTGCACGGCAGCTACGGCGGCTTCCGCAGCGCTGCCCTGACCGACTGGTGGCTGGCCGCGTGGAGCCTGGTCGAGCAGCTCAGCCTGGCCCAGGTGGTGCCCTCGCTGGCCGCGCTCGAGCGCGACGACGCCGGCGCCTGGGCAGCGGCGCAGGAGGCGCTGGCCGCGGGTGCGTGCATCGCCGGCGAGGAGACGGTGCTGCCGGTGCTGACCGCGGCCTGCGACGTGATGGATGACTACACGGCGGGGGCCCTCGGCGAAGGCGCCGCGCTGGCGCGGCTCAACGACGCTGCAGCGCCCCTGGCATCGCTTGGTTTCGACCTCGCGCGCTTTCGCGAGCTGACTCGTGCGCACGCCTTCGGGCCGACGGCGCGCCGCCTGCTCAGTGTCGAGCACGCGCTGAGCGCGGCCATCGAGAGCCTCGATCGGCATGCGGGGCTGCCCATGACGCTGCGCGCCTCGGCTTTCGTCAACGGTCTCGTGCGCCTGCTCGCGCTGCGCCACGCACGCGCCGAGCGCGTCGAGCTGACCGCCCCGGAACTCGGCCAGGCCCTCTCGGCGACGGTCACCCGGGTCGCCCTGCCGGGCACCGACCAGGCGCTGCTCGACCGTCTCGCCGCAGGTATCACGGCGCTCTCGCTGGTGCGCGAGTCCTGCGATCCGGAGGCGCCGCCGCCCCCGGCCCCGGCGGATTGGACCGTGGTCACCGCGCTGCACGACGCGGGGCGCCACGTCAGCCTGCGCGTGCGTGCCGACGGCGACGGGCGCCGTGGTGAACTCGAACTCGATACGCGCGCGGCGGGCGAGCGGCTTCTGCTGAGGCTGGCCGGCGATGTGCCCCCACCCGCGTTCTTCGCCGGGCTGCGCTAGGGTCCGTTGATCGCTCGACCGGCGCGGGACGCGGCCCTACCAGTAGAGTTGCCAGGCACCGTCGTAGAACAGGCCGTGCGCCTGCAGCGTGATGCGCTCGTCGCCGGGCCGCGAGGGCCAGGGCTGGATCTGGTGCAGGAGGTGGCCGCGGTGGCAGACCAGTTCACCCGGCACGTAGCGATGTACGCGCGAGGGCGCCCGGCGCGCGCGTTCGCGCGCCGCGGCGGGACCCAGCGCCTGTACGTCGAACAGGTTCAGCTCCCACACGCGCAGCCCGCCACCACGCGCCGGCAAACGGATCGGCAGCGTGATCGAGATCGCCGCCGTGAAGTCGATGGTTGCCGCCTGCGGCCAGTCGATGCACTCGTACTGCCGGTCGAAATGGGGCACGTGCGCGGACTGCCGGGCGTAGGAAGGGTGGTGCTCGAAGACGTGGAAGCCGGGGCGGGCGCGGTCGGCCGCGTAGCGTACGTCGGCATCGAGCAGGCCGGCGAGCGCGTCGGCGAAGGCGGCGTAGAGCTCGGCGAAGCCGGCTTCGAGCAGGGTGTTCGTCGCGCGGGCGAGCGTGCCGTAGCGCGCCGGGTCGGCATCGGCGAGACCGAAGCGTTCACGCGTCGCGGCCGTCGGACGGTCGAGGTAGAGCGCGGCGCCGAGCGTGTGGAAGGCGGCCGCGTCGCGCGCGACCCAGTGCGCGCGCAGGGCGTGCACGCGTTGGGCGATGGCCGCGCAGGCAGCCTCGTCGAGCACCGCGGCGCGGCTGACCAGGGCGTTCGCGGGTGTCGCCGTCACGACGGTCTTGCGTGCGCCGCGTTCACAGCAGGCGTCCATTGAAGGCGAGGCCGGGCGCGACGACTTTGACTACCGGGATACCGAGTTCGGCGCGGGTGAGGTCGAAGCGCCACGCGCGGATGCCGGTGCCCGACAAAGCCGTGACCAGCCAGTCGTGCGCCTGCTCGAGATCGCCGGGCAAATGCGCGGCAGGCAGCAGCTCGTGCCACGCGGTGTCGGCCTCGAGGCCATCGAAATAGCGATAGGCGGGGCTTTCCGAAACCGCGCGCGCGCGGTCGACGGGCTTGGCAACGCGATCCTCGCGCGCGCCATGGATGAAGCTCAGGCGCGACTGTGCCGCCTCGGTCACGGCACGCGCCGCGGCGACCTTCGGGTCGTGGTGGCAGCCGGCGCCCAGGTTGAGCGTCGATACCGGTGCCGCGCCGCTGCGGCGGTTGAGCAGTACCGCCCAGAACGTGTGCACCGGGACGCGGCTCGGCACCCACAGCAGCACGACGTGGCTCTCGCGCGCGGCGATGGCGGCGATCAGCGCGTGCAGATCGGTATCGGTGATCGAAGCGGTGTCGACGACGCGGCAGCGTTCGCGGATGGCGAGCCGGCCATCCTGCCCGAGACCGGCCAGGGCGTCGCGCTCGAGCAGCTCGTAGAGCGCGTGCAGGCTCGCTTCGAGCAGGTGATTGCCGGAGGCCAGGCCGTTGGTGTCGGTGACGAGCGGTGCCGGCGAGCGCGCGAAGCAGGCCAGGCTGGCCGGGGCCCAGGCGGCGGCGCCGTCATCCAGCGCCGTTCCTCGGATCCATTCCAGGCGGAAGTCCCGCGCGAAGTAGGCCCCGTTGTAGCCGGGCAGGGCCGGCGGCGCGAGCACGCGTTCGCCGGCGGCTTCGAGTTCGGCCTGGGTGGCTTCGCGCAGCGCGCCTGGCGGCGGGTTCTCGGCGTGGTGCAGCTCGATCGCTTCCATCAGCGCCGAGACGCGCGCGCAGTCGGCGCTCAGACCCTTGCCGTTGGAGACCTGCAGGACGACGCCGTTCGGGCGGATCGCGCAGTAAACCGGCACGCCGAGGCGATCGAGGTGGGTGACCGCGGTGACGCGCGTGATGCCGCATGCCGGCAGCAGCGGCGCGATGCGCGCCAGCGTGGCCTGCGGGGTCGCAATACGGTAGGTGCCGCGCGTGTAGGCGAAGGCGTGGTTCATGCGGCCCCCGCGGCGCTGCTGTCCTTGTGCGGTGGTGCCGGTGCGGCACGCACGCCGGTCAGGTCGGCGACGAGCGCCGCGTGGCGGCCATCGAGCTTGAGCGCGAGCAGCAGCTCGGCGTCGGCAGAGAAACGTTCGAAACCGAAGTGTGCCGGTTCCTGGTCGAGCAGCCAGGCGGCAAGGACCCGTTCGGCGAGGGCGCGCGCGAGACGCGCATCGGCGTCGACTGCCGCCGCGGACAGTCCGTGCGCGGCACACCAGTGCGGCGCGCGCCGGTCGTGCTCGGCTGCGGGGCAGCTGATGCCGCGCCGGCGCGCCCAGGCGGCGAGGCAGGCGTCGCGGCGTGCCGCCGCGCGCGCGCTCGCCGCCGTCTCGCCGAGGGCGGCGAGGAGGGCGTCGTGCGCGGCGTCGTCCGTCCCGGGCATGGCGCTTTCCCCGGCCAGCAGCCAGGCATGGCGTGCACGCGCCGCGAGCGCGGCGTCGAGTTCGTCGCGGGTCAGGCCGTTGGCGCGCGCGAACGCGGCTGCGTCACCGCTTGCCTGCGCAGGCGTCACCCTGGCCAGGAACGGCGCCAGCGTCTCCGCCGGCGGCATCGCGGCGCAGCGCTCGAGCCAGTCCTCGAGGTAGCAGCGCGCGTGCGCCTCGCGCAGACAGGGAGCGACCCAGGCGTCGTCGGCCGCGAGTGCCCTGGTGAGCACGGTGGCGCCGTCGACCAGGCTGCCGTCCGGCGCCAGCGCGGCCTGCAGACGTACGCGGGCGCTGCCGGGATACGACCACCGGCTGCGCGGGCGTAGCGCGGAACGGCTGTCTGCGGTGCTGCGGCGCACGTGTTCGAGCACGGCTCGCGCGTCGGCGTGCTTGAGATCGACATAATCGTTCGCAAGGAAGGCGGCAAGCGCCGCGCGGCGCGCAGGCGCCAGAGCCTGCCAGGCGGGCGCCGCTTCGAGGCGGCGCCAGCTGCGCTCGGTGAAGCAGCGCTGTTGCGCCGCGGCCAACAACGCGTCGTGCGCGGCGGCGTCGATGACGGCGTTCGCGCGCGCGCGCGCCAGATTGTAGCGCATGTTGACGAGCGGCTCCGACAGCGCCTGGTACTCGAGCTCGGCGTCGGCGTGGACCAGCGCGACCTCGTCGTCGCCATCGATCACGCCATCGCGGTACCAGCCGTAGATCGTACCGATGCCTTCCATGCCGTAGGGCGCGAGTTCGGCGGCGCGCAGCGCGCCCATGCTGGCACCGCCGACGACGCGGATACCGGCTTCCAGCGCGGCGAGGATCTCGCGCTGCCATACCGGCGTGCTCTGGTGGAACACGCCGTCGATGATGACGATGGTCTCGACGCCGCTGGCGAGCAGGCGATAGACGTCACCCATGCGCACCGGTGGATAGTAGTTCGCGGGCAGCAGCCTGGCCGCCGCGGCGGGCGCGAAAGAGGGGCCCAGAAACACGGCCCGCGGCAGGTTCGGGTCATAGCGCATCGGGAGGGAAGACGACGTCGCGATTGAACAGCGCCGCGGGGTCGAAGTCGCGTTTGAGTTCGAGAAAGCGTTCCCAGGTCGCACGCCCGTAATAACGGCGCTGGTCTACCTGCCCGGTGATGTTTTCCGCCTGCAGGTACAGGCGCAGCCGGCGCGTCCGCGCGAGTGCGACGAAATCGCGCTCGATCGCACGCAGCCGCGCATCGCTCCCGGCATCGCCACTGGCGAGCAGGCTCATCACGCCGATGCACAGGAACGTCTCGGCGCGCGGGTAGACCAGCGGCGGGTTGAACTCGTGGAAACGGATCACGTAGCGGTAGCCGATCGGCGCACCGTCGAGTTGCGGGCCGGCCCAGCCGCCATCCGGCACGAGCACGTCGCGGTGATCGAGGACGAGCTGCTCGAGGCCGGCCCAGGCGTCGGCTTCCTCCGCCGGTGACACCAGCAAGGTGAACCAGAACAGCCGCTTGTCGTCGTCGGGCCGTGGCGCGACGTCGTTGAGGCGCGGGTCATCGACCTGGCGGCGCGGTACGCGGCCACGTTCATCGACCGGGTAGCGCGGCGCGCCCGTGGCATCGGCGTACGGCACCAGGCGCAGCTCGGCATCGACCAGCAGGCCGAGCTGGCCGGAGCTGCCGAACAGCCACGGGAAGGCGTCGTCGTCGCGCGTGATCGTGCGCAGCGTCCCATGCCCGTCGACGAGACGCACGGCATAGATGTTCTCCCACAGCCCGCCGGCATCCTCCGACAGGCCGCTCTTGCCGAACCCGCCGGCGCAGATGTAGCCACCGAGGGTCGGTCCGGCCCAACCGCCGTTATAGACGGGCAGGTCGAAGCCGTGGTCGCGGGCGAGATCGCGGATGTCCCAGACCATGGCGCCGGCGCCGGCGACGAGCCGGCCAGGCGCGTGGAAGTGATAGTGATCGAGGCCGTTGGTACGCACCAGCACCTCGCCTTCGCGCGGCAGGCTCGCGCCGCTGAAGGTGTGCCCGCTGCCGCGTACGCGCAGGTGGATGCCACGGCTGCGCGCGGCCGTGACCAGCGCGAGCGCACCGTCGACGCCGTCGGGACAGGCCTGCAGGTAGGGAGCGGCGCTGGCGTGCAGCTTGCCGTAATCGTAGAGCGGCGTGTCGACCCGCGGATCGGGCGCGTCGCCGGCATCGGTCTGTTCGGCGGCGCGCGCGAAGCGCAGTCCATCGGCATGCACGAGCAGCTCACCGGCGATCGCGGGCAGCGCGGCCGCGGCATCCATTGCGGGCGGCGCGGTCGACGCCACCAGCTGCGCGTTCTGCTTGCGCAGCCATGCCAGCGCCTGCCAGGTGCGGCGGCGCTGCGCCGGCGGCGCCGCCGCGTCGTCGAGGTAGACGCCCTGGGTACGCCGCAGCATCCCGCGCAGCCATTCGCGGTAGGTGGCGCCATCGTGGGCCATGTCGTGCAGGCCGAGCAGCCCCTGGTAGAAGCGGGTGAACTCGAGACGGTAGCGCAGCTCGAACTCGTTGAGCGCGAGGCGCTCGGGCAATTCGCCGTCGAGCACGGCGTTGAGAGCGCGCGCCGCCTGCAGTGCACCGAACGTCGCCAGGTGTACGCCCGAGGAGAGAATCACGTCGACGAAGCAGGCGCTGTCGCCGACCAGCAGCGCACCTGCGCGCCAGAAGCGCGCGTGCGTGTAGGAGAACTCCGAACGCACGCGCAGCCCGGCGTAGGGCGGCGTGGTGGCACGACGCGCTCCGCGCAGGTAGCCGTCGATGTAGGTGCAGCGCGCGAGGCTGTCGCGGAACGCGGCCTCGCGGTCGCCGCCGAGACGCTGCGTGTGCGGGTGATGCAGCACCACGCCGACGCTCGTCAGTTCGTCGTTGAGCGGGATGTACCACGCCCAGCCTTGGTCGAAGGCTTCCAGCAGCACGTTGCCGGCGAGCGCGCCCGGCAGGCGTGCGCCGCCATGGAAGTAGCCGAAGACCGAGGCGTTGCGGAAGAACACCGAGGGTTGGCGCGTGCCGACGTGCGCCGCGAGTGGACAGCCCTGGCCGGTTGCGCCGGCGACGAAGCGGCCGCGCGCGTGCCAGCGGGTGCCGTCGTCGCTGCCCACCTCGACGCCGCGCACGCGTTCCCCGTCGGCGTCGATAGCGGTGACGCGGGCGCCCTCGCGGACCTCGACACCGGCCGCGCGGGCGGCGCCCAGCAGCACGTCGTCGAAGACCTCGCGGCGCACGTTGAACGCCGTCGGCCAGTCGGGCGCGGGTTCGGTGTCGTCCGGCGCGCCGCCGAAGTTCATCGTCCACAGGTCGTCGTCGCGCCCCCAGTGAAACGTCGCTCCCCGCTTGAGCACCGGTGCGCCCAGCCGGCCGGGGTCGGCGTCGATACCGAGCAGCGGGAACAGGCCGTTGAAGGTCGCCGGCAGCAGGGACTCGCCGATCTGGTAGCGGGGAAAGCGGTTTGCTTCGAGCAGCAGGACACGATGGCCGCCACGTGCGACCAGCGTGGCGAGCGTGGTGCCGGCGGGGCCGCCGCCGGCGACGACCAGGTCGTACTCGGGGGAAGGGCCGTGCATCGGGGATCAGGCGCCGCTGCGCATGGCGTCGATGTGCGCGCGCAGCTGGCGCCGGTCCAGCAGGTGATGCTCGACGGCGAGGTAGGCTTTCGCGCTCAGTGCCGCGCCGGGTTCGTGCACGAGCTTGACGTGGTGCACCCAGCGGCACAGCGCGCTGCTCAGCCCGCGGCCGCCGGCACGCGCGAGCGCGGCGAGATGAGGCGGCCAGTCGGCCGGGGCGGCATCCTGCAGGGTCAGTCCCTGGTAGGCATCGAGCGCCGCGGCCTCGGCCGGCGTGCACGCGCCGTGGCGCACGAGCGCCGCGGTCAGCGCGGCGAGGCGTGCGGCGTTGCCGGCATCCGTACCGAAGTAACACTCGAGGCCGAGCTTGGGACCGACCTGGTCACCGAGATCGAGATCGACGTCGACGCGGCTCGCGTGTGCGCCCACGGTGTCGAGCAGGACGGCGACGTCTTCACGGCATCCCGGCCAGTCGAGCGCGCCGAGCAGGGACGGTACGGCCGAACGCTCGACGCCGCGCAGGCACAGCCGTACCGCCGCTTGACCGCGTGACCACATCGCACCGACCTGGAACACGTGACAGCCCGGCGGCAGTGCTCCCAGCAGGGCTTCCAGTGCGCGCCGACGGTGACCCAGCACGGCCGGCGGATCGAGCACGGCCAGTGCCGCGAGCAGGACATCGAGCTGGGCGCGCGAAGCGGCGCCGGGCGGCGGAGGGTGGGTGCCGAAGAACATGCTCGGCGCGGCGAGCGCCTCGGCGTCGCGGCCGATGTCGAACTCGAGCCAGGTGTTCATGAGGTGGTCGGCAAGCAGGCCATCCCCGCCGAGCCATGCGCGGGAGAATTCCGCGACGCGCTGCCAGGCCGGCAGCGCGCGCAGCGCGGGCGCGAGTGCGCTCTCGCCGTGCGTACCCGCGAGCACGCTGGCATGGCCTTCTTCGCGCGTGCTGCAGAGCAGGAAGTCGGCGCGGGCCTCGACGCTGCCGAGTGGACATTCGAAGCCGCAGAAGCTCGTGATCGCGCCCGGCAGCTGCGCGGCGAGGTCGATGATCGCATCGCGCGCCGCGGCCGCGACCAGCGCTGGCGGCAGGTCGCGTGCGAGGGGGCGCAGGTAGTCGGCCACGCTGAAGTCGTGCGGACTGCGCGCGTCGACGGCAGTCCGGCGCCCGGAGTCCAAGCCGCTCATGCGGCCCGGGTCGTCCAGCCGCGCGCGGCGGCCGAAGCGTGCCGGCGGCTCGCTGGCGGGCAGCCGGGCGGCACGGCGCGCACCCGGGGAATCCTGCGCGCGACGCCGGTGCTGGCGCCCGATGGTTTCGGCATACGGTCTCCGTGATGCACCGCGGCCCGCCCGCGCCGGGCTGACGGTGCAGGCCCTGGCGCACGGCAACGCCAGCGCGTCGACCAGCGGCAGGCCCCGGCGTCGGGCGCGAAAGCAGTCATCGTCGGGTCTCGCGGAGCGGCGCGCGGCGCGCGCGGACGGTCTAGTCGGCCCCCGAGTCGTCCCGGCCGCGCTGCTGCTGGTAGAACACGAATGCCGCGAGCAGGTTGGTCAGCGCCGCCAGACCCAGGGTCAGTCGTGCTTCGCCTCCGGCCAGGGCAAGCGCCGCGAACGTGAGGCCGAGCGCGAGGAAGGCAAGCGCCAGGATCCGGTTGCGTTTATGGGGTCGCAGGCTCATCCGAGGCGCCTCGTGCTCAGGAAATCATCACCGCCGGCGGCGGGCCTCCTGCCCGCCGCCGGCGCTTGGTAGCGCCGTTCGCCGCGCGCCTCGCCGCGTCACGCCATGCCTGGAGAGACGGGGTGAGCAGGAACCGGCGGCGCGTCCCTGGTTGCTTACCAGCGGCGTCCCGCGCGGGTGTTCTGCACGATGGTCCCCGCAGCGGCGGCAGCGCTGATGACCGCGGCACCGGCCGCAACACCGGCGATGAAGGCGGCGCCTCCGGCGACTGCCTCGAGCTGCTCGTCGCTGAGTTCTTCCTCGGCCGCCTCGGCCGGGATCACGATGACCACTTCGTTCGGGTTCTCGACCTCGACGCGCACCGAGATGTTCTCGAAGAAGCTCGGCTCGAGGCCGTACTCTTCGCACAGGGCGGCAGTCGGGTTGCTCATCAGGGCTTCGCGGAAGTCGTCGTCCTGGACTGCCTGGACGGCCACTTCCTCTTTCACCTTGTGAATGCGCTCGGCTACTTGCTGGAGTGATTGAGCCATTTGTTATCTCCCTCGTTATCAGGTTTTCTTCGTCGTAAGGCTGACGTCGCGGATGCGCGTGTGCACGCACCTGCCCCGTTAATCGCGTCGCGTCGAAGGCCGTGTCGAGCGGCCCCGGGCGCGCACCATCCCTGCCATCCGCTGCCCGCTACCGGTCGACGCCGAAGCGCTGGAGCCGAGGGCTGACTGCCGATGCCCGGCTAGGAGAGCACGGCCCCGGTGGCACGTCAACAACGGATGAAGCGAGTGGCGAGGTATTGCCGGACATCGCCCGTTACGCCCTGGCGGCGTGTCACGGCGGCCCCGGCGTGGTGCACGGCAGCGCAGGCGTCAGGGCGGCACGATGCGCCGCGCGCAGCGCGCGAGTCCGTCGATCAGCTCGAGCAGCAGGACGGTCATCTCGCGCGCATCGTCGACCGGGCGATCCTTGTGATCCGGGTTGAATTCGACGACGTCGCAGGCAACGACGTCGAAGGTCTCCGTCACCAGGCGGACCATCTCGAGCAGCTGGTGCCAGCCGAGCCCGGGACCTGCCGGGGTCGACAGCTGTCCGGCGATGCAGTCGGCCGACAGTACGTCGAGATCGATGGTGAGGTAACACGGCCGGTCAACGCCGATGCATTCGCGCAGGTGGGCCTGGAACTCGCTTGGCCGGTCGAGCCAGCGTTCCAGTGCCCGCAGCGAGTAGAGGTGCGCGCGTTCGCGCAGCGCACCGCTCGCGGCCAGGCGCTTGTAGGGGCCGACGCGGGGATCCCCGATGGTGCGCAGTCCGAGTGAGAGCACTTTGTCGAGCCCGGAGTGGACGAGCAAACCGTGCACCGGGCCGGCATGGTTGAACTCGACCCGCTCGGTGTAGAAGAGGTCGTTGTGCGCATCGAGATGGATCAGGACGAGTCCCGGGTGGTGATGGAGGTAGGCATCGACGAGCGGGAACGTCACCGCGTGATCGCCCCCGATGAACAACGGGCGGATGCCATGCGGGACGAGCCGCGTGTCGACGAGCTGCCGCGCGTGGGCGAACAGTTCGCCGACGGTGCGGCAGTCGCTGCCGATGTCGCCAAAGTCCTTCGCGCGCACCCCCGCGCAGATCAGGCGCGGCGGACTGTCGTCGCAGCCGGTCTCGGTATAGACGCCGTCGGCATGGAAGTCGAACCAGAAGCCGGCGCGCTGGCTGTCGCGGCGCAGGCGTGCGGGCGCGTCGACGGTGCCGCTCGAGACCAGCGTCGAGGAAATCGGCACGCCGACGAGCGCAACGTCACAGTCGTCGTCATCGATCTGTTCCGGCAGGTGGAAGAACGCGGGGCGCTTGAAGAAGTGGCGCAGGACACGTTCGCGGAAGTGCGCCGCCGGATCGGTGGCCTCGCCGGTCTCCGCGTGTCCGCTCCGCGCCGCCGTGCCGCCGGGTGCCGGCGCCACCGGCGGCACCGCCTCGAGGTAACCGGCACGCGCCAGCTGCGCCAGCACGTTGCGTTCCGCCGCGCTGTCGAACAGGGCCTCGAAGGCGCCGTACGGGTGTGGCGCATGGTCGGGCCACGCGGCGCGGATGCGCCGCACGACCTCGCGCATGCGCTGCGAAACGCGCTGGGTCGGCACCGACACCACGTTTTCGTGCAGCGCGGCGCGATCGAAAAGGTAGCAATGTGCGCCCAGGGTGGCGACATCGGCACTGGGAATCAGGCGCAGGCGCTCGCTCATCGGACCGGCAGGTGCGCCCGGGATGCCGCGTGGCCCGGCCGTCGTCGCGAGCGCGTGTTCAGAGCAGTGCGAGCACGGCGACGATGACGCCGATCATGACGACCGCGCCGACGACGAATCCGAACACCCAGGGCATGCCCTTGCCGCCCGCCGCCCGCGGCGGCGCGACGGCGTCGTCCGGCGTTTCGGCGACGATGCCCTGGGTGACGTCGAAGTCGACGGCCTCGCCCGCCGCTTCTGCCGCGCTCGCCTTTTCCTGCCGGCGGCGTTCGGCATTGAGCGCCGCGGCCGCCTCGCGCGCGCGCTGCGACGGTTTCATGATGACGGTGCGATCGGACGGCGTGGCGTCGTCATCCTCATCGGGCACGCGCGGCGGCAGCGAGGCCGGGTTCACCACGACCGTGCGGTCATCGTCGTTGGAATTGCTCACAGGCGGTTACTCGTCGCGTGCCGGAGGCGACACGGCGCTCATGCTGCCACAGGTCACTGCCGCGCTCCAATCGGGCGCGGGCGGCGGCAGCCGACCAGCAGCGCCAGCGCAAGTGCCGTATGGCGGCCCTCGGGACGCTCGCGCAAGCCGCGCAGCACGTGCTTGAGATTGCAGTCGTCGGCAAAGTTCTCGGTCACGGCGATCGACGTCTCGAGATTGTAGACCTGGTGCCACCACAGCGACGGTGTGAATACGATCTCGCCCGGTTCCTGGATGCAGTAGAGCGGTCGTCGCGCAGCGAGGCGTGGATCCGGGCTGCGGTCGCGTACGAACGCGTCGAGCGAGTTGTCGTAGGCCGCGGCGTGTTCGTCGGGCGCAAAGAACAGCCACAGCTTGCGGCCGCGGATCAGCGCGTTCCACGCGCTGGTGCCGGCGACGTCGCGGTGGAAGTTGGATGCGGAGTCCCGGGGGCCGATGTAGATCCAGCTGTAACCGGGGCGCAGCGCCGGCTCGAGTTCGGCGAAATAGTCCGGGAATTGGGCGGGTACGCGGTAGTCGTCGGCGAGGGCCGGCGCCTGCTCGCGGAAGACCCAGTCCTTCAGGTACCAGGCCTCGTTTCCCGTCGGCCCGTCGAGTGTCGCCAGGTAATCGGCGAGGCGTACACTGCGCGTACCGCCGGCGGCAGCGCGCGCCTCGACGGTGACGTCACAGGCGCCGTGCTCGCGACGGAAGAAGGCCACCGACCAGCGTTCACGGGCGGGCCACGCGTCGGTCAGGCCGCCGAGCTTGACCGGCAGGCCGGGCGCGCCCCAGCGCTCGACGAAGGCTTCGCGCGTGGGCGCTTCGACGCTGTCTATCGGCGCCGCTTCCTGCCAATAGAGCCATGCCGGCAGCTCGCTCGGAGCCGGGTGGGCCGTGTTCATGGGGCTTGAGCCTCGTCGATCCCTGGGCGGGAACCCGATGCTACCCGATCGTGCCGGGCGCCGCGCGTTACCCGTGCATGTGTTGTGGAAATGCCCTCGGCATGCCCCGCGGCCGGTATAATCGCGTCATCTGAGCCATGCGAAACAGCCGCAGGAAGGACACGTCATGCGCAAGTATTTCCACATCGATCTCGCCCAGCGCAGCGTTCGCGAGGAAACTTTTTCCGGCGAGCAGATCGCGCGTGCCGGGCGTTACTTCATCGCCAAGACGCTCAACGAGCTGGGCGCGGCCAAGGTCGACCCGCTGGGTCCCGACAACCCGCTGATTTTTTCGGCCGGCCCGTTTGCCGGCAGTAATTTCTCCAACGCCAACCGCACCAGCGTCGGCTGCAAGAGCCCGCTCACCGGCGGCGTCAAGGAATCCAATGCCGGCGGTTCCTTCGGCCTCGCGTTGGGCCAGCTCGAGATCGCCGGCTTCACGCTCTACGGCGCCGCCGAGGACTGGTGCGTCATTCACCTGTGCAAGGATGGGCGCATCGAGTGGGACAGCGGCAGCGAGTACCTCGGCAAGGGTACGTTCGAGACCGCGGCGATGCTGCACGAGAAGTACGGGCAGAAGGTCAGCCTGGCGATTTGCGGACCGGTCGGCGAGTACGGCGGCCTGCTTGCCGGCATCTCGATGAGCGATACCGACAAGCGGCCGACGCGCCTCGCCGCGCGCGGCGGCGTGGGCGCCGTGATGGGCGCGAAGAAGGTCAAGGCGGTGGTGGTCGATCTGGACCGTATGCCGACCTTCCACGATCGCAAGAAGCTGCTCAAGGGCATCAAGGAATACGGCGCGAAGCTGCGCGCCGACGAGGCCGTAGGCGCGCTGCGCGACTACGGCACGGCGATGATGGCCGATTACACCAACCACGTCGGCGGCCTGCCGGTGAACAACTTCACGTCCGGCGCCCAGGTGCGCGGTGCCGGCGCGGTGCTCAAGATGGGCGGCGAGCACATCCGCGAACGCAATCTGTCGCGCGGCGGTACGACGTCGCACGCCTGCATGCCGGGCTGCATGATCGAATGCTCCAACGTCTACGTCGACGAGCAGGGCGAGGAGATCGCCTCGCCGGTCGAGTACGAGACGCTGGGACTGATGGGCACGAACTGCGGTCTCACCGACCCCGACGACCTGGCACGCCTCAACTGGCACGCCAACGACCTCGGCATCGATACCATCGAGACCGGGGCGATGATGGGGGTGCTGCTCGATGCCGGTCTCGCCGGGTTCGGCGACGTGGCTTTCCTGACCGGGGTGCTGGACGAAATCCGTGCCGGCTCCGAGCAGGGGCGCCTGTGGGCGTGCGGCACGGCACACGTCGGCGAGCACTACGGCGTCAAGCGTACCCCGGTCATCAAGCGCCAGGGCATCAGCGCCTACGACCCGCGGGTGATCGAGGTCACCGGCATTTCGATGATGGTGACCGCGCAGGGCGCCGACCACACGACCGGCAACGCGGCCAAGTACGAGTGCAGTGGCAAGGACATCGACGAGCTGGTCGATGTCAGCATGGAAATGCAGACCGTGTGCGCGACCGCCGACTCGCTGGGCTTGTGCGTGTTCGGCCGCTCGGTGACCAACACCAACATCGAGATGATCGTCGGTTTGCTCAACGATGCGCTGGGCACGTCGCTCGAACCATCCTTCTTCTACGAGCTGGGCCGCGAGACCTTGCGCTTCGAGGCGCAGTTCAACGCGGACGCCGGCTTTACCGAGGCCGACGACGAGCTGCCCGAGTTCTTCTACGAGGAAGCCCTCGAACCGAGCAACAAGGTGGCCCGCTTCCACGCCGCCGAGGTCAACGCTTCGGTGCGGCGCTGGTGGCAGCAGCACGTCGCATGAGCGACATGGCGCGCACGGCGGTCCCGCTGTGCGCCCTGCTCATGGCGCTGTTCTCGGTCGTCACGGCTGCGGCCGGCGGTGCGGCAGCTGCGCTCGAAACGGTCGAAGACGTCGATCTCGATCGTTACATGGGCCGCTGGCACCAGATCGCGCTGCTGCCCAATCGCTTCCAGGCGATGTGCGAGGCCGAAACCACGGCAACGTACTCGCCGCTGCCCGATGGCCGCGTGCGCGTGGTCAATGCCTGCCGTGACGAGGGCGGCACGCTACAGCGCGCCGAAGGCGTCGCCCGTCTCAACGCCGAGTACGACGACCCGGCGCGTCTCGAGGTGCGCTTTGCGCCGGCCTGGCTCGGTTTCCTGCCCTTCGTGTGGGGCGATTACTGGATCCTCGCCCTCGAGCCCGACTACAGCGCCGTGCTGGTCGGCGCGCCGGACCGCGACTACCTGTGGGTGCTCGCGCGGACCCCGCGCATCCCGCGCGAAACCTACGAGCGGTTGCTCGACGTTGCCCGTGGCCAGGGCTTCGACGTCTCGGCGCTGAGACTCGAACGTCCGGACGCCGTGGACGCCGCGCGCGCCACCAACGACTGAGCCGATCCGCGGCGCGGCAACGCCACTCGCGCCCACGGTTGCGCCGTGGCCGCGCGGCCTTAAGATCTGCCGCGAATGGCCGCTAACCCGGGTACGACCATCCCACCGGGCGCAGTCCCTGGAGTTGCGCATGTCCGCGGTACGCGACGAACACGACAACAGACGGCTCCACTACGAACTCGAGCACGCCATCAAGACCATCAACTGTGAGCAGATCGGCAGCGTCACCGGTGCCGTGACCAAGGCGCGCTTCATCGAGGTCGCGCGCATGGTCGCCTGCCTGCGGGCGCGCTACCTGCACCGTGTCCTGGAACTGGGTGCGGATTGCCCCGACGCCTGTATCGAGACCGAGGTCGCGCTCGAACTCAAGCGCCTGCGCGAGGCCTACAACGAAGCGTTGGAGGGCTTCGCCGCGCTCGAGCACGCGTTGCAGCGCGGTTACCTGCAGCTCGCCGGGTGAGGCGGCCGCGGCGCGCCGCACGGCGCCACCGCCGGCCTCCGCACGGCGCCTAGAATTTGTGGACCGCGCTGAACTGCAGCCGTTGCAGGCTGCCCGTCCGGCCGTCGACAAGACGCCGGTAGGCATGGATCCATTCCAGTCCGAGCGTCGTGTGCGCCACCGGGCTCCACAGCAGGTTCGCGTGCACGGTGTAGAGCGATTCGTTGCTGCTGCCATGGGCGCCGTCGTCATCGGCCCAGGCGTAGCCGGTGGTGAGATTCGACCGCCAGTGTTCGTCCCACAGGTGTTGCCAGGACAGCATGCCGCCGGCCATCGGGGTCAGGGTGATGTTGCCGCGGGCGTCGAGGCGGCCGCCGTCAAACGCGTTGAAGGCGAGATAGCGCCCCACCGCGTTGCCGCCGACGCCGGTAAAGCGCAGGCCGTCGCGCACGCCCAAGCGAAGCGTCCCCGACAGGCTGGCGGCGGCGCCGACGGCGCTGTCCCCGGCACCGGCGGGGCCGTCGTCGATGCGCAGTTCGCGCACCATCGCCGCCAGTGACCACTGGCCGAAAGCGTTGTCGCGCTGATAGCGCACCACCACGTCCGGCACGCGGTCGTCGTCCGGCGACAGCCGCCTGCCGTCGGCCGCGGTCAGGGTCGTCTCCGGCGCCTCGAGTGCGAGTTGCATGGCGCCGCCGCCGACCGCGTGCTGGTAGCGCAGCATGGGCTGGCGCACGTTCAGACTGCCGGCGCTGATGCCGTCGTCGTTGAGTTCCGGCAGGGCCCCGACATCGACGAAGGTACTGTAGGTCTGGCCGAACAGCAGCCCGCCGAGCTCGCCATAACCATGGCGCAGACGTGCGCCGTAGCCGTTGCTCACGCGCTGATCGCCGCCGCTGCCGAGCAGGTCGAGTTCGAGGTAGGCGCCGGCATCGCCCCATGGCGTGGTCTGCCAGCTCTTCAACCACAGCCGCGAGGCGCGCGCGGACCAGTCGAGCTGGTCGCTCTCACCCGTCGCATCGAGCGCAATGGCACCGGGGGCGAGCAGGGTGTCGCCGATCGCGCCGCTGCCGCGGCTGGTATCGCTGAACACGACATCGAGCTTGACCCGGCCGCCGACGCTCACGCGCGGTCCACGGGGCAGCGCCGCCACGTCGGCGCTGGCCGGTGCGCGAGCGGCCGCTGGCGGCGCCGTCGCGGCGAGGTCGTCGCCCTGCCCGGCTGCGGCGGGTGCGGCCACCGCGACCGCGTCCGGTGCCGTGCCGGCTTCCACCGGCGCGGCGATACGTTCCTCGAGCTCGGCCACGCGCGCCGACAGCCGCGCGATCTCGGCTTTCAGCGCGGCCAGTTCGGCGGCGGCGTCGGCCTGGGCGGCGACTACCGGCGCGAACGCCACGCTGCATACGGCGGCCGCGCACGTGCGCAGCGCCTTCACGGGCTGCGGTCGCGAAAGCGCAGATGGCAGGTGGCACAGACGTGCGCGACGCGTTCCATCTGCGGTGAGAGTGCGGAATAGCGGCGCGCCGCAGCGAGCGCATCGAGTTCCGCCGCCGCGGCGGCGAGTTCCTGGGCGAGGCCCGCGAACGCCTCGCGCGCGGGCTCGCCGGTACTCGCGGCGAGGCCCTCGCCGCCGACCTCGCGCGCCAGCGTCGCAGCCGCCGTGGCGAGTTCGCGCGCGCGCTCGAGGCGCTCCTTGTCGACCTCGAGCTCGGTCTGGTTACGTTCGTAGAGGAGCGCATTCATGCGTTGCATGAGGCTGCGCAGACGCTCGCTGTAATGCAGCGGCGTCGACGCCTCGGGGCCCGGGCCGGGCGGTGCCGCGCGGCAGGCGCCGAGCGCGGCACAGGCAAGCAGGACGAGGAGCGTGATGCCGGCGGAGGGGCGGAGACGGTGGTGCATCGTCGAGACGCTAGCGGACGCGGACGGCCACTGGTATGACCTCGATCAAACCATGCGGGCGTGGGCAGCGAACGCGCCACCTCGTTGCCGGCCGCCCCATCCCCGGCGATTCAGCTGCCGAAGACCTCGGTGACATGCTCGGTGTCGAGGTACTCGCGCACCGCGCCGATCTTGCCGTCGCGCACGATCATCATGAAATGGTAGATGTTCCGGTAGGTCTTGCCGTTGCTGATCTCGGCATGCGATTCGGCCTCGACCGAGACCCGGTCGTCCTCGGCGGTGAGCAGCTTCGGCGTGACGCGGATGCCGCCCGGTGCGGACGCGGTGACCTGGCCGAGCAGGGCGGCGAACTCGCTCTTGCTGTAAGTGCCGGACAGGTCGGTACTGCCGGCGACCCACCAGGTGGCGTCGTCGCTCAGCATGGCGACCGCCTCGTCGTAGCGCCCGGCCGAGAAGGTCTCCCAGAAGCGCGTGACCAGTGCCTTGTTCTCTGCGGTTCCCATGGTATCTCCCCGATGTTTCGCGAGATGACAAGCGTAATGCAAGCGCGGGCGCGCCGTCATCGACGGCATGCTTGCCCCGGCCTGCCGCAGCGTAGAGCATGAGCCCTGCCGCGCGTGCCGCGCGCAACACGCAACACGCAACACGAGGGGAACACCATGCGACCGATCGACTATTTCGACCGCGGGGCGCGGCGCGCGCCGCACCGCCCGTTCCTGGTCGGCGAGGACGTCAGTTACGACTTCGCGGCCGCCGATGTCCTCATCGAAAGTGTCGCCCAGGGCCTGTACGCCGCCGGCTTCGAGCAGGGCGATTCCATCGCCGTCTACTCGCCCAACCATGCCACCGCCGTGATCTGCGTGTTCGCGGCAATGCGGGCCGGTGGTGCCTGGGTGCCGGTCAACGTGCGCAACTCGGCGGCCGGCAACGCCGAGTACATGGCCTACGTGCGGACGCGCTGGTTGTTCTTCCATGCCGACGTCGCCGACGAGGTGGCCGAGGTGATGAACGCCTTGCCGGAACTCAAGGGTGCCGTGTGCTTCGGCGGCGAGGTGGCCGGGGTGCCGGCGCTGGAGGAATTCTGTGCGGCCGGCACCGCGACCGCGCTGCCCGACTGGTCGGACCCGTTCGGGGCGCCGGAAGTGGTCTTCTCGCGTTGGCCGACCGGTGGTACGACCGGGCCGTCCAAGGGCGTGGAGATGACCAATGCCAACATCGTGGCGATGTTCGAACTCGGCCTCACGCACTACGTCGCCGGCCACGAAGACGACATCGTGCACCTCGCGGTCGCCCCGATCACGCACGCCGCGGGCGTCATCATCGGCATCTTCGCCAGCGTTGGCGGGACCACCGTGGTGCACCAGGGCTTCGATGCCGGTGCGGTACTCGAAGCGATCGAGCGACATCGCGTGACGCACATCTTCCTGCCGCCGACCGCCTACTACGCGCTGCTCGATCATCCGCGCGCCGGCGAGTACGACACCTCCAGCCTGCGCCAGGTCCTCATCGCGGCCGCGCCGGTCTCGCCCGACAAGTTCCGCCGCGGCGTCGAAGTCTTCGGCCCCGTCATCTGCCAGTGCTACGGACAGGCCGAGGCGCCGATGCTGATCTCGATGCTCGCTCCCGAGGTCGTCGCGCGGGCCGCCGCCGGCGAGCATGTCGAACGCCTGCAGAGCTGCGGCAAGGTCACTTCGTGCACGCAGGTCGCGATCCTCGACGACGATGGCCGTCCCCTGCCGCGCGGCGAGCGGGGTGAGATCTGCTGCCGTGGCCCGCTCGTCACCCGGGGTTACTTCGAGCGTCCCGAGGCGACCGCCGAGGCACGCAAGTTCGGCTGGCACCATACCGGTGACATCGGCTACCTCGACGAAGACGACTATCTCTACATCGTCGACCGCAAGAAGGACATGATCATCACCGGCGGCTTCAACGTCTTCGCGACCGAAGTCGAGGCGCCGATCCTGGCCCTGCCCGGGGTCCTGGAATGCGCCGTGATCGGCGTGCCGGACGAGCGTTGGGGCGAGTCGATCAAGGCCGTGGTCGTGCTCAGCCCGGGGGGGGCGCTCGACGCGGCGGCGATCATCGCCGCGGTCAAGCCGAAGCTCGGCGGTGTCAAGACGCCGAAGTCGGTCGAAATCTGGGACAGCATTCCGAAGACGCCGGTAGGGAAGATCGACAAGAAGGCCATCCGCAAGCGCTTCTGGGGCGAGCGCGCGCGCGGCGTCAACTAGCCGGTCCGCCCCGCCGCCCCGGGAGATCTGGCCAAAAATTGAGCAAAAGTGTCAGACACTTTTGCCAGAGGTTTTCGCCGGCGCGCGGTAAACCTTGGCGGCGCGCGGCCGCTAACTGCGTCATCGACCATCGACAGAGCGGCCATGACGTATTCGAGCCAGCGCGAGCAGCAGGATTTCTTCGCCCGAACGGCCACCGTCGTGGGGCACCTGGAGGGCGTACGCCAGATCGCCAATGGCATATCGCTCGCCGCGGCGAACGCCAAGGCAGTTGCCGCGCGTGCCGGTAACCAGGCCGCCGGTTTCGTGCCGATCACCAACTTCATCGACGAGATGGGCGGCGAGACCCGTCACCTGGTCGGCCGGGTGAACCGGGACGCGCAGCGCATGGTGCGCGAAGTCCTGGCCGAGAAGCGCCTCGGAGACAGTCTCGAGCGCATGCGGCGCGGCATCGAGCGGCTCGACGCGCGTTCGCCGTATCTCGACGAGATCGCGCGCCAGCTCACCGCCGAGCACGCCGCCGCGCGCGAAAGCACGACGCGCCATCTGACCAACCTGTGCGAGCTGCTGCAGACGATCAGCGACCATGCGCGCGCCGCGCGCATGATGTCGACGCGTTCGCGGGTCGAGGCGACGATCGCCGGCGACTACCAGGAAAGCCTCGAGAGTGTCGCCGACACCGTCGATCACGCCGCGCAGCACATCCGCGACGTTGTCATGAAATGCCAGTCGCTGCTACGCGAAATCAATTGAGGCGCGCGTCCCTGCGGACGCCGGGAGTCATCCATGCTACGCACTGAAATCTTCAGCGGTCGTCACCACTGGCACGTCTTCGGCCGCGATCCGGACAAGCTCAGCCACATCATCGACACCAACCAGTACCTGGTGCGCGACCAGGGTGTGAGCTTCCTGCTCGACCCGGGCGGCATCGAGACGTTCTCGGCCATGCTGCCGGCCGTCGCCAGCTGCTGTGACATCAGCGAGATCAAGTACCTGTTCGCGTCACACCAGGACCCGGACATCATTTCCTCGCTCGGCCTGTGGGACAAGGCGGTGCCGCATGCCAAGCTCTACGCGCCGTGGCTGTGGGAGGGCTTCCTCAAGCACTTCGGCTGCCACAACATCGAGTACGTCGGCATCCCCGACGAGGGCATGACCCTGGACCTGCCCTCGGT
This sequence comes from Gammaproteobacteria bacterium, assembly GCA_030429865.1. GTDB lineage: Bacteria > Pseudomonadota > Gammaproteobacteria > JACKNG01. The sequence continues at coordinate 879 of JAUIFX010000001.1, read as the reverse complement.
GAAGCTTCATTTCGTGCCCGCGCACTACCTGCACTCCTCGGGCAACTTCCATGTCTACGATCCCGTCGCCCGCGTCCTCATGAGCGGTGACATCGGCGCCGCGCTCGAGCCGGCCGGCGCGCCGATGTTCGTTGATGACTTCGGCGCGCACGTGCCGAGGATGGAGCTGTTCCATCGGCGCTGGATGCCGTCGAACCGGGCCAAGAACGACTGGATTGCGCGCGTGAGGCAACTCGACATCGACATCATGGCGCCGCAGCACGGGCGCCTGTTCCGTGGCGATGACGTCAAGCGGTTCCTCGACTGGTTCGAGGCGCTCGAAGTCGGCGTGACCGCGCAGCACGCGGCCGCCCAGGCGCCCGCGGCGGCCGCCTGAGCGGGCCTGGTCCGCGCCCGGCCAGCCGGCCGTCGTCATACCCGTTCGCGAAGGTGGCTCGTGAGGCGCTCCAGCGCCGGCGAGATGTCGTCGCTGGCGAGGCGCACGTGGATGATCGAGAGCCTTTCGCGATCGGCGATGGCGCTCGCCAGCGCTTCTTCGAAAGCGCTCTCGGTCGCTACCTCGTAGCCGCGCCCGCTGCCGACGATGCGCGGCACCTCGGCGAAGGTCCATGGCTGCACATCGTTGAAACGACCGTCGAGCATCGGCCGCTCGGTGCCGTAGCCGGCGTTGTCGAGCACGACGATGATGGGGGCGAGACCGTAGCGGGCGGCCGTGGAGACCTCCATGCCGGTCATCTGGAACGCGCCGTCGCCGACCAGCACCAGCGGCCGCCATTGCGGTTCGGCGAAGGCGATGCCGATCGCCGCCGGCACGGCGAACCCGAGCGAAGCGTAGTAGGCACAGGCGATGAACTCGCTGCGCGAATGGATGGTCAGGTC
>JAUIFX010000124.1 GCA_030429865.1 Gammaproteobacteria bacterium | reverse complement strand
CGTGCCGTACTGCTTCCTGTCCTACTTCGGCTACAAGATCGCGCGCGAACAGATGCACGGCTACTGGGCCGAGATGGACCGCCTGGGCAAGGATCGCAACCCGTTCCGCGCCGGCTTCCTGCAGTTCATCGGCGTCGGCGAGACCAAGCAGGAGGCGATGGAGCTCTACCGCGAGCCGGCGGAGTACTTCTACGGCCGCTGCCTGCACGTCGATCCGCGCTGGGTCGTGCCGCCGGGCTACATGACCGAGGCGACGATTCGCGCGCGCGTCGAATCGCAGGTGCAGCTCGCGGCGCGCGCCTCGGCCGGCGGTGGGCCATCGATCAACCAGAGCGCGAAGGACTTCGAGGGTATCGTCGAGAACGGCTACGTGCTGTGCGGCGACCCGGATGAAGTCGCGGACAAGCTGCGCGAAATCGCGCTCGACCTCGGCGTCGGCCATCTCATGCTGCTGCTCCAGTTCGGCAACATGAGCAAGGACCTGACGCGCTACAACACGCGCCTGTTCGCCGAGAAAGTGATGCCGCAGATCCGCGACCTGTTCGAGGACGAGTGGGAAGACCACTGGTGGGTCAAGCCGCTCGAGGCCTCGCGCCGCGCACGCACGGAGGCGGCGTGATGAGCGCAGCGCCGGGCGAACAGGTGCTCGAGGTCAACGGCCACCCGGTGCGCGTGTGGCGCAAGGGCAGCGGGGCGCCGGTCGGCTTCCTGCCCGGGATCGGCGGGCTGCCGCGCTGGACGCCGTTTCTCGATGCGCTGGCCGAGCACCGCGAGGTGGTGGCGCCGTCCTTGCCCGGGCTGCCGGGGGCGACCGGGCACGACGAGCTCGACAGTGTATTCGACTGGCTGCTCGCGACGCGCGACATTCTCATCGCCGCCGGCCTCGACGGCGCCGACCTCGTCGCCGTGTCGGCCTCCGGCGCGCTCGCGGCCGATGTTGCCGCGGTGTGGCCAGGCACGGTCCGACGGCTCGCGCTGATCGGGCCGTTCGGCCTGTTCGACGCCAGCGAACCGGCGACCGACATCTGGGCGCTGCGTCCCGGCCACCTGCCGGATTTCATGTGCCGCGACCGCGAAACCTACAAGGCCTTCATCGAGCAGCCGGAGGACGCCGACGCGGTCGAGTGGAAGGTCGAGCAGATGCGCGCGCTCGAGGCGACCGCGCGGCTGCTCTTCCCGACCGGCAACACCGGCCTCGACAAGCGCCTGCACCGGCTCGCCGTGCCGCTGCTGCTGCTGCGCGGCGAAGCCGACCGCGTCATCCCGCGCAGCTACCTCGAGCGCATGGCCGGCCTCGCCGGCGGCAATGCACGACTGGTCGACATCCCGGGCGCCGGCCACCTCGCCGAACTCGACGAGCCGGCCGCGGTGGCGGCCGCGATCGAACGCTTCCTGGGAGACTGACATGGGCCGTCTCGACGACAAGATCGCCATCATCACCGGGGCGGCGCGCGGCCAGGGCGCCTGCGAGGCCGCCCTGTTCGCGGCCGAAGGGGCAACGGTCTACGCCACCGACGTCATCGAACCGGGCGCGGCGCTTGCCGAGGGCGTCACTTTCCTCGATCACGATGTCGCCAACGAAGCCGCGTGGTCGGCGGTGGTCGATGCCGTGATCGCCGCCCATGGCCGCATCGACGTGCTCGTCAACAATGCCGGCATCTTCCGCGACGGTCGTCTCACCGAGACCTCGCTGGCGGACTACCAGCAGGTCATCGCCGTCAACCAGGTCGGCGTCTTCCTCGGTATGAAAGCGGTCGCGCCGCACATGCGCGCGGCGGGATGCGGCAGCATCGTCAACGTCTCCTCGCTGGCCGGCATGGAAGGCACGGTCGGCGCCTTCGCCTACGGTGCGAGCAAGTGGGCGGTGCGTGGCATGAGCAAGAATGCCGCGCAGGAGCTTGGCCGCTACGGCATCCGCGTCAACTCGGTCCACCCGGGCTTCATCGACACGGAGATGATGGCGCAGACGCCCGCGGTGACCTCGGGCAAGCTCGACCGGGTGCTGCGCACGGTGCCGCTGGGGCGCGCCGGTACGGCCGGGGAGGTCGCCAACCTGGTCGTCTTCCTCGCCAGCGACGAGAGCGCGTACTGTACGAACGGCGAGTTTGTCGTCGATGGCGGCCTGCATCGCTGAGGCCGGCCGCGGCCGGGGTGCCGCCGGCGCCGTTGTCGCCCGGGTCGGCGTCTCGATCGCCGCGCGACTGACCACGATCAGGTCGTCATCGGCCAGGCGCGTAGACTCGCCTGTATCCCTTCAACCTGCATGAAACGAGGTGTATCGAACATGGCCAAAACGGTAGAAGAACTGGTCAAGGCAGCACGTGCGGCGGTGACGGAGGTCGACGTCGCGCGGGCCCGCGAGCTCGAGGCAGGCGGCGCGGTCTTCGTCGACGTGCGCGAGCCGGCGGAATGGGAGAAGGGCACCGTCGACGGCGCCGTGTGCATCCCGCGCGGGGTGCTCGAATGGAAAGCCGGCGCGGAGCCCAGGCTTGCCGATCGCGCTGCGCCGGTCGTGGTTTACTGCCAGAGCGGCGGGCGCTCGGCGATGGCGGCGCGGGCGCTCGGCGAGATGGGCTGGACGAACGTCGTCTCGCTCGCCGGCGGTTACGGCGCGTGGAGCGCCGAATAGCACGCGGGTCTTCCTTCGAGTGGTGGACGCGCGAGGGGGGCGGGCTCGCTGGCCTTGAACGTGCCGGGGGTGGTCGACGCCCCCGCCTTCAACACGTCAAGGAGCAAGGCCCGCGGTTCGGCAGCACCGGGTGTCCCGCGCTGGGACGATGTCCGCACTGCGTTGCCGGGCGGATTTTGCGTTGGTGCCCCCGGACGCGGGAGAATCGCGCGAGCCCCGCGAACATCAGGAGAGTGACGCACCCATGAACGCACAAGCCGCCGAGAGCTTCGAGAGCCGTGTCGAGGAAGGCTACCGCCTGCTCGAGCCGCGCCAGAAATACACGCAGGCGTTCTGTACCGAGGACGAAATCGCCATCGCCGAGCACATCCGCGATTTCATCACCAAGGAAGTCATGCCCTACCGCCACGATCTCGAAGGCGGCTGGCATCGCGACGACAAGCTCGCCAAGGAGACCCTGCACCGGCTCTATGCCAAGCTCGTCGACCTCGGCGTGACCAAGACCAACCTGCCCGAAAGCTGGGGTGGGTTGGGCTACTCGCCGGTCGTACGGCAGATGATCAACGAAGAGCTGTCGCGCGCCGACATCGGACTTGCGACCAAGGTCGGCAAGATCCACTGGATCGTGTCGTGCATGGTCGCGGCTAAGCGCGACGACCTGCTCGAGGAGTTCGCCCCGCGCATTGTTGGCGAGGACTCGTGGACCGCCTGCGTCGCCATCACCGAGCCGGCCGGCGGCGCCAATGTCGAGGACCCGGCGCTGCAGTACCGCACCCTGCGCGTGATTGCGAAAGAGGATGGCGGTGACTACGTCATCAACGGCCACAAGCTGTGGCCCGGACCGTCGGGTTACCTCGACCGCTTCCAGAGCGCGCACATGAAAGGCCACCTCGGCTACTGGACGGTCGCGACGACCGACCCGAACGCGGGCGCCGATGGTGTTGGCCTGTTCTACGTGCCGCCGGACGCCAAGGGGCTCGAATTCTCCAATCCCTACGAGAAGATGGGTTTCTCCTACACCGAGTCGAATTCCGACATCTGGTACAACGACGTGCGCATCCCCAAGCGCTACCGCATCGATACCGAGCCCGGGCAGGGTGCGCAGCTCGTTTCCGGCTTCATCATCGCGCTCGGTCGTCTCGCCGGTGCCGCGCGCCTGGTCGGCCTGTCGGAGGCGGTGCTCGAGATCGTGCTCGACTGGTCACAGCACCGCATCATCGCCGGCACGCCGATGCGCGAGCGTTCGCTGTTCGCGACCTACCTCGCCGAGATGTACCGCGCCATCGACATCGCGCGGCAGTACTACCTCTCGGTGACCTGGCAGGTGACGCGGCCCGACGTCTACGGCGCGCCGTGGACGAAGGAAATGAAGGCGAAGTGCTCGGCCGCCCGCTCCTACGCCGGCGACACCGCGCAGATGGTGTGCAACCGCGCGATGGAACTGATGGGCTCGGCCGGTTACGCCTACGAGAGCCACGTCGAGAAATACATGCGCGATTACAAGATCGTGCAGATGTGGCTGGGTGGCGCGCAACGCGATCGCCTCGACATCGCGCAGGGCCTCTACGGGCCGTTCAAGTGGGCCGGCTCGGACTTCTGAACGCCGCGCGAACGCGTCGGGCCGGTTCCCGCGGCACGCGGGCGCGGGCCTGGCGCCCTCACCCCCGCGCCCGCGCCGCGGACTAGCGCGGGCGCGCGCCGCCGCGGCTGCCGGCAGGTTGTCGCGGCGGGCCCTCGGTCGATGAATGCCCGGGGCGAACCTGGGCCGCGTTGCCCCGCCGGCGGCGGTCGCCGTTGCATCCCTCCATACGCCCCGGTATAGTGCCGCGCCAGTACCATACGTTTGCGTACGGTACGGCCCGGTATGGCGCCTGCAGGGGGCTGCCGGGCCGCATTCGAATCAGGCCTTCGGGGCGTTGCCGATGAGCAGGCGGAAGCGGCGTTCGGCGAGATCGTCGCGGAGTTCGTCGGACAGGTTGAGCGAAGTCGTGTACTCGCCCACCTGGTAGAAGTACAGCGCCTGCGCGCGCAGCAGCGCCTCGGCGTTCTCGAAGCCGGCGGCTTCGAAAACGGCACGCAGGTAGTCGATGCGGCGGCGGTCGATATCCGCGACCGCGGCCGCGGCGTAGTCGTCGAAGCGCGCGAACTCGCGCATCGCGACGTCATGGCGGGAGTCATCGGTGTGATCCGTGAACTCGATAACCGATTTGATCAGGTTGGGCGCGTCCGTGATGTGGATGACGTCCAGGCCCGCGATGAAGGCACGCTGCTTGTCCCGCCACCAGTCGACCATCTGGTGCAGCAGTTCGTCACGATTCTTGAAATGCCAGTAGAAGCTGCCCTTGGTCACGTCGAGTTCGCGCGCGAGCGTCTCGACCTTGACGTTGCCGATGCCCTGCGAGAACAGCACGTCGAGTGCTTTTTTCAGCCAGGCGTCGCGATGCAGTGTGGGTTTCCCGGATTTCGGCATGTCGATGATGTGCCCGTGATGGCCGTCGTGGCCTGCAATTCTAACGAAGTGGCGCGCACACGCCACGCGGCTCACAGCTAATGTGAAGGAGTCTCACTTGGATCTCGATCATCTGACCAAGGAAGTGCAGGAGCGCTACCACACCCTGCTCGAAGAGGGCGCCGACCCCAACGAATGGGCTTACGCCTGGCGCTCGGAATACAACCGCGGCGGTTTCAAGGCCGTCGACATGCTGATGGACGAGGTGGTCAACCCGGGCAAGTGCATCGGCTGCGCGGCCTGCGTGACCATCTGCCCGGTCGACGTGTTCGATTACGCCGAGGAGAAACCCGTCGCCGCGCGCGAGAACGCCTGCGTCTACTGCGAGCTGTGTGTCGACGCCTGCCCCGTGCTGCGCCCGACGGACCAGGACATCAAGTCCCAGATCGGTCTCATGGAGCCGGTCAAGGACGAGGGCTTCGGCGGCTACGCCTACGGCGTGTATGCCCGCGCGACGGAGAAGGTCTGGGCCGAGAACGGCCAGGACGGCGGCGTGTGCACGGCGCTGCTGCTGCACGGCCTCAAGAGTGGCACGCTCAAGGGCGTCGTGGCCGGCGAGGAGCACGCCGAGAATCCGCAGATGGGTTCGTCGATGCTGCAGACGACCGCGGAGCAGGTGCTCGCTGGCGCGCGGTCGCGCTACACCTACCAGCCCAACACGCTGGCGCTGGTCGAGGCGATGAAGAAGAACATCGCGCCGCTCGCCGTGGTCGGCGTGCCGTGCCAGGTCGACGGCGTGCGCCAGCAGCAGCACTCGAGCATCCGCCTCGACGTCGCCGAGTGGTACCGCCAGAACATCGGCCTGGTCATCGGCCTGTTCTGCTCGGAGTCGTTCACCGAGAAGGGCATCGACTGGCTCGCCGAAGAGCTCGAGGTGCCGAAGAAGGACATCACCAACATCAACATCAAGGGCCGCGTCGAGATCAAGCTGCGCGACGGCCGCGAGGAAGTGAAGTCGCTCAAGGCCTTCGGCAAGTACGCGCGCCCGGCCTGCCTCTACTGCATGGACTACTCGGCCGAGAACGCCGACATCGGGCTCGGCGGCATCGGCATCGATGGCTGGACGTTCACCGTCATCCGTACCGAGGCCGGCCACAAGGCGTGGCAGGCGCTGGTCGCCGACGGCTGGGTCGAGACCAAGGAGTTCGACGAGGAACCCAAGGGCAAGGATCTCGTCGCGCGGCTGTCGATCTACAAGCGCAACCGGCCGCTGCCGGCGCTGATGCCGACGCTGCCCGAGCGCGAGGCGATCGGCAATCTCGATCCGAAGAACTACTACCGAGGCTGGGAGCCGGGCAACTCACCGCGTGAGTGGCGGCCGCTGCCGCCCCCGCCGCCGAAGAAGAAAAAGGCAGCGGCCAAGAAGGAGGATGCCGCATGAGCACCGCGAAGCGACAACTCGAAGACCTCAACGTCATCGTCTCCGGCCAGGGTGGCGACGGTTCGCTGACCGTCATCAACATTCTCGCCGACGTGCTGCGCGGCTACGGCCTGCGCGTGTACACCGAGCGGGACGTGCTCTCGCGCATCAAGGGCGGCATCACCGCCGCGACCCTGCGTGCCTACAACGGCGAGCGCCTGTGTATCGGCAGCGATATCGACCTGCTCGTCGCGTTCGACGTGCTGGCAGTGAAGAAGCATGCCTACCGCCTCAACGAGCGCAGCGTCGTTATCTACGACAACTCGGGTGGCGGCCTGCCCGAAGGGCACGGCGTGCCGGCCGGGACCCGCGTCATCGGCGTGCCGCTGAGCCGCCACGCGGTGCGCACCTTCCGCCGCGATATCTACAAGAACAGCATCTCCTTCGCCGTCATCGGCCGCCTGCTCGGCCTCGCCGACGCGGACATGCGCACGTCGTTCGAAAAGCGTTTCGGCCGCCGCGGCGCGCAGGCGCTGAAGTACAACCTCGATGCGCTGACCATCGGCTGCCAGCTTGCCGACGAGGTCGGGCTGAGCGTCGGCGCCGGCATGTACGACATCGTCGGCAAGGAGACCCGGCCGCACATGCTCATCACCGGCAACGAGGCGGTCGCGTTCGGCTTCCTCGTCGGCGGCGGGCGCTTCTTCGCCGGCTATCCGATCACGCCTTCGACCGACATCATGGAATGGCTGGTCAAGTGGATGCCGAAGTTCGGCGGCGTCGTGCGCCAGGCCGAGGACGAGCTGTCGGCGGTGAACATGGCGATCGGCGCGGCGCTGACCGGCACCCGCACGATGATCGCGACCTGCGGTCCGGGCCTGTCGCTGATGCAGGAAGGTATCGGCCAGCTCGGCATGGCCGAGATCCCGCTGATCGTCGTCGACGCCCAGCGCGGTGGCCCGAGCACGGGATTGCCGACCAAGCCGGAGCAGAGCGACGTCAACCTGATGGTCTACGGCGGCCACGGTGACTTCCCGCGCGTGGTGCTCGCCCCGGGAACGCCCGAGGAGTGCTTCCACCTCGCCGTCGATGCCGGCAACCTCGCCGAGAAGTACCAGTGCCCGGTGTTCATGGCGCTCGACCAGGGGCTGTCGCAGAACCTTGCCACCGTCGACCCCTTCGATCTCGAGAAGGTCGTCGTCGATCGCGGCAAGCGCCTCGACGAGCAGGGCCTGGCGCAGGCCGAGTCCTACAAGCGTTACGCGTTCGCCGACGACGGCGTGTCGGCCTTTGCTGCGCCCGGTACGCCGGGCGGCATGTCCCTCGTCACCGGCAACGAGCATGACGAATGGGGCCTGGTCTCGACCGACCCGGTGAACCGCGTGAAGATGATGGACAAGCGCCAGCGCAAGCTCGAGTCGATGAAACCGGACCTGCCGCGCGCCGTGAACCACGGCGTCGAGACCGCCGACATCGGCTTCATCGGCGTCGGCATGACCTACGGTGTGATCCTCGAGGCCATCGACCTGCTGGCCGAGCAGGGCGTGTACGCGCAGTACCACCAGCCGCGGACCCTGTTCCCGATGCTCGACGAGACACCGACGTTCACGCGGCGCTGCAAGCGGACTTACGTCGTCGAGTACAGCGCGACCGCGCAGCTCGGCAAGCTGATCGTCGCCCAGGGCGGCGAGGCGTCCAATATCCACAACATTCTCAAGTACGACGGCACGCCGATGCGGGCCGAAGAGATCGTCCGCCGCGTACTCGGCGATCTCGGCGTCAAGGAGGTCGAAGTCGCATGACCACTACATTCACTCCCGCCCGTCCCATCTGGTGTGCCGGCTGCGGCGATTTCGGTGTGCTGCAGGCGCTCGTCAACGCCCTCGAGGAACTCGGCGTGCCGCCGCACGAGCGCATGGTGATCGCCGGCATCGGCTGCTCGGGTTCACTGCAGAACAACCTGTCGTGCTATGGCTACCACGCGCTGCACGGCCGCGTGCTGCCGACGGCGACCGGCGCCAAGCTGGCCAATCCGGAACTGACCGTGATCGGCGTCGGTGGCGACGGCGACGGCTACGCCATCGGCGGCGGCCACCTGATGCACGCCTTCAAGCGCAACCCGGGCGTCACCTACATCGTGATGAACAACGGCACCTACGGCCTGACCAAGGGACAGCCGTCGCCCACCGCGCCGTTCGGTTACGGCGACAACATCGAAGAGGATCTCGACCCGATCATGCTGGGACTCAGCATACCCGGCTCGACCTTCCTCGCGCGCGGGTACAGCGGCGCACCGGCGCAGCTCCTCGCACTGACCAAGGCCGCCCTCGAGCACACCGCGGCCGGGCGCGGCATGTCCTATCTCGAGGTGCTCTCGCCCTGCGTCACCTACAACGACACCTATCGCGACTGGCGTACCGCGGTCTACGACGTCGATGCCGAAGACGGCTACGACGCCGGCAACCGCGCGCAGGCGTTCGTGCGCATGAGCGAGCTGCGCGAGCAGGGCCGTCTGCCGCTCGGCCTGATCTACCGCGGCGAGCGTCCCGCGCTCGAAGAGGTCGCGCTCAACCAGGCGTTCGAGGCCCCGGCGCTGCAGGACGTGGCCGCGCCGGCCGTCCTCGCCGGTTACCGCGAGGCGATGCATTCTTTCATGAGGTAAAGGACTACCAGTTGCTTCCTCCCACACTGCCGGGGTGCGTTTCGCCAGGCGCACCGGTTTGACAATGCAACATTCCTGGGGGCCCGGATCGGCCCCCTTTTTTTTTTGAGGGGATCGTGAAACGGCCGCATCGCGCCGGCTGCCGGCGACCTGCGCGCGGCGGGCGCGCGACGACTCGCGGAAACCGGCACGAATTGGGTAATGTGTCGGTCGGCTTCGACAACACCAGAAGGGGGAGAGATGGCAGAGGACGTATTCGATCTGAGCGGCAAGGTCGCGCTCGTCACCGGCGGCAGCCGCGGCCTGGGCCGGCAGATGGCGCTCGCGTTCGCCGAACGTGGCGCGGACGTCGCGGTGATCAGCCGCAAGCGCGAGAGTTGCGAGGCGGTGGTCGGCGAGATCGCGGCGCGCGGCCGGCGCGGGTTCGCTTACGGCTGCCACGTGGGCCACTGGGACGAACTCGAACCGATGGTCGAGGCGGTCTACGGCGAGTTCGGGCGTGTCGACATCCTCGTCAATAACGCCGGCATGTCGCCGTTGTATCCGTCACTGGAGGAAATCAGCGAAGAACTGTTCGACAAGGTCGTGGCGCTCAACCTGAAGGCACCGTTCCGGCTCATGGCGCTCGTCGGCAAGCGCATGATGGACGGTGCGGGCGGCAGCATCATCAATATCTCGAGCACCGCGTCGATGCGCCCGAGCCCCGGGTCGCAGCCGTACGGCGCGGCAAAGGCCGGACTCAACATGATCACCCAGGCCTTTGCCCACGCCTACGGGCCCGCGGTGCGCGTGAACTGCATCATGGCCGGGCCCTTCCTCACCGACATCTCCAAGGCCTGGGACATGGAGGCGTTTTCCCAGCGCGCCGAGCGCATGGCCCTGAAGCGCGGCGGCGAACCGCACGAAATCGTCGGTGCGGCGCTGTATTTCGCGAGCAGCGCGTCGAGCTTCACGACGGGCTCGATTCTCGCCGTCGACGGCGGCTGGCTGGGCGGCGACGACTGACCGCTGGGCTGTACTGCTGCCGACGGCGTCTCGAGGATTGGCTGCGGTTCGATAATCCTGGAGCTAGCTTCCTGGACCTGCGCGGGAGATCGTCGCGTGCCCCGCCGACCATGCAGGCGGGGCGTCGCGTTAGGCACGGGGGAGGGCGCCCACGCCACCAGTACCGGGCAGAGGGATGGGGGACTGGGAGGCCGAGTCCGCCACCCGCGCGCTTCTTTCAGCGCGCGGTGATCTCGTTCAGGCGGCGGGGGCGTCGCTGGCCTGGCGTGGCCCCGGCATGATCAGGCGGATCGCTTCGGCGACGCCGGCTGCACAGACCGCGCGCACCTCGGCCAGCTCCTCGGCGTCGAACGGGCATACCGCGAGCGCTTCGGGATCGAGCGACAGCGTCTCCAGCGGCGGCTGCCGACCTTCGTAATCCGAGCCCAGAAACACCGCGATGTGCAGGATGGCGGCTTCGAACGCGTGCGGATCGTCGCGATGCGGGTGCAGGTGGTGGCCGACGGCCGCGCACAGCGGCGCGGGCAGCCGCCAGCGCTCCAGTAACGCCGCGCCGACCTGGCCGTAGTCGTAGCCGAGCTTGCGGCGTTCCAGCGTGAGCAGGCTCTCGCCGCTGCGCGCGGACTCGGCCAGGATCGCGTCGAGCTCGGCGGCGCGCGTCTGCAGCAGCACGAGATGGCCGACGTCGTGCAGCAGTCCCATGAGGAAATAGCGCTCCGAGTCGACCGCGAGGCGGCGCTCGGCGAGGCACCGTGCAAGCACGGCGCATTCGATCGATCGTCGCCAGAACAGGGTCATGTCCAGGCTGCCGGAAGAGACGCGGCACAGGCGGTCGATGGCCGTACTCGCCAGCACCAGGTCGTGCAGCTGGCTGGTACCCATCAGGGTCAGGGCGCGATCGAGGCGGTCGATGCGCGAGGCGAAGCCGAACAGCGCGCTGTTGGCGATGCGCAGCACGCGCGCGGCGAGCGCGGCATCGGTGGCGACGACGCGCGCGAAATCGGCGATGCCGGACGACGGGTCGTCGTGCAGCTCGCGCAGGCGCAGGTAGACCTCGGGCAAGGTGAACAGGCGGTCGACATTGTCGAGCAGCCGGTTGATGTCTTCACGCATGGCGGCGGCGCCGTCCCTGATGTGAACAATCGTTGCCAGGGTAGCGGCCGGCGCGCGGCGTCCTTGACGCCGGCAGGCCGGCAACGCCCGTGACCACGTGAAGCGCGCAGCCATAATTTAACATAATATACATTATGCGAAGTTCCGTATCTGGGAAAACGCGGCCGACGTCGCCCGGGACGCCGCCCGGTGTCTGCCACGCTTGCGCTGCGCACGTTTCGCCGTGCACCGCAAAAGTGTCAGACACCATTGACCTGCGCAGGCTCGGCGGCGCACCGCAAAAGTGTCTGACACTTTTGCTCGAGTTTTGGCCGGTTCGGGTCTGCGCTCGGAAACGGGATTACGGGTTGAGGAAGCGTTCGGGCTGCGGGCAGGCGACTTCGCGCATGACGACGTCGGGTTGCCGGTAATGCCGTGCCTCGGCGGCGCGTGCCGCGTCGGCGGGCGTCCCTCCGATATAGCTGCCGAGACGCCGGCCCCAGTCCAGGGCGGCGTGGCCGACGCCGACGCGTTCGGCGTTCCAGCGTGCCAGGGCTTCGGCCTGCGTTGCGCGGGGGCCGGCGAGCGCCCCGCTCAGGGTCAGCGCGTCGCCGGCGGCCTTCGACACGCCGAGGCCGACGTGCGGTCGCGCGGTGCTCGCGGCGTCGCCGACCAGGAACGTGCGCCCGTGCCACAGTGCGGGCGCCGCCGCGTCGACGATGCTTTGCAGGAACGGCCGCGGCGTGGCGGCGACCACGGCGCGCAGCACCGGTGGCAAGAGCCGCCCGGCGGCGTCCTGCAGGGCCGCGATGTGCGTCTCGCGGATGCGCTGTGGCGGGATGCCGTCCCGGTGGTGATGGCCCCCCGCGTCGGTCAGCAGGTCGGCCAGCGGCGCGCCCGCCGCCACCGGCCGGTACCAGACCCAATTGTACCAGCGGTGTCCGGGCCGCAGGTCGTCGTTCGGACCCGCGACGAGGTAGCACAGCATGTGTTCGCCGGGCGGCAGGACGAAGCTCATGCGGTGTTCGAGCGCCGCCCGTGTCCGGCCGTCGAGCGCCTGCTCGAGCACGAGGCCGCGCCAGGCGACGTAGCCGGCGTACCTTGGCGCGAGCGCCGGCAGCAGCCGGGCGCGCAGCGCCGAGCGGCTGCCATCGGCGGCGATCACCCAGTCGCTCTCGTAGTGGGTGCCATCGCTGCAGTGCACGGTTGCACCGTCGCCCTGTTGCCGGACGCCGTCGACCGTCTTACCTTTGAGAAAGCGCGCTCCGGAGAAGGCGCCGCGCAGCATGCGGTAGACCAGCCCCCAGGAAGTGAACACCTGGGGCTGTTCGAGCCGGGCGACGACTTCGCCGTCGGCGTCGAAGACCTGCCGCCCGGTGGCGTGGACACCGACGGCGTCGCCGGGGTCGATGTCGAGTGCCGTCAGTACTTCGAACAGTTCGCGGTGAATGGCGATCCCCGCGCCGCGTCCCGAGAGATCCTCGTGCGAGCGTTCGAGGACAGTGACCTCGACGCCGCGCCGCGCGAGCAAGGCGCCGGCACACAACCCGGCCATGGAGCCGCCGACGACGATGACCGAGCTGCTCACGCGCACCGTGCCCGAGCGTGCCCCGATTGCCGCAACAGCAGCACGCAAAAATTTACAAACAACATCATAAAATAACAATAATAATTTGTTTTATAAGAATAACTAAGCATGCTTAATGTGAGTTCTCAGGTGCATGAGGAGCTGGGCCCGGCAACCGCGCCAGGGCGCGTTCCGACACGCAATCTGCTTTCGTATCGGGCCCCGTTGCGACACAGAATTTCATAGAAAAACGTATCTATATCAAGGCAATGAAAGATAAACCTTCAGAGCTTTCTGAACACTGGCCAGGCGCGCCGGTTGCCGGTAACGGCCTGCTCGACCGCCGCGTGTTTCTGCGCGGTACGCTCGGTGGCCTCACCCTCTCCTTCACTGCCCCCCTCGCGGCGGCGCCGCGCGACGCCCTCGTGCCCACCCAGCGTGCTCCGGGCCGGCCATTCGAGAACTACGGCCAGCCGTCGCCGCACGAACGCAGCGTGGTGCGCTGGATCGCGGCCACCGAGGGCGTGCCCGGCAATGGCATCTCGTGGACGCCGCTCGAGCAGCTCGACGGCGCATTGACGCCGAACGGGCTGCACTTCGAGCGGCATCATAACGGCATCCCGGACATCGATCCCGCGTTGCACCGCCTGCGAATCGGTGGTGCCGTGGCGCGCCCGCTCGAGTTCGACATCGAGGCCCTGCTGCGCTACCCGCGCGTGTCCCGCCAGTGCTTCGTCGAATGTGGCGGCAACAGCAATGCCGCCTGGCGCCGCCGCCCGGTGCAGACCACCGCGGGGAATTTCCACGGCCTCGTGTCGGCCAGCGAATGGACCGGGGTGCCGCTTGCGCCCCTGCTCGACCAGGCCGAAGTCGACGCGAAGGCGCGCTGGGTCATCGCCGAAGGCGCCGACGCGTTCTCGCTGACGATGAGTATTCCCCTGAGCAAGGCGCGCGACGATTGCCTGCTCGCCCTGTTCCAGAACGGCGAACGGATCCGTCCTGCGCAGGGCTATCCCCTCCGCCTGCTGGTGCCGGGCTGGGAAGGCGTGTTGAACGTGAAATGGCTGAAGAATCTCTATCTCGCCGAACAACCGGCCATGGCGCGCAACGAAACGGCGCGCTACACCGAGCTCATGCCCGACGGCCGCGCACGCCAGTTCACGTTCACGATGGGGCCCAAGTCGCTGATCACGCGGCCGTCCGCGCAGATGCGCCTGCCCTCGCCCGGCTTCTACGAGATCAGCGGGCTGGCCTGGTCCGGCCACGGCCGTGTCAGCCGGGTCGAGGTCTCCGCCGACGGCGGCGAGAGCTGGGCCGAGGCGGCGCTCGCGGAGCCGGTGCTACCGGCCGCGCTCACGCGCTTCCGCGCGCCGTGGCGCTGGTCGGGCGGACCGGCGGTACTGCAGAGCCGGGTCACCGATGAAACCGGCCGGGTCCAACCAAGCCGTGCCGAGCTCCTCGCCGAGCGGGGTCGTCACGGGTATTACCACTACAACGCCATCGTCAGCTGGGCGGTCGCCGCTGACGGTTATCTCACCCACGCGTATGTCGACACGCCGCCGGAGACGACCCCGTTGGAAGACCTGTTCATGGATGAGAAATGGGATTAGAAATGAAAGATAATATATTGTTTTTATTATTTTTTATTTCGAGTTTTTGCGGCGCTCACGAGACTTTGCCCGAACTTGGGCGGGGCCTCGACGCGGCCGTTGTCGCCGCTGAGACGAGCATCGTATTCGCCGACGGCCGGGGCCTGCCCCCCGGGCGCGGCACGGTGGCCGAGGGCGCGCGGGTCTACGCCACGCGCTGCATCGCCTGCCACGGCGCCGGCGGCCGTGGCGGACCCGGCGGCGAACTCGCCGGCGGCCGTCCCGACCTGCAGGCGGAGCAGCCCGACCAGACCATCGGCACCTACTGGCCCTACGCGACGACCCTGTTCGATTTCATCCGCCGGGCCATGCCGATGGACGCGCCGTGGTCCCTGAGCGACGACGAGGTCTACGCGGTGACGGCCTACCTGCTGCACCTGAACGGGATCGTGCCGGCGGGCGCCAGCCTCGACGCGG
>JAUIFX010000123.1 GCA_030429865.1 Gammaproteobacteria bacterium | reverse complement strand
CTCGACCGTGCCGCCGCCATCAGCGCCGCGGCGAGCGCTGATGACGCCGAAGACGAGGTCTTCGGCGCGGCGGAAGACGACACCGCCGCGCCGACCGCCATGCCCGGCGACGCCGCGAGCGCCGGCGATCCCGACGATTTCGACGCCGAGGCCTCGGCCTTCTTCGACGACGACGAGCTCGGCAGCACCTCCAGCCCCTACGACATGGGCGCGTCGCGCTTCCACGACGAGGACGTGCCGACGGACGAGGACGAGGTCCCCGAACTGGTCACGGCACGCCCGTTCCCGGCGGCCGACCTCGACGAGGCGTTCACCGAGTCGGAGACGCTCGTGCCGAGCTCGCCCGACCAGGTGGACGGCGCGGCGGACGCGGCGGGCGACATCAGTCTCGACGAATTCATGGAGACCGAGACCTTCGATGCTTCGCTGCGCGAGCGCGATGCGTTCGCCGACGAGGACGGCGCGGACGAGACGCTGCGGCCCGAGGACGTGGTGACCGATCTGCCGTCGATGGACGACTTCTTCGACGTCACCAGCGAAGGCACGATTCCCCCGGTCGATCCGCGCGACGCTGACGAGGACGACGACGGTGACCGGGACGGGCCGCGCGGGCCTGGCCGCTCGCGGGACTGATGGTGGCTGCGAGGCCGGTGGTTCTGGATCGCCCGGAGCACGCGTCACGTCCGCGGCGCGGCCGCGCTGCCCGGTGCCACGCGTGCGACGCGTTCGCGAGGTGGTGGCCGCCCGGGCAGAGCGGGGCGCAAACATCCTGCCTCGGGCAGGGCGCCGCTAACGGGCGCCGCCCAGCGGCGCGCGCGCGGTTAGTGAGCGGCGCCGGGCGGAGCGCGCGTGCCGCACCCGCGGGCCTGCGTGTCTGCCCGGGGAATTACCCGTGCGGCGCGCGCTAGAACTGCTCGGCCTGCTCGCCGACGGTGCCGAGCATCCCGGTGCGGAACTCGCCGCCCGTCTCGGCGTGACGCGGGCGGCGGTGTGGAACCAGGTGCGGCGCCTGCGCGACGAGGGCATCGCGATCGACGCCACGCCCGCGCAGGGTTATCGCCTCGGTGGCGGTTTCGAGGCGCTCGATGGCGCACTGATCCGCAGCCTGTTGGCGCGCGCAGGCTGTGCCGCCTGGCGCGAGATCGCAGTCGCCGGTATCACCGACTCGACCAACGAGCGCTTGCTCAAGGCGCACGACGAAGCCGAGCAGCACGGCCGCGTGCTCTTCGCCGAGTACCAGACGGCCGGCCGTGGGCGGCGCGGCGATCGCTGGATCTCGCCACCCGGTACGGGGCTGTGCTTCTCCCTCGGCTGGCGTTTCGACACGCCGCCGCCGACCTTCTCCGCGCTGAGCCTTGCCGTGGGGCTGGCCGTCGTGAACTGCCTCGAAGCGCACGGCGTGCGCGATGCACGCCTGAAATGGCCCAACGACGTGGTGCGCAACGATGCCAAGCTCGCCGGCATCCTGATCGAGATGCGTGCCGAGGCCGGCGGGCCGTGTCTCGCCGTAATCGGTATCGGCCTGAACACCGCGCTGCCGGAATCCGCGCGCGGGCTGATCGATCGGCCGAGCGACGACGTCGCCGGCGCGAGCGGACGCGCCGTCTCGCGTAACGAGCTTGCCGCGGCGCTGCTCGAAGCACTCGCCACGCTGCTCGAAGCGTTTGCGCACACGGGTTTCGCGCCGTTCCACGAAGCCTGGCTGCGTCACGATGCGCTGGCCGACGCGCCGGTGACGCTCGAACTCGGCAACCGCACGGTGCACGGAATCGCGCGCGGCGTCGATGAACACGGCGCGCTCATCATCGAGCACGGCGGATCACGCGAGCGCTTCCTCTCCGGCCACCTCGCAAGGCGATGACGGCGCTGCTGCTGGTCGACATCGGCAACACGCGGATCAAGAGCGCGTGGTGCACGGATGGTCGCCTGAGCGGCTGGCCGAGCCTGCCGACGCGCGGCGACGCCGTCTTCGCCGGCTGGCCGGCCGGACACCTCGACGCGGGGCCGCAGCGCGTACTGGTATCGAACGTCGCCGGTCCCGGCATCGCCGGCCAGCTGGCCGAGTTCGTGCACGCGCGCTGGAACATCGAGGCCGAGTTCGTGCGCCCGGTACGTGAGCGCTGCGGCCTGCGCACGCGCTACCGCGAACCGGCGCGGCTCGGCGTCGATCGCTGGCTGGCCGCGCTCGCCGCCTGGCACGAGCGCGCCGGCGCCGTGTGCGTGATCGACATCGGCACCGCGCTGACGGCCGACATCGTCACGGCCGACGGCGAGCATCTCGGCGGTCTCATTGCTCCCGGCCCCGAGCTCATGCGCACGAGCCTCACGCAGGGCACGGCCGAACTCGAATGCGAGGCGATCGCGACCGTGGCGGGTTTCGCCGACAACACGACCGACGCCATCTCGCTCGGCTGCACGCTGGCCGTGGCTGGCCTGCTGCGCCAGGTGCGCGAACGCCTCGCCACGCAGGATGGCTGCGCCGACGCCGCCTGGTACCTGACCGGCGGCGGCGCCGCCCCGCTGCTGCCGCTGATCGACTGGCCCTGTGAGCAGGTGCCCGACCTCGTGCTGCGCGGCCTCGCCGTGCATGCCGGAGACGACGCGTGATCAAGTGGCTCGCCGTCGTCCTGCTCGTCGCCAACGCCGTGCTGTTCGGCTGGCTCTACCAGCGCGATGTCACCGCGCGGGCGCGCGAGGTTGTCGCGCACGCGCCGCTGCCGGCGTCGACGCCCGGGCTGACCCTGCTCGGCGAACTCGATGAGCTGCCCGCGGCAAAGGCCGGCAGCGAGCCTGACGGGGTGCGCAGCGAAGACACCTCCGAAGTGCTCGATCACGTCGACGCCGCCGATCGCTGCATCAGCGTGGGACCGTTCGTCGATACCGCCGCGCGCGATCGCTTCCGCGACTGGATCAGGGACTACGTCGCGCAGCTGCACAGCCGCGCCGAGAGCGTGCGCGAGCGCCGCTTCTTCTGGGCCTACCTCGAGCCGACCAGCGAGGCCCGCGCGCAGCAGATCCTCGACGACCTGCGCGACCGCGGCGTCACCGACACCATGCTGATCCGCCGCGGCGATCTGAAGAACGCCATCTCCCTCGGCCTGTTCCGCTCGCAGGATTCGGTCAACCGCCGCCTCGCCGAAATGAGCGAGAAAGGCTTCAAGCCGGTCGTCGTACCGCGCTTCGAAACCACCGAGCGGCACTGGGTCGAAGCCCAGCTCGCCGCCGAGTACGATGATTCCCTCGACATCCCGGAATCGCTGCTCGAAGGCGCCGCGGTCGCGCCGGTCGACTGTGCGGGCCTCGGCAAGGGCGATACCTGAGGGCGCCGCCGCGGGTCGAGCCGGCGCAAGCGCCGCGCTATAATCCGGCCCCCATCCGCCGCTCGCCGCGGCATCCCCGTGCCGGCTTAGCTCAGTTGGTAGAGCAGTTGCCTTGTAAGCATCAGGTCGCGAGTTCGAGTCCCGCAGCCGGCACCATATCGTCGCTTCCGGCAGCCTGAGCCGATCTGCCCGGCGCGCCATCGTTGCCGGCAGACGGGGGCGTCTTCCTCTTTACGTTTACGCCATGGTCCATGTGTCGCCATCCGAGCGAAAGGAAGTGGTCTGCACTCGCGCCCGGTTCAACACCTCGTGACTAGCTCCCGGCCGCGCGGCGCGAGATCCGCGTCATTGCCACCGTCGCGGGCAAAGCCAACCAGAGTGCCCCCGGCAGCGGGACTGCCGAAGTGAAGGAGAGGTTGTCCATCGCAACGACGTACCCGTTCACCGTACCTTGAACGACGATGTTCGATATTTCGGGCGCCGAAATGGTCTTGGTCGTCCAGGTCCCGCCGGGATTGATGGCGACGACACCCGGAATGTAAACGCCGTCCGCATCGTAGGCCCAGAACTGGATGTTCTGACTCAGGGAGAACAGGTCCATCGAGACTTCCGAAACCGGCGCCGCGAAGCGCATGCCGAACTGTGAAGTCTGCGGGAAGTACGGTGGCGTCTGGTATCCGCCGATCACGAACCAGCCAGTGTTTCCGTAGCGATTGAAGTTCCACCGCGGGTGGCTGTCGCTCTTGCTGTAGAAGTCGACGCCGAGCACGTCATAGGTGTCACCCACGAAGACCTCGTGTGCCTGTGGTGCCGCACCCTCGGGCACCGACTCGAAATCGATGGTCATGGCCGTCGCGGCCGCGGCCGGCAAGGTCAGCAACAACGATATACCGATACGGCGAAGCCAGATCGAAACCATGGTCGTATCCTCCAGGAACTCTCACATCACTCGCGACCGGGCGTCGACAGGTGCTCGCCGGGGCCGGTCGCGTGAGAGTATCCCGCAGGGGCGGCCGCGGACGCATGATGGAAATCAGGAGCGGGGGCGACGCTGCGCCGCAGAATGTCAACGATCGTCAACAGCCCCGTGGCTTCGGGCGCGGCGTTCGCAGGCCCTCGACGGATGGCGGGGGCAAGCCCGGATCGCGCGTGGCCCCGGGCTCCAGGTCCTGTCTTTCGCCGTGGCGGCGCCAGGTCGCTGGACCGCCTGTTCGATCGGCTTCGACCGCCGCGCTGTTCCAGCGGCTGGCCGGTGCGCTTTGCCGGGCGGATAGCGGCGCGAGGCTTGAACGGCAGATCGCTGCCGCGACGGGTCCTAGCAACCCGGATGCGATGACTGCCTGCGACGCCTGCTAAGCCCGGCCAGCGGTAACGCGGTGAGCCACACGGCCGCGGGTAGCGGCACGACCACCGGATTCGTCGAGAGAACGAAGCGGAGGCTCGCGCTGCCGGAGCCTGCCGTGTTCTCGGCGAATGCCGAGGTCACGAAACGATAGGAGATTCCGCTGATGGCTGCGGGCCCGCCGTCGACGTCGAAGTTCCAGGCGGTGCCGCCGCCGATGACCTGGCCGGTGTCGCCGTAGCTGCCGATGCCGAGTTCGAAGAAAGACACGCCGCCGGCGTCGAAGGCCGTGGCGAAACTGCCGCGCGCCGAGTAGTAGAGCACGGGAAGTGGCGACTGAAAGGTGATGCCGCCCTGCGACTCGCCGAGGCCACCCAGGCCGTTCATGATGTGAGAGACGTCGAGCTCGATCACGATGCGATCGCCTAAGTCGTCGATCTCGAGACGGCTCGTCGCGCTCGCCGTGTTGCCGGGCGAAATCACCGTGGCCGAATCGGAGAACGGTATCCCGGTGACGAAGAAGCCGCCGTTGTTGGCGAAGCCGTCCGAGGCCTGGACCCGTTGTTCGCTGTCGTTGATGTCGATAGCGACGATTGCGGCCGCGGCCGGGCTGCCGCTGGCCATCAGCATCAGTGTCAAGAGCGCGCAGCGTCTGGGCAGTTGCTTCATCGGCAAACTCCTGCGGACGTCCGGGTGTCCCCCGCGCCCTTACACGAGACTAGCGTGGCCGTTGCGGCATGCCATGCGGGCCTTGTGAAAGATTGTTGCAGCCGCGCGTGCCACGTTATTTTTCGCGCGGGCGGCGCGTGCCGCTGTCGAGACGTGTTTCCTGCCGTGGCCCGTTTGCGCCGTACCGCCGCCGGGCCGGGGCCCGGCTTGGCGGGATCGCGTATCTCGGCCTGCCTGCCAAGGCGTTGCCCGCGGTGCCGCGCCGCGCTGGCGTCGTGCCGTTACGCCAGCGCCGTGCTGCGCGTGCGCCGGCGCCGCCAGACGGTATCCCGCGCAGGTCCGGGCGACGCGATCGGGCATCGCGGCTGACGCCGGCATGCATCTTGCTGGCTAATACCTGCGTGGCGCGCATCCGCAGCGCGTCCCGCGCAGTTGCCATGCTTCATCGTCTGCAAGCCATCTCCGCGCTGCTCGTCGCGGTCGCCCTGTTCACCGGGGCCAACGGGCTGACCACCACCCTGCTCGCGATCCAGGGCAAGGCGGCCGGTTTTACGCCGGGCGTCATCGGCATGCTCGCCTCGGCGTACTTCGCCGGGTTCATCGTGGCCTGTGTCGTCGCCGGGCGTATCGTGCGCCGGGTCGGGCACATCCGGGCCTACGCCGGGGTCACCGCGATCATGGCGATCAGCGTGCTCGCGTACCCCTTTGTTGTGCATCCACTGGCCTGGATTGCACTACGATCGATCAGCGGCTTCTGCCATGCCGTGCTGACGATGACGGCGGAATCATGGCTCAACGCGGTGAGTTCGGCCGATGAGCGCGGCCGCCTGTTCTCCGCGTACCGGATCGTCGACCTCGGTAGCGTTACGCTCGCCCAGCTCACGCTGACCCTGTTCGACCCGCTCGCCGCGGTCGCGTTCTCGATCATCGCGATGTCGGTGATCGCCGCCGTGGTGCCCGTGACCCTGACCCGTATCCACGCGCCTGGAGAAATCACGCAGGCACGCCTCGACGTCCGTGCGCTGCTGCGCTTGTCCCCGCTCGGCGTCGCCGGCGTCGTCGCAGTCGGCTTCGTGTCGGGGGCGCTATGGGGAACGGCGCCGATCTACGTGACGGAGGCAGGGTTCGCGCCACCCGTGGTCGGCTGGTTCATCAGCGCCGCGATCGTCGGCGGCGCGCTGTCACAATGGCCGCTCGGCCGTTACTCGGACCGCCATGACCGGCGCAAGGTGATCGTCGGTGCGAGCGCGGTCGCCACGCTCGCGGCGCTCGCCATGTTCGTCATGGCGATACTCGGCCGGCCGCCGCTGCTCGCGCTGATCGCCGGTGCCGCCTGTCTCGGTGGCGCGGCGCTGCCGATCTATTCGCTTGCCATCTCGCACGCCAACGATCGTGCCGACGCCGGAGAGTTCGTACGCATCGCGAGCGGTTTGATCCTGTTCTTCGGCATCGGTGCGGTTCTGGGGCCGGCCCTCAGTGCGGCGGTCGTGCGCGTGGCCGGACCTGCAAGCCTGTTCGCCTGTCTCGCCGTGGTCTGCGCGACGCTGTGTGCATTCGCCTTCGTGCGCACGCGCTACAGCGAGGCCCCGGCGAGCAAGGAGGATTTCGTGATGTTGTCGCGCTCGAGTCCCGCGGCCTTCGAACTCGACCCGCGCGCAGCGGCACCGGCACCACGGTCCGGAACCGAGCCCGCTCCGGCAAGCGGACCACCGTCGAACGCAGCGGGAACGCCCTGAGGCTGGAGCGGCTGTACGCGAGGCTCGGGCCGTGCTCGCGACGGTGGTGATCGAACGGGCGAGGTGTGCGCATAATCGTCCGGGCGCATCGAACGCGTGCCGCGCAGCTGCGCGGTGCCGCGGCGCACCAAGGGGAGGTTGCCATGAAATTCATGTATTTCTTCTACCCGGGGATCCCGGCGACGATGGAAGAGCGCGAGAAGCTGCGGCCCATCGCCGCGCGTAACGATCGCTTCCAGGCCATGCTCGACGAGGTCGTCGAACTGTCGCGCTTTGCCGAGGACCTCGGGTTCGCGGCCGTCGCCTTCCCCGAGCATCACCTGCATACCGAAGGCAGCGAGATGGGTTCGGTACCCGGGCTCACCCAGCACGTGCTGGCCAATACCCGCAAGCTGATCGCCGGCCCCATCGGCTACGTACTGCCTGGCTGGAATCCCTTGCGCCTCGCGCTCGAGACCGCCTGGCTCGACCAGTTGACCAAGGGACGCACGTTCCTCGGCTTCGCGCGCGGCTACCAGGCGCGCTGGCTGAACCCGATGGCGCAATTGCTGCACGTCTCGGCGACGCGCAACGTCGGCGGCGCGGCGCCGGACGTCGATGCACTGAACCGCGAGGTATTCCAGGAAGTCTTCGAGGTGCTCAAGCTCGCCTGGGGCGACGAAGCGTTCCGCTACAAGGGCAAGTACTACGAGTACCCCTACCCGTACGAGGAGGGCACGCCGTGGCCGGCGAGCGACTGGACGCGGCAATATGGTGCGCCCGGTGAGGTTGGCGAGAACGGCAACATCGCGAAGATCAATATCGTACCCAAGCCCTACCAGCGTCCGCATCCACGCCTGTTCCAGGCCTTCTCGCAGAGCGAGTCGACGATCCGCTGGTGCGCGCGCGAAGGGATCATACCGACCCTGCTCACGTCCGAATTCGAGGCGGTGCGCAACTTCGCCGAGATCATGGTCGAGGAAGCGGCTGCGCATGGCCGCACGCTGTCGCTGGGCGAGAACCTCGGCGTGTTCCGCGGCGTCTACCTGGGCCGCGATCGCAGCGAGGCGCGCGAGATCGCGATGCGCGGCCTGATGGGTACGGGCTGGCCGGGGTGGGCGCACGACTTCGGGTTCACCGAGGCGTTCCGTTTCCCGGAGGACGACGCGAAGTATCCCAACCAGATGTTGCCGAAATCGGAAGCGACGATGGAGCGCTTCGAGAAGAAGCACTTCATCCTCTCCGGCAACGCGGACGACGTACGCCGCGAGATGGACGGGCTCGTCGATGCGGCGAATCCCGAGTGGTTCATCTGGCAGGGCGACCAGGGCTACCTGCCGCTCGACGAACTCAAGCGTCAGCTGGAACGCTTCGGAACGCAGGTCATGCCACATTACCTGAGCGAACTCGAAGCACCGCACGCGGCGCCGGTCCGCGCGTCGGCCGGCTGAGGTATCGGCAGCGCGGGGTGCGCCGGCGTGCGCCAAGCCTCGCGATGCCGCGTTCGTCAGGTCACCACGTTGCGTGGTGTACCGGCGACGAAGGCTTCGACGTTACCGGGCAGCTGTTCGGCCAGCGCGGCCAGCGTGTGATCGCTGGCGAAGGCCATGTGCGGGGTCACGATGAGGTTCGGCGCGTCGAAGTCGAGCAGCGGGTTGCCATGTCGCGGGGGTTCTTCGGACAGTGAATCGACGCCGGCGCCAGCGATGCGGCCCTCGCGCAGTGCCGCCGCCAAAGCCGTTTCGTCGACGATTCCACCGCGCGCCGTGTTGATCACGATCGCGGTCGATTTCATGCCCGCGAGTTCGGCGGCGCCGACGAGGTTGGTCGTCTGCGGCAGCTTGGGGCAGGCCACGCAGAGCACGTCGGCGCGGGCGAGCGCCTCTTCGAAGCGCACCCGGCCCGCGCGCGGCGCGGCGCCCTTGTGCTCGGCGATGAGTACCGTCATACCGAATGCCTCGCCGAGCGCGGCAAGGCGCCGTCCCAGTGCGCCGTAACCGATGATGGCAAGGCTGGCGCCGGCGAGCCCGGGCGGCAACGGCTCGCGTAACAGGCCGTAGAAATGCGACTGCGCCCATTCGCCCGCGGCCACGGCCGCACGGTACTCGAGCAACTGGCGGCGGAGTGCCAGGATCATCGCGAACGTGTGCTCGGCGACGGCGGGCGTCGACCAGTCGCGCACGTTGCACACCGTCACTCCGGCAGCGCGACAGGCCTCGATGTCGATGCATTCGTAACCGGTTGCGGCGACGGCGATGAGGCGCAGCGCCGGTAAGTCCGCCAGCAGGGAGGCATCGAAGCGGACGCGGTTGGTCAGGGCGATCGTCGCCCCGGCCAGGCGCGCGACGACGTCTTCGGGCGCCGTCGTCGGGTATTCGGCCCAGGTATGGTCGAAATCGAGCGGGCGCAGCGCGGCGCGGATGGCGAAGCGGTCGAGGAAGACGACCTTGTGGGCGTGATGTTGCATGCTGGAAGGGCGCGCGCCCTGCCTCGAAAGACGCCGCAGACTGCCACAGATGTGTCGCCGCCGCTATCCGCGAGCGCAACATCGGGTGCGCCCGGGTACATTACCCGGCGGCATCATCCGGAGAACACCGCCCGGGGGCGGCTGCTATCGATGCCCGCGGTGCCGCTTCCAGGTCTCGCGGGTGGACCCGTATCGCAGGCATGACGGTTCGCTCTGATCGGGTATGGTGTTACCGAATCCGATCGGGCTGGCCGGCCACGGAATCGAGGGTTTCAGGGGGGGAGGGCGACATGACTGACACCTACAACATGCTCAAGACGCGCTATGAGCAAGAGCTGCAAGCGCACCCGGTACCGCTGACCGCCGACGACATTCCCGTCAGCTACGAATCCATCACGCCACAGTGGCTGACGCTCGTCCTGTGTCGCGAGCATCCGGGTGCGCAAGTGACGGCGCTGACGCTGGGTGCGCCGGACGAGGGGACTTCCAGCCGACGGCGTATCCGGCTCGAGTACAACGCGGCGGGGCGGGCCGCCGGTCTTCCCGAAAGCGTGTTCTGCAAGTCCACGCACACGTTGAAGAGCCGTTTCCAACTGGCCTTGAATGGCTTCGTGGAAGGCGAAGTGCGTTTCTACAACCACCTGCAACCGGTGCTCGGGATCGAGTCGCCGCAGGCACTGTTCGCCAACTTCAATCCGCACACGTTCAACTCGATCATCATCCTGCGCGACATGGCGGGCGAGGTGACGTTCTGTCGGCACGATGAACCGATGCCGCGCGCACGAGCGGAGAGCCAGGTACGGCTGCTCGCCAGGATGCACGCGAAGTACCACGGCAGCGACGAGCTGACCCGCGCCTTCCCGTTTCTGCGTACCTGGGAGGATACCTTCACCGCGACGGCAGAGAACGGTTTCGAAGACGCCGGGATTCGCGGGTTCGAGATGGCCGAGGCGGTCATCCCGGCGCGGTTGTTCGCGCGTGCGGCCGAGATCTGGCCGGCCACCGTGCGGTCGGTCGCGCGTCAGCGCGACCTGCCGCACTCGGTAATCCATTCGGACGTGCACCTGAAGAACTGGTACATCGCGGCCAACGGCGAGATGGGCTTGAACGACTGGCAATGCGTGTGCCGCGGCCACTGGGGCCGCGACCTCGCCTACGCCATATCGACCGCGCTGGAAGTCGATGACCGTCGCAATTGGGAACGCGAGCTGATCGCGCTCTACCTGGACTGCCTGGCAGAGCATGGTGCGCCGAGAATCGCTTTCGACGAAGCCTGGACGCACTATCGCCTGGAACTCTTCGGCGCCCTGGCCTGGTGGACGGGCACCCTGGGCCAGCCGCCCAACGCGCCCGAGATGCAGCCGCGCGACAGCTGCCTGCAGTTCATCGGACGCATGGCGACCGCCATCGATGACCTGGGAAGCCTGGACGTTCGCGCTTGAGCGCTGACAGCCATGCCCTATCCGGCCACGGCAGCCCCGCGCGATGCGAGATGTCCCGCCCGCGAAGCGTGATTCGCGGGCGGGGATTCGGAAGGACTTAAGCGCGGCGGCGGCGACGGCCGCGTGCTGCGCCCAGCAGCGCCAGGCCAGCCAGGCCCAGCGAGGCCGGCTCGGGCACGTCGCGCGAGCCGCCGGCGCCGACGATGACCTGGATCTCGGTGCGGGCGACTTCACCGCCGTTGCCGTCGAGCGCGGACAGGTAGAGGTCGTAGGTAGCATCGAGGGTCGGATCGAACGTCGGTCCGAAGAACCAGTGGGCCTTCCACGAGTTCTGTGCGACGTTGTTAGCCGCAAGCCCCGCGGCGTACGCGGCCTCGTCGGCCGTGGCGGTGGTGCCGCCGCCGTTGCCGGTGGTGTTGTCACCGAGCGCGTGGTCCCAAATCACGAGTCCGCCAGCGCCCGGGTTGCCGCCATTGATCGGGTCGAAGCTGAGGAAGCTGGTCCCCAGGCTCGGGTCGGTATCGAGTCCGAGCGCATAGCTGAGGCTGTCGAGCGTGAGGCCGCTGGCGCCGTCGAAGTCGGTGTTGATGGACCACTCGAAACTCCATACGGCGGTCGGCGCGCTTTGCGTCGGCGCGACGCCGGCGGCGAAGCTGTAGGTGCCGTCGCCGTTGCTGTTGAAGGTGTTCTCGGGGGCACCGGCGGCGTTGTGACGCAGCTTGCCGCGCAGGCCGAGTTCGACCCCGGCATTGCGGTCGACGGTGAAGCTGCCGTTGGCGTTACCGCTGCCAAAAATGACATCGGGGGTGACGTCCTGATCGAACATCAGCGCCTGGCTGGCCGGAGCGAAACCGGCGCCGGCCAGGGCCAGTGCGAGGACGAGGGGTGGGGTGTGATCAATGCGAGGCATTGCATGCTCCTCCTGAAACTCGAAGCACCACGTGGACACGTCGCGTGAGCGGCGTGTGGCGGGGTGGCGCCCGCGTGTAGCGCGATGATGGGATGGTGAGCGGGTTCTCGAAGCAGGTTTCACGCCAGAAATAAATTTTCTTATTTTCAGTCGCTTATAATTTCCATGCCACTAGTACCGTAAAAATTTTTGACGCGCAGACAGCGGCAGCTGCGGGTTCGTGTGTCATGCCGCGTGTGTCGGCGCAGGCCGGGCGACTGCGCACCGCGCCGAGCACGGGGCGTGTCGCGCGAGCCGGTGTGAAGGTCCGCACTGTCCACATTCCTTACAAGGCCATGGCGCCGCCACGCAGCCAGTCCGTGCAGGCGTCTCGATCGCAGTCCCCCGCGCGCCCGCCGGATCCGCGTATACGCGCCGGCGTTCCTGCCTCGGCTGCTAACATGCGCCGCCATGCTCGGATCCATCACCGTCCTGCTGCTGTACCAGACCATCGGTGAGATCCTGGTGCTCGTGCTGGGGGTGCCGATCCCGGGCCCCGTGGTCGGCATGGCGTTGTTGTTCGTCACGCTCCTCGTCCGTGGCGAGGCGCCGGCGCCCTTGCGCGAGACCGCCGAGCGCCTGCTGTCGCACCTGTCGCTGCTGTTCGTGCCGGCCGGCGTCGGCGTCATGCTGCACTTCGAGCGGCTCGGCGCGGAATGGCCGGCGATCGTGCTCGCACTCGTGGCGAGCACCGTGCTCACGCTCGGGGTGAGTGCGCTCGTGATGCAGGCGCTGCGCCGGCGGAGCGGTAGCGGTGCGCGAGACGGTTGATGGGCGATCGGCTGAGCGATATCTGGGTCTACCTGGCGGCGTCCCCGCTGCTCGGGCTGACGGTCACGCTGCTGGCCTACCAGGCCGCGCACTGGGTCTACCTGCGCGCGAACATGAGCCCTTTCGCCAACCCCGTGGCGTTGTCGATCGCGTTGCTGGTCGCGATCCTGTGGTTCACGGACACGCCGTACGCGACCTATTTCGACGGCGCGCAGTTCGTGCATTTCCTGCTCGGCCCGGCCACCGTCGCGCTGGCGGTGCCGCTCTACGCCAACCTCGCGCGGCTCAAGCGCGAGCTGCTGCCGATCATCGGCGCGCTGGTTGCCGGCGCCCTCACCGCGGCGGTCTCGGCGATGGCCATCGGCTGGCTCGCCGGCGCGAGCCGGGCGACGGTGATCTCGCTGGCGCCGAAGTCCGTCACCACGCCGATCGCCATGGGTCTCGCCGAGAAGCTCGGTGGCCTGCCTTCGTTGACCGCGGTGTTCGTCGTGCTGACCGGGATCATCGGTGCGGTACTCGCGCGCAGCGTGCTCGACGTTCTGCGTGTGGACGATGACGCCGTGCGCGGCATCGCGATCGGCGTCGCTGCGCATGGCATCGGCACCGCGCGGGCGTTCCAGGTCTCGGCCACGATGGGGGCTTTCGCTGGCCTCGCGATGGGCCTGAGCGGCGTCGTCACCACACTGCTGTTGCCGCTGGTGGTGCGCGTCGCGCAGCCGTGAGGGGCGCGGATCTCGATCCGCGTGATGCTGCGCAAAATCCGGCGGACGAGCGCTCGCGCCGCCGTGCGACTCGCGGCCGCGAGTCACGTGGAGACCAGTTCTATTTACGTTCGCCGGTGCTCGGCCGCCTCGCCGCGTGCCAGGTACGCGAGCAGCATTGCCAGTGCACCCAGCGCAGCTGGGCCTGCGAACGGCACTGCCACGGCGACAGCAACGGCGGGCGGCGCCGGCGTCACTTCGAACGCGCCGAGGTCGCGCTGCGCATCGGGTGAACGCGTCGTGCTGCCCCGGTGGGGCACGTATTCGAGGGTCACGTCGTGCGCGGGCAGTACAGCGGCGGCGAGTGCGCCGCCGGCATCCTGTAGCGGCGCGCCGGAGGTGGGGCGGTAATCCTGCGCGGCACGATCGGCGAAGCCCGGATCGCTGCCGGTGAGGGTACCGCTGTGCGTGATGGTGCCGCCGAAACCGGCGTCGAAACTCGCGACGTAGTCGCTGCGTATCCAGTTGTCGACGAACGCGTAGCTGCCGGCGGTGCTGGCAAGTTCCAGGGTCATCGCCCCGCCGGCGTTGAAGAACACGTTGCCGCGAACATCGACGTGTTCGTCGTTGGTGCCGAGGCGGAACAGGGTGGTGCGTCCACTGCGCTCTGAGACCACCGTGTTGTGGTAGAAGTACAGCGTGCCCTTGCGATACGCGGCCGTATCGCCGCCATCGCCGCCGTAGTGCACGACCTGGCGATTGCCCTGGCCGTCGTGCTCGACCAGCACGTTACCGTAGACGAACGTCGTTGCGTAGAGCGCCGGCGCCTCGCTCGCGAACTTCGCCGATTCGACCAGGTCGAGCTGGCGGTTGCCGTCCTCGATCCAGTTGTAGGCAACGACGAGACCGGCCGAACGATCCTTGAGGTTGTTACCGCCGGCGCCCGGCCGCAGCGGACCGAACCGGTTGAAGCGATAGTGCATGCCGAGCGCTTCGCTGTAGCTGTTGTGCTCGAAGATACTGCCGACGTTGCCATTGCCGTGCAGGTAGCTGTATTCGACGCTGATGTCGCGGCTCAGGTTGGCGACGAACAAGCCGTTGCCGCTGTCGGTGAGCTCGCAGTGGCGGATCGCGATCGACTCGCCATCTTCGATGAGAATGGCCGCGGCATTCGCGCGGTAGACCGACGTGTTGCCGTGGTCGTCGGTGAACGTGTAGGCCGGCTGTGCGCCGCGTACGACCAGTGATTCGATGACGATGTGACGTGCCGGGCCGGCTGGCGTCGATGCGCCGCCGACCTTGATCACGGCACGGTCCTCGTTCCAGTAGTCGAGCGCAAGTCGGGTAACGGCGCCGTTGCCGTCGATCACCGGCAGCGCGCCCTGTGCGCCCGGCACGCCACGGACGATGATGGGCTGCGCCGCGGTGCCACTGCGCGCGAGGACGAACTTGCCGCGGTACGCGGCCGTGCGCCCGTGGATCTCGACCACGTCACCGGCCCGCCAACTGAGGTCCGAGGGCGCCAAAGCGAACCGCGCCCGGTCCCGCGCCACGCGCGCCTCGGCCAGCCAGCGTTCGGTGATCGCCCGTGCCTCG
>JAUIFX010000122.1 GCA_030429865.1 Gammaproteobacteria bacterium | reverse complement strand
ACCAGCAAGCCGTGCGTCGTGGGTGACCAGTGCCTGCTGTTCGCCGGGCTGCTTCCGGAGCACGCCATCCGCAAGGGCCTGCCGGTGTCCTACTTCGTCGAGGTGGGCCGCAACGCCTACCGCGAATACGCCTCCAAGCACCGCCTGGCGCTCTACGAACAACTCGCCGAGGAGTTCGTCGTCGCGATGGACGTGCTGCAGACGCTGCGCGCGCTGCAGAGCGGCGAGCCGTGCATCGACGGTCTCAATGCCTTCCACCTGTGGCACGAACTCGGCAGCGCCCATGGTTGGCGCGTGCTGCGCGCGCTGACGCCCAGCCTGCCGGCGTCCTGCTCGACCAGCGCTCGCGTGCACTAGGGCCCGGCCCGAACCCCGCGTGCCTGCCGGCGGGGTGCGCGGTCCCGGCTCAGCCCTCGTCGCCGGCGGCCGCGTCTTCGACGGGTTGCACGAGGCTGTCGAAATCACGCTCCATCATGCGCCGCTTGTAGTCCGGCAGCACGTAGACCCAGCCCCGGGTGCGCGCGTTGAGACGCGCGGCGCGTTGCGCGACGGTCTCGCTGTCCGCGGCATCCTCGGCCGCGTCTTCGGCCGCTTCGCCGCCGGCACCGGCGGTGTCTTCCCCGGCCGCCTCCGTCGTCTCGCCCGCCCCGGCCGAAGCCGTGTCGCCGGCCGTCGTGCCGGGCTCGGTGGTGGCGAACTCGAACGCGGTCACCGTGCGTTCTGCGAGCGTGTAGTCGCGCAATGTCGCGACCAAACCGTCGAAGGTGCGCACCGTGACGGTACGCAGCGGCGTCGCGCCGGCCACGGCGTCGGCGCTGGCGACATCGTTGAAGCGCAGGTCGAGCAGCAGCGCGCCGCCGCTCGAGACGGTCGCCTTCGATTTCGGCTCGAATCCTTCCGGTACGTTCATCAAGGCGAAGAAGTTGTCGTCCGCTTCGCGCTTGCGGATCACGACCGGCGTCGACCCGTCCTGCTCGATGCGTACCTCGGCAACCTGCGCGGTGTCGACATCGACGATACCTGCGTCGAGCCAGGGCACCGGGTCGGCCGGGACTTCCAGTTCGCCCTCGACCAGCCATGACTGCGCCTCGCCGGCGCGGCGTACGTAGTGGCGCGGCGCGCTGGTGTTGTCACTGGCGTGGCCGACGAGCAGGCGCGCGAGCGCCGCGTCGCCGGCGCCGAGCAGCTCGACGAGGGTGCTGTCGGCACCTTCGGCGTCGGCGTCCTGCACGCCGAGCCGCGCATACCTTTCCGGGTTCGCGGTCTTGGGCTCGACCACGCGCAGGCTCGCGACCTGCAGCACCGTGCGGCGTACGGCCGCGCCGTCGGCCGGGAAATCATCCTTGTTGGCCATCAGCCAGCCTTCGCCCGCGCGCACCAGCACGCTTGCGTCATCCCCGCTGCGCAGGCGCACGCGCTCGACGTCGTTGAGGCGGTCGAGCAGGCCCGGGTAGAGCTGGCTGCGTGACACCTCGGTCTGCGGCGCCTTGTCCTGGCTGACTTTCCAGGCGACGACGATGACGACCAGGGTGAGGAGCGCAAGGCCCAGGGTCCTGCCTTTCACGGGTAAGCCCTCCGGATGCTCAGGCGCGCTTGCGCGAGCGCGCGTTGACGATGCTCATGACGATGGCGATGACGGCAATGACGAGCGGGACCAGGCCGGTATTGACGAACGTCAGCAAAGATCCGAGGCGCTCGATGTTGCTGCGCAGCTCGTGCTGGACGTTGCGCAGCTCCTTGCGCGTCTTGACCTGCTCGGCGCGGAAGCGCTCGATCTCGGCGCGCTGCTCGGGTGACAGCAGCAGCTCGCCGCCGCTCTCTTCGCTCTGCAGCTCGGCGAGTTTCTGTTCGGCCTCGGCGAGTTTCTGCTGCAAAGCCTGCTCGCGGTCGCGGAACTTCGCTTCCGCCTCGCGCTGGATGCGTTGCACGACTTCGAACGGGCGCGTGTACTGGCCGCGGCTGCGCAGGCCGATGAGATCGTCGTTGCCGCCGAGGTTGTCCACCGCGTTGATCAGAAAATCGGCGTTGTTGGCAAACGGTTCGGGGATGCGCATGCCGGCGAAGTTGTTGAAGCGCACCCAGAAGCGGTCGGCGAGGATGTCGGTGTCGGCGACGACGATGACGTTGATCGGGGCGGTCGATTCGCTCAGGAACGCCTCGTCCGCCGGCGCGCGCTTCTCGTCCGCGCCGAGCGGGCGGCCGTCGGGGAAAGCCGTGTTTGCTTTGCCGGAGACACGCACGGCGATGGTATGGGTGGCGTCGTCGGCACTGAAGTTGTCGAGCAGGCCCGCCGGGTCCTTGACGAAAATGACCGCGTCGCGCTCGATCAGGCCCGAACCCTTGCCCGTCTCGATGAGCGGTACGTGGGTCAGCGTGCTGCCCTCGCGGGTCGCGAGAGCGCCGGCCGTGCCGACGTTGACGACGTTCAGTTCGTTGGTAATGAAATCGTCGCGGTTGAGCGTGTCACCCTGCAGCTGCAGCCACGGCAGGTACTCCACTTCGCGCGGTCCGCGCGGCGTGCGGAAACTGACGCGCACGGCCGAGGCGGGATCGCCGACGACCTTGTCGGTGGTCAGCTCGAGGCCCCATTGCTCGAGCAGTGCCGGCAGGTCGGAGCCGAGCTCCGGCAGCACCCCGGGGCGCTCCGGATCCGGTGCCGCGGCGTCCTGTTCGGCCATCGGGTCGACGAAGACCATGGCCTTGCCACCGCCGAGCACGAACTGGTCGATGGCGTAGGCCGTCTCGCGTGAGAGTTCCTTGGGATGAACGACGATGAGGGTATCGACGTCGTCGTCGATCTCGGTCGTCTCGAACGACAGCTCGCGCACTTCGTAGAGCTCGCGCAACAGCACGAACGCGGCCCAGTCCTGGCCGGCGGCCTGCCCGGTCATGGGATCGGGCGGCGGCGCGAACACCGGCAACGCCGAGATCACGCCGATGACGCGTTTCTGCGGCTCGCCGAGCGAGTAGATCATCTTCGTCAGCTCGTATTCCAGGGCATCCTCGCGCTCCGGACTGAGCAGCGGCAGCACTTCGACGTCGTCGGTGGTGTTCGTGCCGACCACGCCGAGATAGCCGGTGTCGCCGGCGGCGCTGAGCGCGAGCTGGCGCACACCGTAGGCGACGGCCTCGTCCTCCGCCTCGGAGAACGGCTCGGGGTCGATGACCTGCAGCCGCACCATGCCGCCGCTCTCGGCGGCGTATTCCTCGAGCATGTCGCGCACGCGCTTGCCGTAGGTGAGCAGGCGCGGTACCCCGGCGAACTGCTGGGCGGAGTAATAGAGCCTGATGGTGACCGGCTCTTCGAGGTCTTCGAGGATGTTCAGCGTGCCGTCGGAGAGCGTATAGAGCGCGTTCTCGGTCACGTCCAGGCGCCACGAGGTCAGGGCCTGGTTGCTGATGACGTTGACGCCGAGGAACAGCGCCAGTGCGATGACGAGGCCGGAGCCGGTGACGAGATTCCTGTTCATGGCCATCAGTTGCTCTTGTTCACTTCGATCGCGAGGACGTTGGCGTAGAGCCAGAACGCGATCAGCGTGGTGAAGAAGATGAGATCGCGGATGTCGATGACCCCCTTCAGGATCGAGTTGAAATGGGTCAGGAAGCTGAACGAGCTGATGGTGTCGACGATGACCTGGGGCGCCCAGGCGCTGAACACGTCGATGACCATCGGGAAGCCGCTCAGGTTGAAGGCGAAGCAGATGACGAAGCTGATCACGAAGGCGATGACCTGGTTACGGGTCAGCGCCGAGATGCACGAACCAATGGCGAGGAAGCCCCCGGCCATGAGCAGGCTGCCGAGGTAGCCGGCGACGATGACCGTGTTGTCGGGATCGCCGAGGTAGTTGACGGTCAGCCAGATCGGGAAGGTGCCGGCGAGCGCCACGGCCGTGAAGACCCAGGCGGCGAGGAACTTGCCGAGCACGCTGGCCGCGAGCGAGACCGGCAGCGTGAGCAGCAATTCGAGCGTGCCCGCCTTGCGCTCCTCGGACCACAGCCGCATCGAGATGGCCGGGATGAGAAACATGTAGAGCCACGGGTGGAACTGGAAGAACGGCTCGAGATCGGCCTGGGCGCGTTCGTAGAAGCCGCCGACGTAGAACGTGAAGATACCGTTCAGGACGAGGAAGATGACGATGAAGACGTAGGCCACGGGCGTGGCGAAATACGCCATCAGCTCGCGCTTGAAAATCGTGCCGAGACCTTTCATGTGCGATGGACCTCCCCGCCGCGGGCGCCGAGGGTGATGGTGCGGAAGACTTCGTCGAGATGACCGTGCTCGATGAACAGTTCGCGCGGCGCGAGGCCGGCCTCGCGCAGGCGCTCCTGCACCGTCGTCGCGGCGTTCGCGCCGTCGCTCGAAAGCAGGGTGAGGCGCGTCTCGTCGGCGAGTTCGCGCGTCTCCACCTCGCCCAGCCGGGACAGCACTGCGCTCGCCTGCTCGGCCTCGCCGCGGGCGACGATCGCGGTCACCGCGTTGTGGTAGCGCGACCGCGCCGCGAGCTCGCGCGGCGTCCCCGAGAAAATCAGCCGGCCGCGCGCGATGATCACGGCGCGCGTGCACACCGCGTCGACTTCTTCCAGGATGTGGGTCGATATGAGGATGGCCTTGTGCGGCGCCATCGCCTGGATGAGGCTGCGGACCTCGTGCTTCTGGTTGGGGTCGAGGCCGTCGGTCGGCTCGTCCATGATCAGGATCTCGGGGTCGTGGAGGACCGCCTGGGCGAGTCCGACGCGGCGCTTGAAGCCCTTCGACAGCGTCTCGATGCGCTGGTCGAGCACGTTCTCGAGGTGAATCTGCGCGACCACTTCGCGGATGCGCCCGGCGCGCGTGGCGCGCGGCAGGCCGCGGATGTCGGCGATGAAGTCGAGGAAGGTCGCGGCTGTCATCTCGCCGTAGGCCGGCGCCCCTTCCGGCAGGTAGCCGATGCGGGCCTTCGCCGCGAGCGGGTCGCGTTCGATATCGAAGCCGGCGACTGAAATGCGGCCCGCGCTCGGCGCGAGAAAGCCGGTGATCATCTTCATCGTCGTCGACTTGCCGGCGCCGTTCGGCCCCAGGAAGCCCAGCACCTCGCCGCGTCGGACGGTGAGCGACACGTTGTCCACCGCCTGCAGCGTGCCGAAGCTCTTGCTGAGCCCGGTGACTTCGATCAGGGTCTCCATCGATCCAGTCTCTCTGTGTTTCTTCGCGTCGTGTTCGGAGGCCGGGCGCGTCGCGGGGCGGCACCCCGGGCGGCCGTGGGCCTGCTGCGCAATGCGGACTCGAAGGTGGTGTCGACCGTGCTCGCGTGGCCACGGCGGGCGTCGAAGGCGATCGCCGCGCGAGCCATGCGCTGCCGCGGGACGACGGGCGGCAGAGTGTTCCACATCGCCGGCGAAAGCGTCAACAAAGGCACTGACCATGGCGAGGCGCGCAGGTTTCGTTGCTGGTCGCGGCGCCTGTCATGGAATCGTCGCCTGGTGTTCATCGGCCCGTCACGGATCCGGCCTAGTCTTTGCTCGGCCGACCTGACAGGAGCGCCCATGCAGAAGCCTTCCCGGCACGGTGCACGCCGCCGCGTGCGCACGGTATGGATCTCTGACGTGCACCTCGGCTTCCACGCTGCACGCGCCGATCACCTCCTCGAGTTCCTGCGCGGCGTGGAATGCGAGACGCTCTACCTGGTCGGCGACATCGTCGACCTGTGGCAGATCCGGCGGCGTCCGTTCTGGCCGCAAGCGCACAACGATGTCGTGCGGGCGATTCTCGGCAAAGCGCGTGACGGTACCCGGGTGGTCTACGTGCCCGGCAACCATGACGAGGCCCTGCGCGGCTACGCCAACCACGACTTCGGCAATATCGCCATCCGCGAACGTGCCCTTCACGAGTGTGCGAACGGCATGCGGCTGCTCGTCATCCACGGGGACCAGTTCGATGCCGCGGTCGCGTCTTCGCGCTGGCTCGGCATGCTCGGCGCGCGCGCCTACGGCCTGTTGCTGATGGCGAATGTGGCCGTCAACGCCGTGCGGCGGCGTTGCGGCTTTCCCTACTGGTCCCTGGCGGCTTTTCTCAAACACAAGGTCAAGAATGCGGTCCAGTACATCAGCCGATTCGAAACCGTGGTCGCCGAGGCCGCGGCTCGCGAAGGCGTGCACGGGGTCGTCTGCGGCCATATCCACCGGCCGGAGATCACCACCATCGGCGGCATCGTCTATCACAACTGCGGTGACTGGGTGGAAAGCTGCACGGCACTGGTCGAGCAGCGCGACGGTCGCATCGAACTCGTCGACTGGCACGCGGAGCAGCAGGCGCTTGCCGTGCCCGCTGCCGTGGCCTGAGCGGACCATGCGCGTCGTCATCGTCACCGATGCCTGGCATCCCCAGGTCAACGGCGTCGTGCGTACCCTGGAGACGACCGCGCGTTTCCTCGAGCGTAGCGGCTACGCGGTGCGTGTCGTGACGCCGGCGGAATTCCGGACCGTGCCGTGCCCGACCTACCCCGAGATCCGGCTCGCACTATGGCCCGGCCGGCGGATGTGCGAGATTCTCGACGCGTTCGACCCCGATGCGGTGCACATCGCCACCGAGGGGCCGCTGGGCCAGGCCGCGCGCCGCTGGTGCCGCGCCCGCGGGCGCCGCTTCACGACGTCTTTTCACACCCAGTTTCCCGAGTACATCCGCCTGCGCGTGCCGTTGCCGCTCACCGTCAGCTATGCCTGGCTGCGCCGTTTCCATGCGGCCGCCGAGCGTACACTGGTGCCGACCGCCTCGCAGTGCGCGCGGCTGGCCGCGCGCGGCTTCAGCAATCTCTGCCTGTGGCAGCGCGGTGTCGACACGAGCGTCTTCCATCCCGCAGAAGCCTGCGACTACGCCGGCCTGCCACGGCCGATCCATGTCTACATGGGGCGCGTCGCCGTGGAGAAGAACATCGAGGCCTTTCTCGCGCTCCCGTTACCGGGTAGCCAGGTCGTGATCGGCGCGGGACCCGACCTCGAACGGCTGCGCGCGCGCTGGCCGCGCGTGCGGTTTCTCGGCGCCAGGTTCGGGCGAGAACTGGCCCGCCACCTCGCCGGCGCGGACGTGTTCGTGTTTCCGAGCCGTACCGACACCTTTGGCCTGGTCCTGCTCGAGGCACTTGCCTGCGGGGTGCCCGTCGCCGCTTACCCGGTGACCGGTCCGCTGGACGTCGTGACCGACGCACGCGTCGGCGCGCTCGACGAGGACCTCGGTCGCGCCGTCGAGCGTGCGCGCGGGCTGGACCGCGCCGCGTGCGTCGCGTTCGCCCGCGGTTACGCCTGGGAGCACGCGACGGCCGTCTTCGCCTCGCACCTGGCATGGCGCTAGCCGCAAGCCGTGACCGCGCGAGCCTGATTCGCGGCAAGCGTACTTCTCATCGCCGGAACCTTGCCCTATCCTTGCCGCCCCCTCCTTGCCTGGGGTGCCAGACCCATGCAATTTCCCGAATCCTTTGATGTCATCGTCGTCGGCGGCGGTCATGCCGGTACCGAGGCGGCACTCGCCAGCGCCCGCATGGGTGCGCGCACCCTGTTGCTGACGCACAACATCGAGACGCTCGGCCAGATGTCCTGCAACCCCGCCATCGGCGGCATCGGCAAGGGTCACCTGGTGCGCGAGATCGACGCCATGGGCGGTTTCATGGCGCGTGGCGCGGATGCCTGCGGCATTCATTTCCGCACCCTCAA
Organism: Gammaproteobacteria bacterium; assembly: GCA_030429865.1. Taxonomy (GTDB): domain Bacteria; phylum Pseudomonadota; class Gammaproteobacteria; genus JACKNG01. The sequence continues at coordinate 7,357 of JAUIFX010000122.1, read as the reverse complement.
CGCGAGCAAGGGCCCGGCGGTGCGTGCGACCCGAGCCCAGATCGACCGCGGCCTGTATCGGCGTGCGGCGCGGCGCGAACTCGAGGGGACCGCCGGCCTGACGCTGTTCCAGCAGGCCGTCGACGACCTCTGGCTCGAGGGCGATACGCTGGTCGGCGTCGTTACGCAGATGGGCCTGCGCTTCCGTGCGCCGGTCGTGGTGCTGACCGTGGGTACCTTCCTCGGCGGGCGTATCCACGTCGGCGAAGCGAATTACAGCGGTGGGCGTGCCGGCGACGCGCCGTCGAACGCGCTCGCCGCGCGCCTGCGCGACGGCGCTTTCCGCGTCGGTCGGCTGAAGACCGGGACACCGCCGAGAATCGCCCGCCGCAGCGTCGATTTCAGCGTGCTCGAGGCGCAACCGGGCGACGAGCCACGGCCGGTGTTCTCCTTCATGGGCTCGCGCGACGAGCACCCCGAGCAGGTCTGCTGCCACATTACCTACACCAACGAGCGCACTCACGCCCTGATCCGCGACGGCCTCGATCGCTCGCCGATGTTCAGCGGCGCCATCGAAGGCGTGGGGCCGCGCTACTGTCCCTCGATCGAGGACAAGGTGGTGCGCTTCGCCGCGCGCGACAGCCACCAGATCTTCGTCGAACCCGAGGGCCTGGACGTCGACGAGGTCTATCCCAACGGCATCTCGACGAGTCTGCCTTTCGACGTCCAGCTCGCCCTGGTACGCTCGATCCGGGGTTTCGAGCAGGCCCACATCACGCGGCCCGGCTACGCCATCGAGTACGACTACTTCGATCCGCGCGATCTCGCCCCCTGGCTCGAAACCCGGGTCGTCGACGGCTTGTTCTTCGCCGGCCAGATCAACGGCACCACGGGCTACGAGGAAGCCGCTGCGCAGGGCCTGCTCGCCGGCATCAACGCCGCGCTGCGCGTGCGCGGGGCGCCGCCTTGGTACCCGCGCCGCGATGAAGCCTACCTCGGCGTGCTGGTCGACGACCTCGTCACGCGCGGTACCAGCGAGCCTTACCGCATGTTCACCAGCCGCGCCGAATACCGCCTGCAGCTGCGCGAGGACAACGCCGACCTGCGCCTGACCCCGGTGGCGCGCGAGCTCGGCCTGGTCGACGACGCGCGCTGGGCGCGCTTCGAGGCCAAGCGCGAAGCGCTCGCGCGTGAGCAGCAGCGCCTCGCGAGCACCTGGCTGTCGCCGGCCCGCGTCCCCGAGGCCGCGGCCCGTGCGGTGCTCGGCCAGCCGCTACGCAAGGAGCAGCGGCTCGACGAGCTGCTGCGGCGCCCCGGCCTCGATTATGCCGCGCTGATGCGTCTGCCCGGCGCCGGCCCGGGGGTCGCCGACGCCGAGGTCGTCGCGCAGGTCGAGATCGCGGCGCGTTACAGCGGCTATATCGCGCGCCAGCACGAGCAGGTTGCGCGCACCCGCGAGGTCGAGGACATGCCGATCCCGGCCGATTTCGATTTCGCCGCGATCCGCGGGTTGTCCAGCGAAGTGGCGCAGAAGCTTGGCGATCACCGCCCGTGCACGGTGGGCCAGGCCGGCCGTATCGCGGGCGTCACGCCGGCGGCCATCTCGCTGCTGCTGGTCGCGCTGCGCCGGCACCGCGGACGCCTCGCCCAATCGGCGTGAGCGACGCGGCGGCGCGCGGCGGCACGGTCGTCGCCGAGGTGCTGGCGTCCGCCGCGCCGGCGCTCGGTGTCACGCTCGACGCGACACAGCTGGAACAGCTCGCGCGCTATGCCGAGCTCGTCGACAAGTGGCGTCACGTGACCAACCTGACCGGCGCACGCAGTCCCGCGGCCTTCGCCCGCGAGCACCTCGTCGACAGCCTCTCGGTCGTGCCGCACGTCGACGGCGGTCCACTGCTCGACGTCGGCAGCGGCGCGGGCTTGCCGGGGGTGGTGCTCGCCATTGCACGCCCCGGGGTCGCCGTGACCCTGCTCGAGCCGCGGCAGCGCCGCGCGCGTTTCCTCGCGCAAGTGAAGATCGAACTCGCGCTCGACAACGTCGAAGTGGTCGGCGCGCGCATCGAGGCGTTGCCGGCGGCGGCGGCGTACCACCTCGTCATCAGCCGGGCGTTCAGCGCGCTCGCCGACTACGTCGCCCTGGCGCTGCCGCAGCGTGCGCCGGGTGGCCGGATTCTCGCCATGAAGGGGCGTGTCGACCCGGCTGACCTTGCACGAGCCGAGCAGCTTGCCGGCCCGGCGCGTGTGATACCGCTCTGCGTGCCGGGCTTCCGCGAGCGGCACCTCGTGGTGTTCGGCGGCGCGTGACGGCCAGCCGCCGGGGAGCCGCTGCAGGACGCGGAACTTGTGCCATAATCCGCCGTTCCGACGCGCGGGCCGACGTTCGCGTGCCCCATCGACAGGTACCCAGCAGCCCAGCAGCATGTCACGCGTTCTCGCCATAGCGAACCAGAAGGGGGGCGTCGGCAAGACCACGACGAGCGTCAACCTGACCGCGTCGCTGGCGGCGACCAAGCGCCGCACGCTGCTCATCGACCTCGACCCGCAGGGCAACGCGACGATGGGCAGCGGAGTGGACAAGCGTGAGATCGAGGCGTCGAGCTACGACATGCTGATGGGCGACCGGTCGCTCGATGCTTGTCTCGTGAAAGGTGTCGCGGCCGGTTACGACCTGCTGCCGGCGAACGGCGACCTGACCGGCGCCGAGGTCGGGCTGCTCGAGGAGCTGGGGCGCGAGCTGCGCCTGCGCCATGCACTGGAATCGGTGCGCGAGCACTACGCCTACATCATCATCGACTGCCCGCCGTCGCTGAATATGCTCACGATCAACGCGCTGGTCGCGGCCGATGCCGTGGTCATCCCGACCCAGTGCGAGTACTACGCGCTGGAGGGACTCTCGGCGCTGCTCGAGACGATCGACAAGATCCGCCGCTTTCTCAACCCGGGATTGCGTGTCGAGGGGCTGCTGCGGACGATGTTCGATCCCCGCAACAACCTCGCCAACGAGGTGTCGCGCCAGCTGCTCGACCATTTCGGCGACAAGGTCTACCGCACCATCATCCCGCGTAACGTGCGCCTGGCCGAGGCTCCCAGCCACGGCCTGCCGGCGCTGATGTACGACAAGTCCTCCAGCGGCGCGGTCGCCTACCTCGCCCTCGCCGGCGAGATGCTGCGACGCGAAGCGGCGCTGACGGCGTGACGGGGCTTGCGGGTGGAGGCTTGGCGCAGTGAGCGGGCAGGTCCGGCCGCGCATCGCGTGGCGTTGTGGCGACGCGCTCGGCGCGGATACGGCGCGTGGCGGTGTGGCCCCATCGCGGCGCGATGCAGCGCTCGCGCAGCGCTTCCCTGGTGGAACGACGAATCGACATGACTAGCAAGAAACGCGGACTCGGCCGTGGTCTCGACGCGCTGCTCGGCATCGGCGCCGACCAGGTGACCATCGAGGAGGCCAACGGCGACCAGCTCAAGGTGGTGCCGGTCGACCTCATTCAGCGCGGCCAGTACCAGCCGCGCATGGACATCGACAACGAGACGCTCGAGGATCTCGCCGAATCGATCCGCGCCCAGGGCGTGGTGCAGCCGGTCGTCATCCGGCCGCTCGGCGATTCGGGGCGCTACGAACTGATCGCCGGCGAGCGCCGCTGGCGCGCCTCGCAGCTGGCCGGCCTGGCCGCGATCCCGGCCATCATCAAGCGCGTCGCGGATGCCGACGCGATGAGTATCGCCCTGATCGAGAACATCCAGCGCGAGCAGCTCAACCCGATGGAGGAAGCGCTCGCCCTCGACCGGCTGGTGCGCGAGTTCGACATGACCCATCAGCAGGTCGCCGAAGCGGTCGGCCGCTCGCGCGCCGGGGTCAGCAACCTGATGCGGCTGCTCGAGCTCGAGCCGGCGACACGCGAACTCGTCGAGCAGCGCAAGCTCGAGATGGGCCACGCGCGGGCCCTGCTCGGTCTCGACGGCGAACAGCAGGTCGAGAGCGCGCGCCTCATAGCCGCGCGCGAGCTGAGCGTGCGCGAAGCGGAAGCCCTGGTACGGCGCCTGCGCGACGGTGGCGGGTCGAACAAGCCGCGCACGGAGAAGCGCGCGGACCCGGACATCGCGCGCCTCGAGCAGAGCCTGGCCGAGAAACTCGGCGCCAACGTCGCGATCCGCCACGGCGCCGGCGGACGCGGCACCCTGACCATACGCTACACCTCGCTCGACGAGCTCGACGGGATCCTCGAACACATCAAATGAAGCCGCCACCGGGGGCTGCAGAAGCACCCGGCGGCGGTGCGCGCGGACGAATTCGAGATTCGTTGGCGGGAAGGCTTGCCGCGGTGCGGCAAAAACGGCTAGAATCGCGCGGTTTACGCTTGCAGACTTTGGTGTGCTTACCCAGTTGTCCGCGCGCCCAGGCGCGCGTCCTACGCTACAGGAGCGGTCGCGACGGACGATGTTCTCGCTCGTTGCCGGCCAGATTGGCGTCGTCGCGGTCATCGCGGTGGTGCTGGCGGCGGTCATGGGCAGCAGCGAGGCCTACGCGGCCCTGGTAGGTGGACTGGTCGGCGTGCTTCCGAATTATTACCTCGCCCGGCGCATGGCGCGGCGGCAGCGGGGCGCGACGCCGGAGCAGGCGTTACATCAGATATATGTTGGGGAACTGATAAAGATTGCGTTCACGGCGGCCATGTTCGTCATCGCCATCAAGCTGCTGAACGTGAATTTCCTGATCGTGGTGCTCACCTACATCGCGACCGTCGCGGTGAACTGGCTGGCATTCCTGTTCGCGGACCTTGGGGAGTCGCCGCGCGAAAAGAATGTCTTGAAGCCCTGAAGGCAGGGCATCGCGGGAAGAGAACGAAGAGAAAACGGATAAGTCATGGCAGCCGGATCACCCGCTGAGTACATCAGCCACCACATCCAGAACCTGACCTGGGGCAAGCACCCCGATGGCACCTGGGGCTTCGCGCACGGCCCGCAGGAAGCGGCCGAGATGGGTTTCATGGCGATCAACGTCGACACCATGTTCTGGTCTCTGTTGACGGGCGTCGTGTTCTGCTGGTTATTCCGCAAGGTCGCGGTCAGCGCTTCGGTCGAGAAGCCGTCGCGCTGGCAGCACTGCGTCGAACTCGTGTTCGAGATGGTCGTCGGCAGCGTGCGCGACGCCTTCCATGGCCACAACAAGATCATCGGTCCGCTCGCGCTGACGATCTTCGTGTGGATCTTCCTCATGAACCTGATGGACCTGGTGCCGGTGGATTTCGTTCCCTACGTCAGCCACCTCGTCGGTATCGAATACATGAAGATGGTGCCGACCACCGACGTCAACGCGACCTTCGGCATGTCGCTGTCGGTTTTCGCTCTGATGATTTACTACGGGATCAAGGTCAAGGGCCCGGGTGGTTTCCTCGGCGAGCTGGCCTTCCATCCTTTCGGCAAGGCGCTGCTGCCGGTCAACCTGGTGCTCGAAACCGTGTCGCTCATCGCCAAGCCGCTTTCGCTGTCGTTGCGACTGTTCGGCAACATGTTCGCCGGTGAGCTGGTGTTCGTGCTGATTGCCGCGCTGGTCCCGTTCTGGCTGCAGTGGGCGTTGTCTGTACCGTGGGCAATCTTCCACATTCTCGTCATCACCCTGCAGGCATACATTTTCATGATGTTGACGATTGTGTACCTCAGTCAGTCGCACGAAAGTCACGATTCTCATTAATCCGAGAAAACCAGAGGAGAAGTAGTTATGGAGTCTGTTGTTGCCTTTTCAGCACTCGCTGCCGGCATCATGATCGGTCTGGGGGCGCTTGGCGCCGGTGTGGGTATCGGCATTCTGGGCAGCAAGTTCCTGGAAGGTGCCGCTCGTCAGCCGGAGCTCGTTCCGATGCTGCAGGCACGCATGTTCCTCATGCTCGGTCTGACCGACGCCGTGCCGATTATCGCCATCGCGTTCGCTGCCCTGCTCATGTTCGCTAACCCGTTCCTCGGACAGGTCGGATAAGCAACTGAAAACTCTGGTAGGCCAGCCATCATGAATATGAATCTGACTTTGATCGGTCAGGCGATATCGTTCGCGATTTTCGTCTGGTTCTGTCTCAAGTATGTGTGGCCGCCGGTCCTCAAAGCACTCGAAGAGCGTGAGTCGCGTATCGCCGACGGCCTTGCCGCCGCCGAACGTGGCAAGCACGAGCTGGAGCTGGCCGAGCAGCGTGCAGGCGACGTCATCCGCGACGGCAAGGACAAGGCGCAGGATTTCATCACCCAGGCGCAGAAACGCGCCGATGAAATCGTCGAAGCCGCCAAGGCCACCGCGCGCGAGGAGGCCGAGCGCATCAAGGCTGCCGCCAGCGCCGAGATCGAGCAGAACCGCAACCAGGCACGCGACGAACTGCGCGCCCAGGTCGCGCGTCTCGCCGTCTCGGGCGCCGAGCAGATCCTGATGCGCGAAGTCGACGAAAAGGCGCATCGCGAGGTGCTCGACAAGCTCGCCGCCAATCTGTAGGTCATTCCATGCAAGAGAAACTCACGATCGCGAGACCTTATGCCGCCGCCGCGTACGCGTACGCCGACGAGCACGGCGAGGTCGAGCAGTGGTCGGCGATGCTCGAAGTGCTGGCAGCCGCGGTCTCCGATCCGCTGCTCGCCGGCTACATCGGGCATCCCAAGGTTTCCAATGCCGACCTCCTGGACCTGCTCGGGGACGTGCTCGGGGACCGCCTGAGCGATTCACGCCGCAACTTCCTGACCGCGCTCGTCGAGGCCGAACGCCTCGAGGTCGCGCCGCAGATCGCGGAAGTGTTCGAGCGGCGCCGGGCGAAGGCCGCGGGCGTTGTGCACGTCGAGGTTTCATCCGCGTTCGAGCTGAGCGCGCAGGAGCGCGAGCGTATCGAGCAGGCCGTGCGCGGCCGCCTCGGCAGCGACTGTGAAGTCGACGCGCAGGTCGAGCCGGCGCTCATCGGCGGGGCCGTCATCAAGATCGGTGACTCGGTCATCGACCTGTCGCTGCGTGGACGTCTTGCAGCTCTCGAGCAGCAGCTCGGTTGAGGCCGGCAGTTAACCGTAATCGAAATTTGAAGCATTAGTCGCAGAGGATTGCCATGAGCATCAGCGCAACTGAGATCAGTGAACTGATCAAGAAGAAAATCGAGGGCCTGAAGCTCGAGACCGAGGGCCGCACCGAGGGAACCATCGTCAGCCTGACCGATGGCATCTGCCGCATTCACGGTCTCGCGGATGTCATGCAGGGCGAGATGATCGAATTCCCCGGCGGCGTCTACGGTCTCGCGCTCAACCTGGAGCAGGACTCGGTCGGCGCTGTGATCCTGGGCCAGTACGAGCACATCACCGAAGGCGACACCTGCCGCTGCACCGGCCGCATCCTCGAGGTGCCGGTGGGCGAGGCGCTGCT
>JAUIFX010000278.1 GCA_030429865.1 Gammaproteobacteria bacterium | reverse complement strand
GAAGCAGGCATAGAGGTCGGGGGAGCGCTGCACGAGCACGGTGGCGTCGAGAATATTCACCACGCCCCGGCCGTCCGCGTCGCGGCGCATGAGGTCGTTGATGTCGAGCGCGGGCTCGCCGAAGATGGCCGCGCCGCCCTGCGCCTCGAGCTGCATCAGGCGGCGCTGGATGGCGCCCACGCTAGCGCGGCTGACGTTGCCGTACTCGAAGGTCAGGTCCTGCGCGTTCTCCCCGACCCAGCTCAGCATCGCGCGCAGATCCTTGAGATCCAGCAACAACATGCCGTGGTCGTCGGCGACGCCGAATGCGCAGTAGAGCACACCGGTCTGGGTGTCGTTCAGGTCGAGCAGGCGCGCGAGCAGCAGCGGCCCCATCTCCGAGATGGTGACCCGCATCGGCAGGCCCTTTTCACCGAAGAGATCCCAGAACGCCACCGGGGTATCGCGCGGCGCGTAGTCGCTGATACCGATCGCGGCGACGCGCTCGTCGATCTTGGCGTGCGGGCGCGCCGGCGCCGCCAGGCCCGACAAGTCGCCCTTGATGTCTGCCGCGAAGACTGGCACCCCCAGGCGCGACCAGCCCTCGGCGAGTATCTGCAGCGTGATCGTCTTGCCGGTGCCGGTGGCGCCGGCAACCAGGCCGTGCCGGTTACCCGTCGCGCCGGGCAGTTCGATGTGGCGGCCCGCCGCGCCACCGATCAGCACGGCAGTGCTCGACTGTTCCATCCCTCGTTCCCTCGTGATCCGCGTGAGGCGGCCGTCGCGCGGCCGCCGTGGCGCAGTGTATACGGGATGCGGCGGTGCCGCGCAGGCATCCACCGCCGCCGCGGCGGCGCGCCGCTGGCGGAGATGCGTCACACCAGCGGGACTGCGACTCCTGCGCCGGCACGCAAAGGGTTATCATCGCGCCCTGCGCAGCCGACATGTCGACAGGGAGCGCCAGGTCCAGGGGGTGACCGGGGCGGACCGGCCGCGCACGAACCGGGGACGCATGACCACATTTCCGCCAGCCATTACGCCGCGCTCGCCGCAGCCCGAGCGGCGCCGCCGCGCCTCGCGCATCGCCGCCCGTCGCAGCGTGCCGCAGGGCCACGAACCCCTGGTGCTCGCGATCGACGACCACCCGACGAACCTCAGGCTCGTCGCCTCGCAGTTGCGCATGCTGGGCGTCGCCGCGCGTACTGCCAGTGGCGGCGAGGAAGGCCTGCGCCTGTGGCGCGGCGGCGAGTTCGACGCCGTCATCACCGATTGCAACATGCGCGACCTCGACGGCTACGCGCTTGCCGCGATCATCCGCGAGTTCGAACACCAGGGCGGCCACCCGCGCCTGCCGATCATCGGCTGGACCGCGGACGCCCGGCCCGAGCTGCGTGCCGCGTGCCGCGCAGCCGGCATGGACGACGTGTTGGTGAAGCCGGTCGCAATCGAGCAGTTGCGGGACGTCCTGTCGGGCTGGTTGCCGCTGACGGCTCGCGAAGCCGCCGGGGCGCGACCGGCCGGCGCCGGCGACACCGCTGCACCTTTCGACCTCCGCGCGCTCGGCGCACGGGGCTGCGACGGCAGCATCCTCGCCGAGTTCCTCGCACAGACCTCGCACGACCTGGCCGACCTGCGGCGTGCCGTTGGCGGAGGCGACCAGGCCGCGGCCGCGAGCGTCGTCCATCGCATCCGCGGCGCGAGCCTCATGATCGGCGCAAACGGTCTTGCTCACGCCTGCGAGGCGTTCTCCTGGCACGATGCGGACGCCGCGTCGCGCACGCGCGCGCTCTCCCGCATCGAAGACGAAACGCAACGCATTGCATCCTGTGCGACGGCGCAAGCGGTGAACGGGTAGGCGCGGGCACGTGCGCAGGGACCGCGAGTTCGACGTCCTCGTCGTCGAGGACCACGATTTCCAGCGCCGCATGATCGTGCGCATGCTGGAGAGCCTCGGCAACCATTGCGTGGCGCAGGCAGCCAACGGCCGCGAAGCGCTCGCGCTGTTGGGCGCGGGGCGGCGCTGCGACCTGCTGGTCTGCGATCTCGACATGCCGGAGATGGACGGCCTGGCGTTGCTGCGGCACCTGGGCGAAGCGCGGCTGGACGTGCCGGTGATGATTATCAGCGGCCAGCCGCGCGCGCTGATCGACTCGGTGGAGAGCATGGCGCGCGCCTACGGCGTGCCCGTCATCGGCACCTGCGACAAACCGGTGACCGAACAGGCCCTGGCCGAGGCCCTGTCGCGGATCGAGGAACGTCTGCCGTGCGACGGCGAGATCCCCGGCGCGACGCTGACCTTGGAGGACACCCTCAACGCCATCGCGCGAGGCGAGTTCGAAGCCTGGTACCAGCCCAAGATCGCGCTCGACAGCCACGACACCGTGGGCGCCGAGGCGCTGGCCCGCTGGCGGCATCCGCAGCGCGGCGTGCTCGGCCCCGGCATGTTCGTCGCACTGCTCGAGCAAAGCGGGCACATCGACGAACTCACCGCGACCATGCTGGTGCAGGCCGCGCGCGCCTGCGCGCAGTGGCGCGCGGCGGGCCATCCGCTCGTCGTCTCGGTGAACATCTCGCTCGCCTCGCTCGGCAACGCCGCCTTCGCCGACAGCGTGACGCGCCTGGTTGCCGAGAACGGACTCGAGCCGGCCTGCATGAACCTCGAGATCACCGAAACCGCCGCCATGGCGGACCTGGCCCCGGCGCTGGAGAACCTGGCGCGGCTGCGCATGCGCGGCTTCGGCCTGTCCGTCGACGACTACGGCACGGGTTTCTCCAACCTGCGGCAGCTCACC
>JAUIFX010000121.1 GCA_030429865.1 Gammaproteobacteria bacterium | reverse complement strand
CGACATCGTGCCGGTGTTGATGCCCACGCCGATACGCACCTCGGGCCAGCCGCGCCGGGCGAACTCGACGTTGACCTGCTCCAGCCGCGCGATCATCTGCATGCCGGCTTCGAGTGCGTGACGGGCATGGTCCGGATCCGGCAGCGGGGCACCCCAGAAGGCCATGATGGCGTCGCCCATGTACTTGTCGATGGTGCCGCGGCGCGTATGGATGATCTCGGTCATCGGCGTCAGGAACTGGTTCATCAGTTCGGCCAGGTCCTTCGGTGGCAGTCCCTCGGAAATCGTCGTGAACCCGCGGACGTCGGAGAACAGCACGGTCAGTTCGCGGTTCTCCGCTTCGAGCGAGTAGGCAGTCGGCGCGCGCGCCATCTCGTCGACCAGTTCGGGCGGAACGTACTGACCGAACAGGCCGGTGAGCTGTCGCTTGCCGCGGGTCTCGACGAAATAGCCGTAGGACATGTGCAGCAGGAACATGGTCAGGACCATCATCACGCCCGAGGCGACCGGTAAGACGACGCCGTTGGTCCACACGAGGTGATTGAAGCCGATGTAGGCGACGATGCCGCCGACGGTGAATACGGTCGTCACCAACGGGCTGAGCAAGGCGCCGGCGACGATCATGCCGCTGCCGATCAGGAGCAGCAGGATGACTTCCGCACCGAGGGTGTATTCCGGGAACTGCAGGACCTCGTCGTTCAGAATGCCCGCGATCAGGTTGGCATGCACCTCGACACCGGGATAGGCCTCCTCCATCGGCGTGGCGCGCAGGTCGAGCAGGCCGGGGGCACTGGTGCCGACGAGCACGATCTTGCCCTGCAGGACTCCCTTGTCGGCGGTACCGTGGAGAACCTGCGTCGCCGGCACGTAGTGGAAGCTGCCCTGGCGTCCACGAAATGGCACCAGCGTCTTCACGTGGCGGTCGACGGGAATGCGCGCCTGGCCGACGGTCAGCCACTCGAGGCCGGGGTAGCCGCGGGTGTCGAACAGGGGTTTTTCGAAATGCGGCAGGACCTCGGCACCGCCGAGGGCGTGGCGTACGACCTCGAGCGACAGCGAGGCGTAGTAATTGTCCTCGAAGCGCACGAGCATGGGCACACGGCGCACCACGCCGTCCGGATCGGGCTGCTGGGAGAAATGACCGGCGCCGATGGCCTGGGCCGTCAGGCGGGGCAGGTTGCCGCCGTAGCCGGAGGCTTCCAGGAACTGCACTTTCTTGCCCTGGAACACCGACTTGACCAGGATCGGATCGGGCAGGGCTCCCGAGCGCGGCGTATCGAAGCCTTCGCCCGAGTCGATGTTGAAGTAATAGCCGAGCACCACCGGGTAACGGCCGATTGTTTCGCTGAAGATGGCGTCGTAGTCGAGCGTCGGGCGGACCTCGTCCAGGCTGTCGAGAAATGCCTGGTCAGCCTTCAGTTCGTTCGCCGCGAGGCCTTCGAGTACGTTCAGACCGGAACTCTCGTCGGGTTCGGCGAACACGATGTCGAAACCGAGCAGGCGGATGTCGTAATCCTCGAACAAGGTCTCGACCAGCCGGGCGAGTTTGTTGCGCGGCCACGGCCAGCGCCCCTCTGCGCGCAGGCTGACCTCGTCGATGTCGACGATGACCACCGAATCGTCGAGCGTACGTGGCATGGTCAGCTTGAGATGCGTGTCGTAGGCGAGGTTCTCCATCTGGTCGACGAAGCGCAGTCGCCACACGCCTGTCGCGTGGCACAGGAACACGGCCAGCACCAGCGTGCCGAGGGCGAGCCGGATCCAGTTCTCCTTCAATTTTTCGATCACGACCGTTGCGCTCCCCGATTCTCAACCCGCTACGGAAAACCCCTGCCGGCGCGCCGCGCCTCGTTGCGTGACCACCCGAGACGGGCGTTCATGCGCATGTTCCCACGTCCTCGCTTCGCCTGCCCCGGCGTACCGGCATCCCCACCGCGCCAACCGGCCGGCCCCGCGTGCCCCCGCTCGCCACGTACCCACGCCGTGCCAGCCGTATGTACTCACGGCCCGAGCAACGGCTTCAGTTCCTCCGCCACCGCCGCGAAGATCTCGCGCGTCACCCGGCTGGTGGCATCGACATAGTCGGCCAGGTCGTCGCTCGCCAGGGGCTGCTCGCGGACGTAGCGGCGGGTCAAAACCGGAACCGCCTCGCGCACACGGTAGACATCGAACTGCAGGGCCACCACGGCCGTGCCGGCGCCCTCGCCGTGGTCGACCCGCTCGAAGCGATCGATCCGCCCGCGCACCTCGAGCCCCTGCCCGGCACCGGGTTCGGTCAACACGCGCGCGGCCAGCATACCGCGCAGCGTCGCCGCGAGCCCTTGCTGCAACATCACGCGCGGGCTGTCGATCCAGTAATGGTAGCCGTACTGCTCCAGCGACGTGCCGTCGGCATGGGCGTAGATGAGCGCACGCTCCCCGTGGAGTCCGCTGGCACCGAACGGCGCAACGAACACCAAGGGCGCATCGACCGCTTGCGTCGACGCCGCCGCGCCCGCCGAAGGCACGAGGCGATGGAACTGGTCACGCGGTGGCGCCGAGAGCGTACCGCAGCCCGCGACGGCCGAGACGGTGAGCACGACTGCGAGCCTGCGGATCGCGCTCACCGCGCGCCGGGCTCCGCGGGCGCCGACTGGCGGATCAGGCGCGCCGGATTTTCCCGCACACTGCGCGCGAACTCGTTCATGTTCCTGGCACTGCCCTCGATGTCGTACATGATCGTACCCAGGTGCTGGTTGATGGTGCGCAAGGCCCGCTCCAGCTCCGTCATCGAGTCATCGGCTGATTCCACCGTGTTCTTTATCGCGGCGTGATTGTCGCTGACCACGCCGCCCAGCGAGGCGAGCACGCCGTTCATCTCGACCCGGGTGTCCTCGATACGCCCGATCAGACCGTTGAGATTCAGTGCGACATCGTCCATGTGCACGAGGAAATCGCGCACCCGCGCCTGGTTACCGTCGGCTACCATGGCCTGGATGCCGCGCGCACTCTCGTCGAGATGCCGCAACAGGCTGCGTGTCTCGACGAGCACGTCCTGCTCGAGGCGCTCGTGCACCATCTTCACGAACGGCGTGAGATCGTCGCGGCGAAAACTCAGGAACTCGTCGGACAGGGTCGTGATGGTCCGGTTGAGATTGTCGAGAACGGGCAGCAGCCCGTCCTCGGAGAGCACGCGAAAATCGTCGGCTGCCCGATTGAGCACCGCGACGAGATCGGCTTTGCCCGCGCCTTCGATGGTCGCGCCCGGTTCCAGCATGCGCGTCGCGTCGCCTTCGACGATTTCGATCGTCACCGCCGAGATGAGGCCGGATGCTGCGACCCGGGCGACGCTGTCGGCCGGGATACGCCAGCCCTCGGTGATGCTCAACTCAACGCGGTAACGCATACCCTCCGAAGTCGCCTGCGGCTCGATATGCTCGATTTGTCCGACCTGGTAACCCTCGTAGTAGACGCCCGTGCCGAACTTCAGCCCGGCGACGTTCTCGTAATCGACGTAGTAGGTGTCGGTCGGGCCGCTGCGGCCGGTGATGGTCAGCAGCAGCACGGCGAAGGCCAACGCCATCGTCACGACGAAAGCCCCGACCATCACGTAGTTGACCGTATCGCGTTTCATGCTCGGAGCGGCCGTGCGGCGCGCATCATCCCCCGGTGAGCCGACGCAGGTAGTCGTCGGGATCGATTTCTTCTTCTCGCGGCCGCCGATTGAGCAGGTCCTGGACGCGTTGGATGCGGGAACTGCGGACCTCGTCGACGCTGCCGGTCAGCAGGATTCTGCCATGATCGAGGACCGTGATGCGATCGGCGATCTTGAAAGCACTGTCGAGCTCGTGGGTCACCACGACGATGGTCATCTGCATGGTGTCGCGCAGCTTGATGATGAGTTCGTCGAGATCGGCCGCGACGACCGGATCGAGTCCGGCCGACGGCTCGTCGAAAAACAGCAGCTTGGGATCCATGACGATTGCGCGTGCCAGCGCCGCGCGCTTGATCATGCCGCCCGACAACTGCGCCGGCTTGAGCTCGCCGAAACCGCCGAGATTGACCACTTCGAGCTTCATGCGCGCGACGATCTGCATGGTCTGCTCGTCGAGCGCGGTGTGCTCGCGCAGCGGCAGCATCACGTTCTCCGCCACGGTCATCGAACTCAGCAGCGCGCCGCCCTGGAAGGACACGCCCATGTTGCGGCGGAGCGCCTGGAGTTCGGCCGGAGAGCTCGCAGTGATGTCCATGCCGAGCAGCCTGATGGAACCGGAGGTGGGGCGCTGCAGTCCGAGCAGGTGGCGCAGTAGGGTGCTCTTGCCCGAACCGCTGCCGCCCATGATGACCATGATCTCGCCGGGCTCCACGCGCAGGTCGACACGGTCGAGGATGCGCCGGCTGCCGTAATGCGTGACGAGCTCGTCGACCTCGATGGCGGCGCCGCTGCTCATCGGTTGAGGAAATAGGTGAAGGCCATGTCGGCGAGCACGATGTAGGAAATCGCGAGCACCACGGCGCGCGTGGTGGACTTGCCGACGCCCTCGGCGCCGCCGCTGACGGCGAAGCCGTTGGTGACGCCGACCAATGCGATGATGACGCCGAAGACGACGCTCTTGGCTAGCCCCTGGAGGACGTCGTCGGTGGTCATGAAGCCGGTCGACTGGTCCCAGTAGGCGGCGTAGCTGAGGCCGAGCTCGATGTTGCAGAACACCGCACCACCGAGCAGCGCGGCGAAGTCGGAGAACAGGGTGACCAGCGGGACCATGACGAGCATCGCGATCAGCACCGGCGAAACCAGGTAACGCACCGGGTTGATACCCATCACGCGCAGGGCGTCGATTTCCTGGTTGACTACCATGGTGCCGATGCGCGCCGCGAGCGCGGAGCCCGAGCGCCCGGCAATCAGGATGCCGGTGATGAGTGGCCCGAATTCACGCGTCACGGACAGCGCGATACCGAGCACGACCTGCGTCTCTGCTCCGAACTGCTTGAGCGTATGGATGCCCTGGATGGCCAGCATCACGCCGATCGCGAACGACAGCACGAAGACGATGGGCAGACCGTTGATCCCGATCTCGACCATCTGCTGCACGGCCGCCGAGAGCCGCACCGGCTGGCGCCGGGACGGACCGAGCACGATCCAGAAGAAGCTCTCTACGACCAGCGCGAGGTAGTAACCGAACTCCTCGAGAAGCGCGACGAAGCCCCTGCCGACGCGCGCGAGCGAGATCGCTAGCGCCGGCTGGCGCGTTTCAGCCATCCGCCTCGAGGCGAGCGGCGAGGTCCGCGTGGATCGGGAAGACCTTGTCGAGGCGCGCGAGTTCGAGCACGCTCAGCGCGGCTTCGCTGACACCGATGAGACCGAAGCGCAGGCCGCCCTTCTTCGCCGTCTGGAAGCCCTCGACGAGGCTCGCCACGCCGGAGCTGTCGATATAGGTCACACCACTCAGGTCGACCAGCGTGTGATGGCCCTGTTCGAGGCTGGCAAGAATGGCCTTGCGCGCATCCGGCGAACAGGACAGGTCGACGTCGCCGGTGAGCAGAACGATGTCGTAGCCGTCCTGCGTCTTCACTTGGTAGGCCATCACACAAACCCCGGGATAGTTTCGTTGTCGTTGTCAGCGGGCCGCGGCACGCGGAACGCGGCGGCAACCGGGCGACGGCGCGGCGCGCCGGCCGTCCGCAGGCTGCGCTCAGGATTCCGCGTGCTGGTCATCGAGTCGCTTGATCATGCGCAACACGTGGCCGCGTTCGTCCTGCAGGTGGGCATAGGCGCATTCGTCCATCAGCTCCTTGATGAAGAACGTACCCAGTCCGCCCGGACGCAGCTCGTCGAGGTCGCGCGGCTGAATCTGCTCAAAATCGACGGCAGCCGCGAAATCGGTGATAACCACCTCGATCTCGCCGCCATTATCATTTATCTCCAGCACGATTTCACCAGAGCGATCGCCCTTGTAGGCGTGCTCCATGATATTCATGCAGGCCTCGTTGACCGCGATGATGAGATCGGACACGAGCTTCTTCGTCAGTGTCACCTGGCTGGCCGCCTGCTGCACCTGGTCGCGCACCATCTTGAGGCGTTTGGGATCGGCCGCGAAGCGCAATTCCAGCAGACGGTTGCTCATGGTCAACAGGGCCATGGACTGCGCGGCCGCGCGCGCGGGTGGCACCGCCGGCCTGTCACGACTGGGCGTGGGTGAGGCGTCATCTCGCCAGGTCCACGAGCATCAGGGTTATGTCGTCATGCGTGGTAAAGCCATCCTGCCGCCAGTTTTCGACGATACCCGTGAGGCGGTCCGCCGGCGGCAGGCTCGAGGAGGATTCTATCATCTGAACGACGCCCGCGGTCTCGAGCGCGGCGCCGTTCTCGTCGGCACTCTCGCTCAGGCCGTCGGTGTAGAGGTAGATGGACGCGCCGTCGAGTGGCAGGCGGCTGACCGGGAACTCGATACCCGCGAGCACGCCGAGGGGCGGCGCCTCCGCGGCAAGCTCGGCGTACTCACCGGCCGCGCGGCGCAGCAGGGCGGGCTGGTGGCCCGCATTGGCAATCGCGACGTGCCCGCTGGCCGGGTCGAAGAAGCCGGCGATGATGGTCACGAACATCCCCATGGAGGACGTCTCGCACAGCTCGTCGTTGACCCGGGCCAGCAGCAGGCCGGGATCGTGGGCCTGCTTCGCCAGGCACCGCAGCAGGCTCGTCGTCTTCGCCATCAGCAGCGCCGCGTTCATGCCCTTGCCGGAGACGTCGGCGAGCGAGAAATACACGCGGCCGTCACCGAGGTGCAGGTAATCGTAGAAATCACCGGACACCTCGCGCGCCGGCAGGTTGAGCCCGTGCACCGGCGACGGCGCCGTACCGGCGACGGGCAGCAGGCTCTCCTGGATCTGGCGTGCAAGCTCGAGTTCCTTGCGCACGCGCTCCTGCTCGACGAGCTCGAGTGCCATGCGTGCATTGTGGATGGCGAGCGCGGCAGCCGAGGCCACGGTGGTCGCAAGCTGCATGTCGTTCAGGTCGAACAGGCCGTCCGCGGTGCGCTTGTTGAGCAGCTCGAGGGCACCGAGGCACTGGCCGCGTACCGACAGCGGCGCGCACAGGATCGACCGCGTGGCGAAACCGGTGCCGGCATCGACCACGGCGGCGAAGCTCGGGTTGTTGGAGACGTCACGGACGATCTTCGGTTCGTTGTGCTGCACCGTCTGGCCGACGATACCCTGGTCGGGGGCGAGGCGGAGACCGCGGATGTCGACCGGCCCGGCGCATTCGCGGCAGACCAGGGCCTGGCCATCCTCCTCGAGCAGGAAGATCGACGCCGCTTCGGCGTTGAGATAGGCCATGAAGCGGTCGATGGCGTGGCGCAACGTCTCGTCGATGTGCAGCGAACTCGCGAACTCGTGCGTCAGCTTGGCGAGGAACACCGCCGCCCGGTCGGGGCGCGCGTCCAGCAGGCCCGCGGCATCCTCGTCGATCACGGCACGAGCCGCCTGACCTGCGCGAGGTAGGCCGCGGCATCCGGGCCGCGCCCGTCCTGCCCCGCCTGCCACAGCTCGTGCGCGAGACAATCCAGCACGCGGTGCTCGGCCGCGTGGGTGTCGCCGCCGGCAGCGCCGACCACGGCCTGGTAGGCGGCGCGGATGCCGGGCGGCCGGTCGGTCTGCAACTGCTCGACGAGCGCGATGTGCAGGCCCATGTGCAGGAACGGGTTGCTGCGCCCGTCGCGGCCATCGAACTCGGCGGCGAGCGCCGCGTCCGGCCGCGCCAGCACGGTGTGATATTCGGGATGCGCGGCGATGACGTCGGCGATGATGCGCTCGAGCGGTTCGAGCGGTTCGCCCGCCTGCATCCTGCGCCACACGCGCAGGAAGAATTCGCGCGAGTCGTTACGATCGTCGACAAACATCATCGATGGTCCGCAGGGGTCGCTGACAGCGTGCCTCAAACAGTCGCATGGCGATTCTTTTCGCGCCAGTCGCACAGGTCAAGTACGCAGCACGCCGCGCAGCGCGGGTTGCGCGCGAGACAGGTGTACCTCCCGTGCAGGATTAGCCAGTGATGGGCGTCGCGGCGGAACGCTGCCGGCACCACCTTGAGCAGCTTCTGCTCGACGGCCAGCGGGGTCCGCCCGCGTGCCAGGCCGGTGCGATTGGCGACCCGGAAAATGTGCGTGTCGACGGCGATTGTCGGCTCCCCGAAAGCGGTGTTGAGGATCACGTTGGCGGTCTTGCGGCCGACTCCCGGCAGGGCTTCGAGCGCGGCGCGTTCGCGCGGCACGGCGCCGCCGTGCTGCTCGAGGAGGATGCGGCAGGTCTTGATGACGTTCTTCGCCTTGGTGTTGAACAGGCCGATGCGCTTGATGTGCTCGCGCACGCCGGCCTCGCCGAGTTCGAGCATGCGCGCGGGGTCGGGCGCCGCGGCGAAGAGCCCGCGGGTGGCCTTGTTCACGCTCACGTCGGTAGCCTGCGCCGACAACATCACGGCGATCAGCAGTTCGAACTCGGACGCGTACTCGAGCTCCGTCGTGGGCGACGGGTTGCGCTCGGCAAGACGCCGGAAGAACTCGTGCCGCGTGTGGCGGTTCATGTGCCGTCGCGCGCCTGGCGTCGCCGTACCGCGGCGAGCACGGTCTCGCCGAGTTCGTCCGCCGAGCAGCCGGCGAGGTCGAGGTAGCCGGGCCCGTCCCCTGCTTCGGCGCGCCGCGCGCGGCGCTCGAGCAGTGCCTGGTGGCGGGCACGCGCCTGCGCCGCGCGTGCCGCGGCGGCGTGCTCGCTGTCCTCCTCCGCGCCAGCCGCAACCGGCTCGAGGACAATACAATCGGTCGGGCACGCGGGCAGGCACAACCCGCAGCCGGTGCACCACGCGGCGACGACACCGTGGAGCAGGCCGGCGGCGCCGACGATGGCATCGACCGGGCACGCCTGGATACATTTCGTGCAGCCGATGCAATCCGGGTCCTCGACGCGGGCGACGACCGGCGGCTCCCCGGCGTGCACGATGCCGGCCGGCTGCGGGCGTCCGAGGGCCCGGGCGAGGGCATGGCGCACGCGCTCGCCGCCAGGCGGGCAGCCGTCGATCGACACGCCCTGTTCGACCAGCGCCTGCGCGTAAGGCAGGCAGCCGTCGTACCCGCAGCGCCGGCACTGGGTCTGCGGCAGGCAGGCGTCGACCCGCGCGATCAACGCCGCGCGCGCCGTTTCGGCAGCGTGGGCGGACACTGTCCCGGCGCGGAGGCGCTACTTGGCCCGCATCCCGGGTTCGGCCCCGGCATCGGGCGAGACGAGGAAGATGTCGGCACCGCCGGGGCCGGCCCCCAGCACCATGCCCTCGGACACGCCGAAGCGCATCTTGCGCGGCGCGAGGTTGGCGACCATCAGCACCTGCCGTCCGATCAGGTCGGCCGGCGCGTAGGCCTGCTTGATGCCGGCGAACACGTTGCGCTTCTCGCTCCCGATGTCGAGGGTCAGCTGGACCAGCTTGTCCGCGCCTTCGACCTCGCGCGCGTCCTCGATCAGCGCCACGCGAAGATCGACACGCGCGAAATCGTCGATCGTGATCTGGGGCGCGACCGGATCCACCCCGGCCGCGGCGTCGTCGGCGATCGGCGCGGCCGCGGCCGGCTGCGCCTCCTTGCTCGATTCGATCATCTTGTGCACCTTCTCCTTGTCGACCCGCTGCAACAGCGGCTTGAATTTCTCGACCTGCGCGCCGAGCGGCGTCGCGGCGACGTCGTCCCAGGCGAGCGGCGCACCGCCCAGGAAAGCCTCGGCGCGGGCGATCGTCGCCGGCAGGACCGGCTTCAGGTAGAGCGCGAGCACGCGGAACAGGAATATTCCCATGCTGCAGGCACGGTGAAGCTCTTCCTCGCGTGCCGGGTCCTTGGCGATGACCCAGGGCGCGCGCCGGTCGATATACTGGTTGGCACGGTCGGCGAGCGCCATGATCTCGCGCATCGCGCGGCCGAACTCGCGCGCCTCGTAGTGCGCGGCAATGCCATCGGCGGCGGCGATGAAGTCACCGAGCAGCGCCGGCTCGTCGACGTGTTCGCTGAGCTTGCCGCCGAAACGCTTGGTGATGAAACCCGCGCAGCGGCTCGCCAGGTTGACGAACTTGCCGACGAGATCCGCGTTCACGCGCAGTTCGAAGTCCTCGAGGTTGAGGTCGATGTCTTCGATCGCGGCGCCGAGCTTGGCCGCGAAGTAATAGCGCAGGTACTCGGGATCGAGGTGATCGAGATAGGTGCGCGCGGTGATGAACGTGCCGCGCGACTTCGACATCTTCTGCCCGTCCACG
Organism: Gammaproteobacteria bacterium; assembly: GCA_030429865.1. GTDB lineage: Bacteria > Pseudomonadota > Gammaproteobacteria > JACKNG01. The sequence goes on along the minus strand of JAUIFX010000121.1, from coordinate 5,104 downwards.
GTGAGAAAGCCGTGCACGAAGACGTTGGTCGGCAGGCGGAAGCCGGCCCCGGCGAGCATGGCGGGCCAGAACAGCGTGTGGAAGTACATGATGTCCTTGCCGATGAAATGCACCATCTCGGCATCGCTGCCGGCCCCGCAGTAGGCATCGAAGTCGATACCGGTGCGCTCGCACAGGTTGCGGAAGCTGGCCAGGTAGCCGATCGGCGCATCGAGCCAGACGTAGAAGTACTTGCCGGGCTCGCCCGGTATCTCGAAGCCGAAGTACGGCGCATCGCGCGAAATGTCCCAGTCCTGCAGGCCGGCGGCGAACCACTCCTCGAGCTTGTTGACGATGCCCGGCTGCAGGTCGTGCGTCTTCAGCCAGTCGCGCAGCAGGCCTTCGAAATCGGCCAGGCGGAAGAACAGGTGCTCGGATTCGCGCAGCTCGGGGGTCGCGCCGGAAAGCGCCGAGACGGGGTCGATCAGGTCGGTGGGCGCGTAGGTCGCGCCGCACACCTCGCAGCTGTCGCCGTACTGGTCGGCCGCGCGGCAGCGCGGGCAGGTGCCGCGGATGAAGCGGTCGGGGAGGAACATGCCCTTGACCGCGTCGTAGGCCTGCCTGATGGTGCGCCGCTCGATGTGGCCGCCATCGCGCAGCCGCTCGTAGATGAGCGCCGAAATGGCCCGGTTCTCGGGCGAGTGCGTCGAATGGTAGTTGTCGAACGCGACGTCGAAACCGGCGAAGTCGCGCCGATGCTCGGCGCCGACGCGCTCGATGAGCTGTTCGGGCGTGAGGCCTTCCTGTTCGGCCTTGAGCATGATGGGCGTGCCGTGCGCGTCGTCGGCGCACACGTAGTGGCATTCGTGGCCACGCATCTTCTGGAACCTGACCCAGATGTCGGTCTGGATGTATTCGACCAGGTGGCCGATGTGGATCGGCCCGTTGGCGTAGGGCAGCGCGCTCGTGACCAGGATCCGGCGACGGTTATCGGGCATGGGGTATCCAGAAAGCCTGCAGAAAATTAGGGAAAATCGTGGGGGTCACGAATTATAGGGAGCGATGGCCCGCACGGCCATTGGTGTAGAATCGTCGCCCCGCAACAGGCTAGAGATGGCCCATGGAACAGCTCGAACAAGACATCCGCGACCGCCTTGCCGGCGACATCGACCCCTACCTCGGATGCGACCTCGTCAGCGCCGGCGCGATCCGGGCGATCGCGGTCGACGGCCGGCGCGCCACGGTCGACATCGAGCTCGGCTTTCCGGTCGACCGCTACCGCGACGAACTCACCGCGCGCCTCGAGGGCGTGCTCGGAGGTCTCGGCGACGCCGAGATCACGTTCGAGATCTCGTCACGCATACTCGCGCGCGAAGTGCAGAAAGGCACCAAGCCGCTGCCGGAGGTCCGCAACATCATCGCCGTCGCCTCCGGCAAGGGCGGCGTCGGCAAGTCCACCACGGCGGCGAACCTGGCCATCGCGCTGCAACAGGAGGGCGCCCGGGTCGGCGTGCTCGATGCGGACATCTACGGCCCCAGCCAGACCCGCATGCTGGCGACCCAGGGACGCCCCGAGAGCCGCGACGGCAAATCGATGGAGCCGCGCGTCAGCTACCAGCTGCAGACCATTTCGATCGGCAACCTGATCGAAGAAGACACGCCCATGATCTGGCGCGGCCCGATGGTCACGGGCGCCCTCGAGCAGCTGCTCAACGATACCAACTGGCACGACCTCGACTATCTCGTCGTCGACCTGCCGCCGGGCACCGGCGACATCCAGCTCACGCTGTGTCAGCGGATCCCGGTCAGCGGCGCGATCATCGTCACCACGCCGCAGGACATCGCCCTGCTCGATGCACGCAAGGGCCTGAAGATGTTCGAGAAGGTCAACGTGCCGGTACTCGGCATCGTGGAGAACATGAGCGTGCACATCTGCAGCAATTGCGGTCACGCCGAGCACATCTTCGGCAGCGGTGGCGGCGAATCGATGGCCAAGCAATACGGCGTCGACCTGCTCGGCGCGCTGCCGCTGGACATCAGTATTCGCGAAGGCGTCGACAGCGGCCGCCCCACCGTGGCCATCGAGCCGGAATCGCGGATCGCGCAGATTTACCGCGAGATCGCGCGCCGTACGGCAGCGCGGCTGGCGCTGCGTGCGCGCGATTTTTCGGCGCGCTTCCCCAAGATCGTCATTCAGAACACCTGAGCCGCGGCGCCACCGGTCGCGCCCCGCGCGCCGCGCCGCCCCAACCGGAGGAACGCTATCGTGCCGGTCAAGTCCGACACCTGGATCAGGCGCATGGCACGCGAGCATGGCCTCATCGAGCCCTTCGAACCCGGCCAGGTGCGCGCGGTCGACGGCCGCCCGGTGATCTCCTACGGCACCTCGAGTTACGGCTACGATTTACGCTGCGCGTCCGAGTTCAAGGTCTTCACCAACATCAACTCGACCATCGTCGATCCGAAGGATTTCGACTCGGGCAGCTTCGTCGACATCGACAACGACGTCTGCGTGATCCCGCCCAATTCCTTCGCGCTCGCGCGCACCGTGGAGTACTTCCGTATCCCGCGCGATGTGCTGACCATCTGCCTCGGCAAGTCGACCTACGCGCGCTGCGGCATCATCGTCAACGTCACGCCGCTGGAGCCGGAATGGGAAGGCCACGTCACGCTGGAGTTCTCCAACACGACCCCGCTGCCGGCCAAGATCTACGCCAACGAAGGCGTCGCGCAGGTCATCTTTCTGCAGTCGGACGAGCCGTGCGAGGTGTCTTACGCCGACCGCGTCGGCAAGTACCAGGGGCAGCGCGGCGTCACCCTGCCCAAGGCCTGAGCCGCGTCGCCAACGCGTTCAGGCGGCGGCGCCGCGCCGCGCCGAGCGCAGCTCGGCGGCCTGCTTGCGCAGGACGTGCTGGATCAGGGCCTCGCGATCCTCTTCGCGGATGTCTTCGAACTCGACGGCGATGGCGAAGCCGCCGCCCTCGGCCTTGCGGCAATCGACCACGCGACCGATGGCGCGCATCGGATGGTGCGTCGGCAGCAGCACGAGATCGATCGCGAGCCGCGCATTCAGCGCCAGCGGCGTCTGCGCCGTGATGGCGATGCCGCCGCCGCTCAAGCTGACCTCGCTGGGCTCGTGCTCGCGATGGTCATCCATACCCCCCGGGGCGCCTTCGAGCGCGACCACGCGCTCGATCAATGTCAGCTTGCGATTGAGCAGTTCGAGCGCCTGTGCCACGACCTTGCTCTCCTCGCGTACCGCGTCGAACGCCTCCTGCAGGCGCACGTCGATACCGAGCAGCGCCGTGTGCAGGTTCTCCGAGCGAATCTCGTTGGCCTGGATGAAGCGCCGCTCCCGCTCGAGTTCCTCCTCGGGAACGATGCGGTACTTGAGCAAGGCGCGGTCCTCGATACGGAAATAGCGTCGGCGATCGGTGGTCATGGCGTGACTCCCCGGCGTGAGGTTGACGAATGAGGGCGACGCGAGCGCGCCCTGGACGAGTACAGCGGGAGCGGCGGAAGCGTCGTCGTGACTGGCATCGGGGTCCTCAGCCTCCACTGACGCCGTCGCGTATCGCTTCCAGCCGTGACGGCGGCTGCGCCGGCGTCGTGCCCGGCGCGCCGGGCGCCGCCGGCGCGCTGCTCGCGCCGCTCGCGGCGCCGGGAACCCAGTCCGGCGTGCTCGCGCCTGGCACCCAGTCAGGCGTCGCCGCGGCCTCGCCCGCCGGCCCGATGCCGGAAGCGGCGTCCGCCCCGGCGTCCGGACCGCCGCCGGGCGCGAGATCCGGATAGGCCGCCACCGCCTCGTGCGGCCCGGCCTCCTCCTCGGCGTCCTGGCGGATGGTGATTTCGACGCGCCGGTTGAGCGCGCGGTTGGCCGGCGTGTCGTTGGGCGCGAGCGGGTGCGCCTCGCCGTGTCCCTCGACGACGAAACGTTCCGGGTCGAGGCTGCTGCCATCGAGCAGCGCATGGACCACGGACACCGCACGCGCCGAGGACAGGTCCCAGTTGGACCGGTAGCGGGCCGTGCGAATGGGGATGTTGTCGGTATGACCAGCGACGGCAATGCGTCCGGGGATGTCGACCAGCGAGTCGCGCAGCTTCTCGATCACCGGCGCGAAATCCGGATCGAAGCGCGATGCGCCGGACGGGAAGGACCCCTTCTCGCGGATCCGGATGACGATACTCGCGCCTTCGGTCTCGATCTGGATCATGCCTTCGTCGACCTCTTCGCGCAGCGCGGCCACCAGGCGTGCCGCTTCACGAATCGCCTGCTCCTCGCTGAGTCTGCCGCCGCCGTCGCTCTCCTGCGGGTCGGAGCCTTCCGGGTCGTCGACCAGGGCATCGGTGAACTCGAGCGACTGCTTGTCCTCGTCGCTGGTCTGCTGACGCACTTCGTTGATCAGCGTCGGCTGCGGCTTTCCGGAACTGAACTCCTGCGCCACGATGCTGGTCCCCTTGGGCACCTCGATGGCACGAATCTCACGCTGCACGCCGAAGGCGAGCTTCATCGAGCCGGCGATGGCCTTGAATTTCATGATGTCGAGTTCGGCGAACGACAGCAGCAGGACGAAGAAGCACATCAGCAACGACATCAGGTCGGCGAAGGTCATGATCCAACCTGCGCCGCCCTCCTCGTCCTGCTTGCGTGGTGCCGCGTCCTCAGCCATGAGCGGTAGGTCTCATCACTCTTCGCCCGCGGCCTGGCGCTTGGAGCTCGGCAGATAGGTCTTGAGGATCTCCTCGATCACGCGCGGATTGCGCCCTTCTTGGATGCCCTGCAGGCTGTCGATGATCATCGACTTGACCATGCGTTCCTCGTTCGCACGCAGGCCGAGCTTGTCGGCGATGGGAATGGCGAAGACGTTGGCGATGACCGCACCATAGAGCGTGGTCAACAGCGCGACCGCCATGGCCGGACCGATGGATGCCGGGTCGCTCATGTTCGAGAGCATCTGCACGAGGCCGATGAGCGTGCCGATCATGCCCATCGCCGGTGCGGCATCACCGATGGCGACGAACATCTTGATGCCGATGTCCTGGCGTTCGATGTTCAGATCCATCTCGCGCTCGAGAATGCTGCTGACCGTCTCCGGCGGGTGGCCATCGATGCACAGGTCGATGC
>JAUIFX010000120.1 GCA_030429865.1 Gammaproteobacteria bacterium | reverse complement strand
AATGTAATACTGTTGCATTTTAAACGCCACGCATCCACGCGTGATGCATACCACCCCAAGGACGTAACGGGAGAACACAGATGAGTATCGATTTGAAGAAGATTGCTCCGGCGGCAGCCTTGTCGCTCAGCCTCGCAGCACCGGGCGTGCTCGCCGCGCACGCCGACATCGAGGTCGAGATCACGCCGTCACAGGACCCCGGCGGCGTGATGGTCGTCGACCCCCATGACGAGATCCCGGTCACCACCATGGTTAGGCCCGGGCGCAAACTGTTCGAAGCCGAGTTCGGCGAACTCGGCAACCCCTACGGCACCGACGACCCGGGCTTCGACATCCCCGACGGCAACGGCATCCCTGGCAGCGTGCTGGCTTACGAGGTCATGGGAACCCTGCTGAAATGGGACGGCCTGGCCTGGGCGTCGAGCGGCTTCGACGAGTACCTGGAACTGACCGACGTGCTGGCCGCGACCGTGCCCGTCTCGTCCACGATGGGTACGGGAAGCACCGGCATCATCGACGCATTCGATGCCGGCGGCGGCATCCATACCCACATCGATTTCGAAATCGCGTCGACTTCAGGCACCCCCGAGGACGGCGCCTACCTCCTCGAACTCAAGCTCTTCGGTCTCGACGACACGCTCACTAATCCGCTCTATACGCCCACGGATCCGTTCCTTATCGCCTTTCACCTGAACGAGGGCGGCAGCTTCGGTGAAATCGCCTTCGAAGGCGCTGTCGATGCGCTAGTCGCGCCGATTCCCCTGCCTGCCGCTGCGTGGCTGCTCGGCTCGGCCGTGTTCGCACTGGGCGCGCGCGGGCGTCGCCGCGCAGCCTGAACCGCGTCTTTTCCCTGCTTCCGCCAGATGCCCCACCTGGGGCGTCTGGCCTTTTTCTTCTGCCCTCGCTTCCACCCCGTGCGTCGTGCGCTGAGCCTGCTCTTTCTGCTCTCCGGAGTTCCCGCGCTCGGCTACCAGCTGGTGTGGACACGCCTGTTCGCGGTCGGTCTCGGCCACGAGATGCCGGCGCTGCTCGCAGTCGTCGCGGCTTTCTTCGGTGGTCTCGCACTCGGCGCGCTGGCGCTCGACCGCCCTATCAGTCGAAGCTCCCGTCCCGGAACCTGGTACGCCGCACTGGAACTCGTCATCGGGGCGTGGGCGTTCTCGACGCCTTATTTCATCGACCTTGCCAACGAGCTCGTCATTGCGCTTGCCGGAGTGACGCCAGGGGCTTTGCGCTTCTGGTCGCTGGCGTTCGTAATCCCCTTCGTCGTCTTGCTGCCGGCAACCCTGGCAATGGGTGCGACACTGGTCGCCGCGGATCGCTGGTTGCGCACGTCCGGCCACGACGGTCCGACGCTCACGCGTGTCTACGCACTCAATACCGCCGGGGCCGCGCTCGGCGTCATCGCAGCGAGCGCCATGCTGATGCCATGGCTCGGTTTCGGCAACAGCGTTCGGCTGCTCGCGGCGCTGAACCTGCTGGTCGGCACGCTCGCCATATATTGCAGCACCCGCCTCGCCGCAGAACCGCCTCCCGCCGCGCCAGCGCGTCCGCCGCGCAGGATCGGCGCAGCACTCGCCGCCTGTGGGTTCCTCGGTATTGCCTACGAAGTACTCACCGTGCGCGCCATGGCGCAGGTTTTCGAAGGTACGGTATACAGTTTCGCCGCCGCCCTGCTGGTCTATCTTCTCGGCACCGCGATGGGCGCAGCAGTCTTCGAGCATCGCCTGCGCGCCTGGCCAGCACGGAAGCGTGAGGCGCGCCTCGTCGTCGCCGTATCGACCGCGTGCGTAGCAGGCCTGGGCGCCCTGTTCCTGGCTCCGCAGGCTTATCGCGCGCTGCGCCGAGCGCTGGGAGACTCGGTACTGGCAGTGACCACCGCGGAAAGCCTGATGGCGGCAACCGTGCTGCTTCCCGCCACCGTCGCCATGGGTGCCCTGTTCTGCCACCTCACCGAGCGCGCGCGCCACACGCGCGGCGGCATCGGTGCGGCGCTTGGCGTCAACACGGCGGGCGGCCTGCTCGCACCGCCGATCGCGGGGCTGTACCTGCAGCCGACCTTCGGGTCGAAATGGAGTGTATTGCTGATAGCGTGGGCCTACCTGCTGCTGCTGCCACGGCCATGGGCGGTACCGCGCTGGGTTCCGCTGTTGCCGTTCGCCTGCGCGCTGGCCCTGCCACCGGCGTTGCGCATCGTCACGCTGCGCGAGAACGAGCGCGTCATCGACTACCGCGAAGGAACGCTGGCGACGGTAGCCGTGACCACGAGACCCGGCGAGCGCAATCTGCGCGTCAACAACCGCTTCCAGATGGGCGGGACGAGCAGGCAGGCGGTTCGCATTCAGCGCATGCAGGCTCACCTGCCACTGCTGTTGCACAATGCCCCGCGCGACGCGCTGTTCCTGGGAGTCGCGTCTGGGGTGACCACCGGCGCCGCGCTCGCACACCCGGGGGTGCGCGTGGACGCGGTCGAACTGGTGCCCGAGAGCCTCGCCATGCTGGAACACTTTGCCTCGCACAATGCGGGAATCACGCGCGATTCCCGCGCCACGCTAATGGCGGCGGACGCGCGACGCTACGCGAAGTCTAGCGAGACCTCCTACGACGTCGTCGTCGGGGACCTTTTTCATCCGGCGCGCGACGGTGCCGCCCTCCTCTACAGCGTAGAACACTTCCGCGCGATCCAATCCCGCTTGCGCAGCGGCGGACTGTACTGTCAGTGGCTGCCCTTGTACCAAATGGACGTGGACATGCTGCGGCTGATCATCCGCACCTTCTCGGCCGTGTTTCCCCATGTCGAGGCCTGGATTGCGAGCTTCGACATCGAGTACCCGGCACTCGCGCTCGTGGGCTCCGAAGCACCCCAGCGCCCGGACCTTGCGAGGCTCGACGAACGCATCACCGCGAGCGCGACCCTCCAACAACATCTCGCCGCAGCCGCCATACACGAGCCGCGCCAGCTTCTCGCTCACTTCCTCGCGGGCCCAGCCCTCCTGGAAGACTGGTCTGGCTCCGGAGCGATCAATAGCGATGACCATCCAAGACTGCTGTTCGCCGCACCGGCGTTCACCTACGAACGCGGCCAGCCACCCCAGCGCACCCTGCTCGCGCTGCACGAAGGTATCCGCCAATCGTCAGCATCAGGGTCGGTGCCGTCCCCCGTGGCCGATGCACGCATGCAGGCCATGCTTGACGCGCGCGACACGTACCTGGGTGCAGTCCTGCGAAGCGGGCAGCGCACCTCCGGGGAGGTCATGCTTGGTGTGATCGAGGCGGCTGGACGCAGTGCCGACTTCACTCTTGCCTATGCCTACGCCGTGAACGTCGCATTGCAGCAGTCACGGCGCGATCCGAACCAGGCACGCCACTGGCTCGAAGCTCTGCGGGAGGCGCGGCCCGAGAGACCGGAAGCGCGGCGTCTGCTACGCGAGTTCAACCAAGAGGACTGAGCAAACCTACGACTCGTGCGGCTGCGGCCGTACCGGCCCGCTTGACTGCCAGATCTTGCCCAGACGGACTGCTCTCTACTTCGCTACCACTGCAGGTCGTCAGGAACCTCGAACTGCGCGTAGTAGTCATCCTCACCGTCACCGCCGGCATCCGCGTCGTGCAGGGCGACAACGGCCTCGGCGTCGCGCTCGGCGATGCGCGCGGCGACGGCGCGCTCGACGACCGCGTAGCCGCGCCGCAGGCGCACCACCGCGTGGCGCCCCGCAGCCAGGCCTGCGTGCAGATCCTCGGTGACGTAGACGCACTTGATCTTGCCATTGTCGACGAACTGGTAAGCGTTCTCGCCGGGCACTCGGTCACTGCGATTGGCCGTGACGAGCTGTTCGATTTCGGCGGCCAGTGCCCGCCGCGCCGCGCGCTCCTCGCGTTCGCGGTTGAGCTCGCGATCGCGCGCGCGCTTCTCCGCTTCGGCCGCCTGCGCCCGCGCCCTGGCTTCGTCATCCGGGCCGGCCTGCTGGGCAGCGCCCTTACCGCGATTGCGGCGTGCCTGCTTGCCGCGCGCCTTGTTGGCCTGCTTGATGCGCGTCTTGTCGACGAGCCCGGCTTCGAGCAGTTGTTCCTGGAGAGACTTGGCCATGATTGGAATCGTGCCTGGATAGTGAGACTAGGGGGCCCTGTGCCGTGCGCGGCTGCGCTGTCACAGCGTGAGTACCGCGCGTGCGACCTCGCGTTCACGGTAGGCGCGGTCCCAGCGCGCGAGCGCCGGGAAGTCGGCCGCCAGCCCGAGATCGACCTTGCCGAAGCGGGCGAACTGCAGGGCCGCGGCCAGCGTGCAGTCGGCGACCGTCGGCCGCTCGCCGCAGAGAAAAGCGCGTCCGTCGGCGAGCACCTCGTCGAGGTAGCCGAGCGCGGCCGGCCATGCAGCCCGCGCGTGTTCGGCCACGGCCGCGTTGGGCGGCAGCCCGATGGGTGAGCGCGTGGCGTGGATATGACGCGCCAGCGGCGCCAGCAGGCGCGCATCGGCGATGCGCTCGAGTTCGCGTGCACGGGCCCGTGCACGCGGCGTCTCGCCCCACATCGGCGGCGCAGGCCAGACCTCTTCGAGGTATTCGATGATCGGCAACGACTCGACGATCGCGCCGCCGTCGTCGAGTTCGAGCACCGGCAGCTGTCCGAACGGGTTCAGCGCGCGGAACGCGGCCTCGCGCTGCTCCCCCTTGGGCAGCTTGACGACGACGTCATCGAGCGCGATGCCGGCGCCTCCGGCGTTCTTCTCGGCGACGTAGAGTCTGACCTTGGTCGGATTCGGCGCAACCTGAAACCAGTACAGCTTCATGCGCCGTCCACTCAGGCGGCTGCCTGCTTGCCGGCCGCGTGCTGCTGCTTGAGGCGTTCGAGCTCTTCCCAGCCGAGGTAGGTGGTGAAACCGTCGTCGTCGTAGAACAAGACCGGCCCGTTGCAGATGAACAGGTACTCGGTATCCTCGAGCGCGGTCGTCGCGCCGTGCAGCATGCCGTTCGGCTCGTAGACGTAATCGCCGGCATTGAGCGTGCCGTCGCGCACCTGCAGCTTGCCTGACAGGATGAACGTGTGCGACGCGGACAGGTGCTTGTGCTGGGGCGCGGTGAAGCCCTTCAACCAGCGGAACAGCACCGCCCAGGAACCCGATTCCGAGCCCGTCCACAGGACCTTGACGAAAGCGCGCTCGGGATCGAACGGCTGCGGGATCCAATCGATCTTGCTGGCCTCGACGAGCGTGTCCATCAGTTCGGAATTAATCGGCTTGATGTCTTGCGGCAACGGCATGGGAACTCTCCTCTGGTCGTATTGCGTGGTCATGACGGTGCGCCGGGCCGAGCGCCCTGCGTAACGTCACGGCGACTGGCGGTCAATGGCCGCACGCTGTGCGGCCGCGGCATCTTCGAGCTGACGCACGGCGTCTGTTGCCTTGTCGATCGCCCCGGTCTGGGCCTCGAAAGCGTTCGGCGCGGGCTCCTCGCCGCCGCAGGCGGCCAGCAGCGGCGCGAGACCGGTAAGCAGCAGCAGGGCAGCGAAACGAATCATGGCGCGGACCTCCCGGCCTGGCGACACGCGCCGTGGCGCGCGGGCACGGGCGCAGACTACCATGATTCGATCGCCGTCCGGAGGTCGAGTTCGAAGCTCCAGCCGCCCGCCGGCTGGCGCCACAGAAACTCGTAGGCATCGACGATGGCGCCCAGATCGACCAGGCCGGCGTCGCCCAGCTTGTCCGCGTAGTCGGCGAATTTCTCGCGCACCTTGTCGCCGTTGATGGCGCCATCGACGACGACGTGCGCAACGTGAATGCCGGCCGGCCCGGCTTCCTTCGCGACTGCCTGGGCCAGCGCGCGCAGGGCCGCTTTGGCGGCGGCGAAGGCGCCGAAGCCGGCTTTGCCGCGCAGCGAGGCGCTGGCGCCGGTAAACAACAGTGCGCCGCCGCCGTCACCCATCGCGCGCAGCGCTTCGCGGGCCGTGACGAAGCCGCCGAAACAGCCGATGCGCCAGGCCTGCTCGAAGAAATCCGCGCTCATGCCGCCGACCGCTCCTGGCGTGTTGTTGCCGGCGTTGTAGATCACCAGCTTGACGGGCCCGATGTCCGATGCGCGGGCGAACAATGCGACGATGTCGTCCTCGCGCGTGGCGTCGGTGGCGACGCCGGTCGCCTGGCCGCCGTCACCCTCGATGCCGGCAGCGACGGCATCGAGGCGCGACTGGGTGCGGCCGGCCATGACGACGTGCAGGCCGTGGCTGGCGAAGCGCCGGCTGAGCTGCGCGCCGAGGCCGCGCTCCGCCCCGACGCCGATGATGACGGCTGTATCCATGACGCTGTCCTCGTGCGTGTCTCGTGATACCTGGAACGATTGCCAGGCGCCGCTAGCGTCCGCTGCTCAGGTTGGAGATGCTGAACAGCTTGCGCACCTGCGACGGCTTGACGGTAACGTATTCGGTCGAGCTGTCGGCCTCGGCCGCGATGGTCGCGCCGCGCTCCTGCACGTTGATGCCGATCGAAGCGCGCCAGCGCGGCGTCGACAGCTCCGGCGGCGGATCGGCGTGATCGTCGCTGTACGCATAGACGATGTCGAAGATCTTGACGAGCCGATCGTCGCGATCGAAGACCAGGGTGAGCGGGATATTGTAGGTCTCCTGGTCGACGAAGATCAGGCGCCGGCCGTAGGGATGATCCTTCCAGCGCGGCACCGCCTCGACCACGAAGCACGGGCGCAGCTGCCAGCGATCGAGCGGAATGGTGCTCATCGGGCCATGGAACTGCGGCGGCTGCTCGGCTGAACTGGCGACAGTCAGGATCGCTTTCTCGCCGAGGAAGCGCCAGTCGTTGTCCATCACCATGCCCGAGAAGCCTTCGAAGTCGTCCAGCGTCCACTGCGTCCCGATCCAGCTGTCGGCGCGCTCCTTGGCGGAGAGGCGGCGTACGCGGCGCTCGGTGGGCAGGTAGGAGTTGACCTGGTCACCGAGGCTCTGGTCGAGCGGGCGCTCGACGACGATCTTCAGCCCCGCGATGTCGAACGGCGCGAGCATCTCGATGTATTCCTTGAAGAAGAGCTCGTCGGCGCCGTCGACGTCCATGCGGTAGTCGTTGTTCGCCTCGGTCGCGAGACGCGAAAGATAGACGCGGTGATAGAACATCTCGACGTGGCGGTCGACGTGGCCGCCGCCACGCATGCCCTCGAGCAGGTTGCCGGCGCTGCCGTCGCCGGTCGGCTGAATATAGATGATGGTCGATTCGTTGCGGTAGCCGTAGTGTTGCCAGCGGTGAATCTGGTTCCAGGCCACCATGAAGCCCGCCTCGGTCTCCGGCGCCGCCAGGATCTGTTCGCGCGAGAAAGGCAGCCCGGCGACGTGGCCGAGGAGTTCGCCGCCGGTGCCGATGCTGGCCTGGCCGGCGAACTTCTGCGTCGCGGCCTGGTAGGTCGGATGCGCCTCGTAGTGCGCGGTCGGCGTGAGGTCGATGCGCAGGGAGTCGAAGTCGAGTTCTTCCTGGTAGCCGGGTGGTGCGTAGCGCGCCAGGTCGGCAAGACGGTCCTGCCCGTAAGTGCCGGCGGCGAGCCCGTCGACCGGCGCATCGGCGTTGCGCTCGAGCCAGTCGAGCACGGCCTGGTAATCGGGTGATGCGGCCTGCGCGGTGCAGGCGAGCGCGAGAGTCGCGAACGCGATGACGTGTCGTAGCATGCCGGGAACCTCCGTCCTCTGTGAAACGCCGCGCGCGGAGACTGTTCTCCCCGCTCCGCGCCCGGCGTGCGTCCCCGCTCGGGACGTCTTCGAATCATGCCCGGACGTGGTCCGCGAACCACGCCCGGGGTCGGGCTTCAGCAGACCTCGAACAGGCCCGCCGCACCCATGCCGCCGCCGATGCACATGGTTACCACCACGCGCTTCGCGCCGCGCCGCTTGCCCTCGATGAGCGCGTGGCCGATGAGACGGCTGCCGGTCATGCCATAAGGATGACCGACCGCGATCGAGCCGCCGTTGACGTTGAGCTTGTCGTTGTCGATGCCGAGCTTGTCGCGGCAGTACATGACCTGCACGGCGAACGCCTCGTTCAGCTCCCACAGGTCGATGTCGTCGATCTTGAGACCGGTGCGCTCGAGCAGCTTGGGGATCGCGAACACGGGTCCGATGCCCATCTCGTCGGGCTCGCAGCCGGCGACGGCAAAGCCGCGGAAGATGCCGAGCGGGGTGAGGCCCTTCTTGGCCGCCATGGTGTCGCTCATGACGACCTGGGCGGACGCGCCGTCGGAGAACTGGCTCGCGTTGCCGGCCGCGATCACGCCGCCCTCGAGCGCCGGGCGGATCTGGCTCACGCCCTCGTAGTTGGTGCCTGGACGAATGCCCTCGTCCTTGTCGGCCGTGACCTCGCGGGTCGACTCCTGGCCGGTCTCCTTGTCGACGATCTTCATCGTCGTCTTGAGCGGCACGATCTCATCGTCGAACTTGCCCGCTTCGCGCGCGGCGGTCGCGCGCTGCTGGCTCTGCACGCCGTAGTGATCCTGGTCTTCGCGCGAGATCTTGTAGCGCTCTGCGACCTGTTCGGCAGTCTGCAACATCGACCAGTAGATGGCCGGCTTGTGCTCGAGCAGCCACGGGTCGTGGACGAAGTGGCTGTTCATCTCGTTCTGCACGCAGGATATCGATTCGACGCCGCCGGCAACGAAGATGTCCGCTTCGCCGGCCTGGATACGCTGCGCCGCGAGCGCGACCGTCTGCAGGCCGGACGAGCAGAAGCGGTTGACCGTCATGCCCGAGACCGACACCGGCAGTCCGGCACGCAGCGCGATCTGCCGCGCGATGTTGTGACCGGTCGCGCCCTCGGGATTCGCACAGCCCATGATGACGTCTTCCACCTCGTCGGGCGCGAGTCCCGCACGGTCGAGCGCGGCCTTGACCACGTGGCCGCCGAGCGTGGCGCCGTGCGTCATGTTGAACGAGCCGCGCCAGCTCTTGCACAGCGGCGTGCGCGCGGTGGAAACGATAACTGCTTCGGTCATTGCGGGGTCCTCGGGAAGTGCGTATTCAGACCGCCAATCGTAGTCGATCGCGGGTGCCGGATCACCCGAGCCCAGCCCCCGCTGCGGGCCGCCGCCGCACCGCTCTGCTATGCTGCGGCGGCGACACAGGGGGAGGCCATCGCATGAGTACGCAGACCGCGCCGGGCGCCGACCCGGGCGCCGTGCCGATGACGATCAACGGCGTCAGCACGCCGGTCATCGATCTGGGTCCCCGCCGCGACGAGGCCGTCGTATTCCTCCACGGCAATCCGGGCAGCGGCGCCGACTGGCGAGACCTGGCGTACGAGATCGCGCCGTTCTCGCGGGTCGTCGCGCCGGACATGCCGGGCTTCGGCAAGGCCGGCAAACCCGCCGACTTCGACTACACGGTAGACGGCTACGCGGCGCACCTCGAGGCCCTGCTCGCGGCACTCGGTATCACCCGGGTGCACCTCGTCGTGCACGATTTCGGCGGACCGTGGGGACTCGCCTGGGCCACTGCCCACCCCGACCGCGTTGCCAGCATCACGCTGATCAACGTCGGCATCATGCGCGAGTACCGCTGGCACTTTCTCGCGCGCGTGTGGCGCCTGCCGCTGATCGGCGAGTTGTTCATGGCGACCACCACGCGCGCCGGTTTCCACGCTCTGCTGAAAATCGGCAATCCACGCGGTCTGCCGAAAACCTACATCGACGAGATGTTCGACAACTTCGATGCGGGGACGAAACGCGCGGTGCTGCACCTGTACCGCGCCACCGACGCGCTCGGTGACGCCGCCGAGCGCGCCCACGCCGCCCTGCGCCCACGTGACCTGGACTGCCTCGTCATCTGGGGCAAGGCCGACATCTACCTGCCGTGGCGCTACGCTGAGCAACAGCGCGAGACCTTCCCGCGCGCCGAGATCGTCTACCTCGAAGACAGCGGCCACTGGCCGTTCAAAGACAACCCGCAGGCCGTGCGCGACGCGCTGATCCCGTTCCTGCAGCGCGTCACGACAACCTCGCCCTGACGCCCGAGCGGGTCAAACCTCAAGCAAGAGTGTCAGACACTTTTGCCCCTGCTGCCGGCGGCCAAGGCACAAACTGGTCAAACTTTGAGCAAAAGTGTCAGACACTTTTGCTCCCTTTTGCTCCCTCCGGCTCGCTCTCGCGTGTACCGAGAGGCCAGGGCGGCAGCGCGGGCGCGGCTGCTATGCTTGCGGCGTTGTGGTCATCATGGGCGACCGGGGCTACGCACCGGTGATGCCGCCCGCGAGGAGTGTGTGATTCGATGAAGACCGTTCACGGTGCCTGCCCCCACGATTGCCCCGACACCTGCGCGTGGCAGGTCTCGGTGGACGACGACGACCGTGCCGTGGGGCTCCGCGGTACGCCGGAGCACCCTTTCACGCGTGGCGCGCTGTGCGCCAAGCTCAAACACTACCCCGAGCGCGTCTACAGCCCCGAGCGCATCCTCCATCCGCTCAAGCGCGTCGGTGCCAAGGGCGAGGGACGCTTCGAGCGCGTCACCTGGGACGAGGCGCTCGCGCTCGTCGCCGGCAAGCTCGAGGATGCCATCGCGCGCCACGGGCCGCTCGCGGCGATGCCGTGCAATTTCGCCGGCACCATCGGCATGCTGCACCGCTATGCCGGGGAACAGTTCTTCAGCCATCTCGGCGCGACCGAGGTCGACCGCCAGATCTGCGGCAACGTCGCTTTCGATGCCGTCACCGCGACCATCGGCGTCGGCACGACGCTGCTGCCCGAGGACCTCGAACACAGCCGCTACATCCTCATCTGGGGCACCAACACCGCGGCGACCAACGTGCACCTGTGGGGCGGCCCGATCCGCGCCGCGCGCCGGGCCGGCGCGCGCGTCGTGGTCATCGACCCGGTACGCACGCCGACCGCGGCGCATGCCGACTGGCACCTGCAGATCACGCCGGGCACGGATGCCGCCCTCGCGCTCGGCCTGATGCACGTGATCGTGCGCGACGCCCTGCACGACGCCGACTACGTCGCCCGCCATACGCTCGGATTCGACGCCCTGCGCGAACGCATCGGCGACTATCCGCCCGAGCGCGTCGCCGCGATCACCGGCATCGCGGCCGAGGACATCGAACGGCTTGCGCGCGAGTACGCGACCACGCGGCCCGCCGCGTTGCGCCTGCTGGTCGGCATGGAACGCTACTCGAACGGCGGCGCCAACGTGCGCGCCGTGGCCTGCCTGCCGGCCCTCGTCGGTGCCTGGCGCGAGCGTGGCGGCGGCCTGTGCCAGTTCACCAACGACCTGTTCCACGCCGCGCTCGACTGGAGCGTGGTGATGCCGCCGGCCGATGCGCCGCAGGCGGCGCGCACCGTCCACCTCGCCCAGCTCGGCCGTGCACTGACCGACGAGCACATGGCGCCGCCCATCAGCTGGATGCTGGTCTACAACCTCAACCCGGTCGTCACCCTGCCGGATCAGAATCGCATCATCGCCGGCCTCGAGCGCGAAGACCTGTTCACCGTCGTCCACGAGCAGTTCATGACCGATACCGCGCGCTACGCCGATGTCGTGCTGCCGGCGACCACCCAGTTCGAACACTGGGAGCTGATGCCGTCCTGGGGCCAGACCTACCTCGCACTCAATCCGCCGGCGATCGCGCCACGCGGCGAGGCGATTTCCAACACCGAGTTGTTCCGCCGCCTGTCACGCGCCCTCGGCTTCACCGCGCCGGCGCTGCTCTCCGACGACGAAACGCGTATCCGCGCCCTGCTCGCGAGCGGCAGCCCGCTGCTCGAAGGCATCACGTTCGAGTACCTGCTCGAACACGGCTGGGCACGCCTCGCGCTGCCGGACGACTTTCGTCCGCGCGCCGACGGCGGCTTCACGACGCCCAGCGGCAAGGTCGAGTTCGAGTCCGCCGCGCTTGCCGCGCGCGGCCTCGATGCGCTGCCCGGTTATGTGCCGATCGCGGAGGATGCGGAGACCGTAAGGACCTGGCCGCTGCGCCTGATGTCGGCCAAGGTCGCCCAGTTCCTGAACTCCGAGTACGCCAACCTGCCGCTGCGCGGCGCCATGCGTGACGGCCCCCTGGTGCAGCTGCACCCCGCCGATGCGGCGGCGCGCGGCATCGCCGCCGGCGACGCGGTACGCCTGTACAACGAGCGCGGTGCGGTCGAGGCACATGCACACGTTTCCGCAGACACCGCGCCGGGCGTCGCGTACCTGCCGTTCGGCTGGTGGATGGGATCGACGCTCAACGGTTCATCGGCCAACGCGCTGACCCCGGACGGCTTGTCCGATCACGGTTTCGGTTCCAACGCCTTCGACGCGCGCGTCGAGGTGACGCGTCTCGCCGCAAACCGATGAGCGCCGCGTCGCCTCCGCGATACAATCGCGCAACGCACCGGTTACGAAACACCGACGATAACGCGACACGGACCGCGTAGGCTTTCCCGTAGCCCCGTTGCACACGCCCAGGCGCGATGATCGGGGTCAATCATGGGCGCGCAGGGATCGGGCACAATACGCCATTGCGGTGACCGCACGGGGCGGCACGCCCCGGCCTGCCTTGTCCCGGCGCCTGCGTGTCCGGTGACGGCCGCAGGTGCCCCGTTCGCCGACATCACGGCGCCCACGGGCGCCCGGCCACGCGCCGTCCCTGGCGCGCGTGGCCTGCACTTGCCAAGGAGTCCAAGCATGTTCCCTGTTCGATCCCTTGCCGTAGCGCTGTTCAGTGCGCTGCTGACGCTGCTGCTGCCGGGCGCGGCCCAGGCCGCCGAGGACGGCAGCGTCGCACCGCTGTTCGACGATCTCGGTGACCATCACACCCCCATCACGACCAGCGTGCCCCGCGCGCAGCGTTTCTTCGACCAGGGACTGGTACTGGCCTGGGGCTTCAATCATGCCGAGGCGGTGCGCTCGTTCCGCGAAGCCCAGCGCCTCGACCCCGACTGCGCGATGTGTTTCTGGGGCGAAGCCTTCGCGCTCGGCCCCAACATCAACAAGCCGATGGCCGACAGTGACGTGCCGGCGGCGTACACGGCCGTACAGAAAGCGCAGGCCCTGGCGGCCAAGGCGAGTCCGCGCGAGCAGGCGCTGATCGACGCGCTGGCGCGGCGCTACGCGCCCGAGCCGGTCGCCGATCGCGGTCCGCTGGACCAGGCGTTCGCCGACGCCATGGCCGAGGTCGCCGCGGCCTGGCCGGACGACGTCGACGTCGCGACCCTGCACGCCGAGGCCATGATGGACACGATGCCCTGGGCCTACTACGACGAGGAAGGCCGGCCCAAACCGCTCACCAATACCCTGACCGCGACGCTGGAATCGGTTCTCGAACGCAATCCGGATCATCCCGGCGCAATTCACCTCTACATCCACGCGGTCGAGGCCTCCGACACGCCCGAGCGTGCCGAGGCGGGCGCCGATCGCCTCGGCGACCTCGTGCCGGGCTCGGGCCACCTCGTGCACATGCCGTCGCACATCTACCTGCGGGTCGGCCGCTACCACGATGCCACGTTGACCAACGAACGCGCCGCCCTGGCCGACGAGTCCTACATCAACCAGTGCCGCGCACAGGGGTTCTACCCGGCGCTCTACTATCCGCACAACATCCATTTCCTGTGGTACACGGCAAGCCTCGAAGGTCGCAGCGAAGTCGCCATCGATGCCGCGCGCAAGCTCGCCGACAACGTGCCCAAGGACCTCATCGGTGACATCCCGCTGATCGAGCAGTTTCTTGCCGTCCCGATGTTCGGCCTGATCCGCTTCGCACGCTGGGACGCCGTGCTGGCCGAACCGCAGCCGCGCGAGGATCACCGCTTCGCGACCGCCATGTGGCACGCTTCGCGCAGCATCGCCTACGCCGCCAAGGGCGTACGCGAGGCGGCCGAGAGCGAACGCCGCGCCTACCGCGAGCGTGCCGAGATCTACGGGCCGGACGCCTACGAGACCTACGGCTACCCGGCCGACAAGCTGCTCGGCATCGCCGGTCACGTCGTCGATGCGACCATCGCCCATCTCGATGGCGATGCCGAGGCCTTGATCGGGGCGCTCGAAGACGCCGTGGCGATGGAAGACGCCCTGCCCTACATGGAGCCGCCCTACTGGTTCTTCCCCAACCGCCACCTGCTCGGCGCAGCCCTGCTCGAACTCGACCGCCCGGCCGAGGCCGAGGCGGTCTACCGCCGCGACCTCGAGAAGGTACGCAAAAACGGCTGGGCGCTCGACGGCCTCGCCGCGAGCCTCGCTGCCCAGGGGCGCCACGACGAGGCCGCCGCCGCGCGCGCCGAGTTCGCAGCAGTGTGGCCGCATGCCGATGTCACGCTCGGCCGCCACGGCAGCGGGTCCAGCGGCACACCGGGCGTACGCTACTTCTGAGTCGGGCGGTATCGCCCGGGCAGCGCGCGCAGCCGTGGTCAGATGACCTCGGCGCCGCGCGCGGCGAACAGCTCGCGCAGCAGCGAGCGATGGCAGCGCGCTTCCTCCTCGCAGTAACACCCGACGGCAAAATCGGTCTGCTGCGAGAGCGCCGCGAGCGTGTCGAGGACACGGCTCGCGTCGGGCTTGCGCATCGCCGCCCGGTAACGCCGCGCGAAGCGGCGCCACTCGGCCTCGCTGGTCGCCGACAGCGCGAGACGCACGTCCTCGGCGCTCGGCGCGAGCAAAGGCAGCCACACGTCGTAGAAATCGCGCCGCGCGATATCCTCGCGCCGCACGCCACGCGGCGGCCGCCGCACGGTGCCGATACGCAGGCCTTCGCCCGGCCCACGCGGGCTGCCGAGGCGGACGATGCGAACGCTCAATGGACCTCCCTCCGGCCGTCGCCGGCCCGTTCCTGCCGCAGACGAATGATTATAGGCATCGGGCGCGCCGCGCGGCGTGTACACTGTTGAGCGCGCACGCCGCCGCGCACCCCGAACGCACCGAATGACCGCCGTGACACCGCCGACCGCGCGCTACGCGCTCAACCTGCTCCTCGATGCCGACGATCGCCTGCTGATGCTGCGCCGCGCGCCGGACGCGCGCCTCGGCCCGGGCCTGTGGGGCCTGCCGGCGGGTAAGATCGAGCCCGGCGAAACGCCTGCTGCCGCCGCGGCGCGCGAAATGCGCGAAGAGATCGGCGACGGCCACGTCGTTGACCTCCTGCGTTACGTCGGCCCCTTCCGTGACACCTATTACGGCGGCCAGTACGAGATCCACCTGTTCCTCAAACGCTGGCACGCGGGCGACGTGGTGCTGAACGACGAGCACACGGCGTGGGACTGGGTGAGCAAGGAAGACTACCGCGGCTACGCGACCATGGACGGCATCGACGAAGACATCGCCCTGCTCGGCATGTGGCCGCAACGCTACCTCGACCGCGCGCGCATCCCACCGGCATTGCGAGACTGAGCGATGGACGAGCTACTGCATTGCGAAGTGATTGGGGCAGGGCCGCCGGTGGTGGTCCTGCAAGGCCTGTTC
>JAUIFX010000277.1 GCA_030429865.1 Gammaproteobacteria bacterium | reverse complement strand
TGCCGAAAGCCGAGCGTGCGCGGCCTTCGAGCAGCGGCATCAGCCAGCGCGCTTTCTGTTCCGCCGTGCCGTAACGTACCAGCACCTCCATGTTGCCGGTGTCCGGCGCCGAGCAGTTGAACACTTCCGGCGCGATTGGCGAACGTCCCATGACCTCGCACAGCGGCGCGTATTCGAGATTGCTCAGGCCCTGGCCGTACTCGCTGTCGGGCAGCCAGATGTTCCAGAACTCGGTCTTGCGCGCGATGTCCTTGAGCTCTTCCATCACCGGCACGGGCTGGAAGCGGTCGCCCTCGGCGACCTGCGCGAAGTAGGTCTCCTCGTTCGGGTAGACGTGCTCGCGCATGAAGTCCTCGAGACGCGCGACCAGGCCGGCGACCTTTTCTGATTGAGCGAAATCCATCGGGTTCTCCCTGGTTCATGGATGAAAGGCGGCGGACGCTGCACGCCTCGGCAACGGCAGGCGGTGATGCGCCGGGGCTGCACGCGATGCGCGACGGCGGTCTGCGCGCCACGGCCGGACACGTGATTGTAGTGCCTCGCGCTGCCGTCGGGGCGCCGCGGATGCTATCCTGCAAGCGCCGCCCGCGGGACGTGAACGATGCCTCGATGAACCAGGATCTGGCGACACTGCTGCGCGACTGCCTCGCCGACCCCGGCTATGCCTACAGCATCGGCGGCTACGGCGCGTTGGCGGAATTCCACGACGACACGGCACGTGCGGGCACCGACGACGACACGGCCCGCTCGCTGGTCAGCAGCCGCGGCGCGCTGCGTATCGAGCTCGCTGCGGTAACCCTGGTGCGGGCGTGGGAGTGCCTGTCTGCCCGCGCCGGACGCTGGCAATGTGGTATCGGCCTGCTCGCCCCGCGCAGCCGCGCGGCGCGCGCCGCGCGCCGCGTGCTGACCGAGCTCGGGCCGGACCGGGAGGCGGTCCGGGCGCGTCATCGGGGCGACCTCCTGTTCGATTTAGGCGTCGGCCTGCCGCACGCCGATTTCTGCATCCGCACCGGCGACGCGGCGCTCATCGGGCTGCTGCGCGCGTCTCTCGGTGAACGCGTCGTCGAAGCCGGGCACGCGCTGCTCGACGCCATCATCGAAGCCGCACCGCATCGCGTCGTGCGCTCGAGCGCAGCGCGCATCGAGGTCTACCAGCGCATCGATCGCCGGCGCACGCCCGACGGCCCGCACACCCACCTGCTGCCCGGCCTGCTCGGCCGGCAGCGGGTGCACGACGCGGCGCTGCCCTATCCCGGCGACTGCCTGCCGGTACTCACCCTGCACCCGGAGAACCCGCTGGTCGATGCGACAGGCCGCGAGCGCCCGTTTTCACGCGACGCGTGGCAGCGCTTCGAGGCCGTGCTCGCACGCTACGGCGACCCGCATTACCTCGCCGAGAAGCAACGCCAGGTCGACGCCGTCGCCCAGCGCAGCGCACCGGCCGGCTACGCCCGACCGCGGACACGCCTCGGCCGCCTCGCGCGGCGCGTCGCGTTGCGCCAGCTCGTCCACTTGCTGTCCGATCCGGCGCCCTGCCACCCGTGGCTCGAGCAGGTGCGCGCATGAGCCGCCACGGGACTCGCCGCATGGCCCGCGCCGCGCTGGCCAGCGTCATCCTCGCAACGGCCGGTACGCCCCCGGCCCGGGCCGGCGATGCGCCGTTCGAGTTCGCGCCGCCGGCACCGCTCGCGGCAGCCGGCGTGCAGCGCACGCGGCTCGGCAATACGCATACCTATCTCGCAGCAAAGGTCGGTGGAACACCACGCCTGACCATCACGACCATGCCGGCGGCGGAGATCGACGCACATTTCGGCGCGCTTTCCGGCACCCGTTGCATCAACCTGTTCCTGGGTGAACTCGAGCGCACCCACGCACGCTTCTTCGTGGCCAGCCAGATGCGCCCGCTCACCGTGGCAGGTCACGAACTGACGCAGTTCCGCTGGACCGGCGAGAAGGCCGCCACGACCCTGACCGGGGTGCTGAGCTGCGGCCGGCTCGGCGCGCATTACTTCGTATTCGACTTCGTCGACGAACTCGGCGCGGCGACCGGCAGCTTTCCGCGCATACGCGCGAGCCTGCGCGCGCTGGCCCTCCGCGGGCGCGCGAACGCGCCGGCATCGACGGCCTTCGCCGAGTGAACGAAGCGCGCGGCTGGAGCGCGTACACTACGCGACGCGCACAGCCCGGCCAGGCCCGCGCCGCTGCCGGGAAGACTCCGCACCCGCGCGCTTGCATCTCCGGCGACGCGGCGCACGCGGTCAGAAACACGCAGTTTGTGAACCCATGAATGAACCCCGGCAAGACCGGCGAAGCGACGCGCCGTCGACACGGCGCCTTGTCCGAAGCGGTCCCGGGCGGATGACCCGCACGTGAACGCACGCCGCTACCGCTACTATGACCTGCTCATGGCCGGCTTCGTCGCCGTGCTGCTGTGCTCCAACCTGATCGCGCCGGCCAAGGTCTGCCAGGTCGAGCTGCCGTTCGCCCTACCCGTCGTGGGTACGGTGCTGGTGTTCGGTGCCGGCAACATCTTCTTTCCCATCAGCTACATCTTCGGTGACATCCTCACCGAGGTGTACGGCTACGCACGCGCGCGCAAGGTCATCTGGGCCGGCTTCGGCGCCATCATCTTCGCCACGTTCATGGCCCAGGTCATCATCCACCTGCCACCGAGTCCCAGCGAGCCGTTCAACGATGTCCTGCAGCCGGCTATCGAGCTCGTCTTCGGTGGGACCTGGCGCATCGTGATCGCGTCGATCATCGCGTTCTGGATCGGCGACTTCGTCAACGCTTACGTCATGGCCCGCATGAAGCTGCTGACGGCCGGC
>JAUIFX010000119.1 GCA_030429865.1 Gammaproteobacteria bacterium | reverse complement strand
GCCCGGCGGCGAGCAGTAGCGCCGGCAGGCCCGGATGGGCGCGCACGAAGAGCCCCGTGAGCGCCGCGTACATGGCCGCGTGCACCAGCTTGTCGGTGAAGTCGGGCAGCTCGTCGGGCAGCGGCGGCGCGGTCAGCAGCGAGGCTGCCGAGACCGCGACCAGGCCGCTCCAGGCAAGCATCTGCCACACCGCGCGCGGCCATTGGAGAGCCGACGTACCGCGGCCGCTATAGGGGGACATGAGCATACGGGTGCATGGGTGGAAGGCCCTGATTATACTGGCCCTGTGGAGCGCGGCGGCCGGCGCGTGGGCGGATTTCGCGGCCGGTGTCGCGGCCTACAAGCGGGGTGACTATGCCGCCGCGATGGCGCGCTTCGAGCCGCTCGCGAGCGTCGGCGATGCGCGTGCCCAGTTCGCCCTCGGGCTGCTCCACGACAACGGCGAGGGCGTGCCGGCCGACCCCGCCCGCGCGGCCGGGTGGTATCGCCTGGCTGCCGAACAAGGATACGCCAAGGCGCAGTACAACCTCGCCCTGATGATCGAGCATGGCCGTGCCGGCCCGCCCGGGGAGGCACGAACCTGGTTCGGCCGCGCAGCCCTGCGCGGCAACGCGGATGCCGTCGCCCGGCTGCACCGCTACGCCGAGGGCGGCGATCGCGCCGCCCAGCTTCAGCTCGGGCGCATGTATTACCTCGGGCGCGGCCTCGGCCGCAGTGCGCGCGACGCCTTCGGCTGGTTCCAGCGCGCCGCCGGTGCGGGCGACGCGGCGGCCGCGTTCGCGCTCGGCGTGCTCTACGAGCAGGGCGAGGGCGTCGCCGCCTCCGCTGCCGAAGCCGCGCGCTGGTACGCCGCGGCCGCCACCGACGGCCATCGCGAAGCGCAGTACAACCTCGCGCGGCTCCACCGCCTCGGGCGCGGCGTCGCGCGCGACGTCGGCGAGGCGCGGCGTCTCTACGAAGCGGCAGCCGAGGCCGGGCTGGTTCGCGCCGAGCTGACGCTGGCCATGCTGTTCGAGTCCGGCCAGGGCTGGCCGCGCGACGCGGCGCTCGCCGCGCGCTGGTACGAGCGCGCCGCGCTGCATGGCAGCCCGGCGGCGCAGGTCAATCTCGCCTACCTGCACGCCGAGGGCATCGGTACCGACGTCGACCTGCTCGAGGCCTGTGCGCTGCTCAGCGTGGCGGCCGAGCGGGGATTTGCGCCGGCACGCGAGAATCGTGCGCTGCTCTGCGACGGGCTCGATGCCGGTGCGCTCGCAGCGATCGATGCCCGCGCGGCGCGTTACCGTCGCTCGGACGAGGCGCCCGCAGCGCCGGGTGACCCCGTCGCGCAGCTTTCCGCGCGCGACTGAACCGCACGCGGCGGCCAGCGCCGCGGTGCCCGGTCAGAACGGCAGTCCGTGTGCGTAGCCAACCATGCACATCAGCATCGGGATGGACAAGAACGTGTTCGTGCGTGAAGCCATCAGGGCCACCACGCGGGCACGCGCCTTCTCCGCGTCCGTCGCCGGGACCATGCCGAGGATCTTCTGCTGGCTGGGCCAGATCAGCACCCACACGTTGAACATCATGATGGTGCCGAGCCAGGCGCCGAGGCCGATGACGGCAGCGCCGTCGCGCAGCATGAACGCGTTCAGCAGACCCACGCCCATGCTTTCCAACGCCGAAGCGCCGGTCAGCCAGGTGCCGAGCGCGCCCCAGCGGAACCATGCCAGCGCGCGGGGCGCAACGTACTTGTTGATGGCGGCAGGGCCGGGTCCTTCGCTGTCGGCGTTGGCTGCCGCGAGCGCCGGCACCTGGACGAAATTGAAGTAATACAGCAGCCCGACCCAGATCACGCCGAACAGCACGTGCAGCCACACGGTGAACGACCAGAGGTTGAACTCGCCGGTGCCCATCACGAGCATGACGCCGAGTGCGACGACGAAGCCGAGCGCCAGCGTACCGGCGACGGATTTGAGTGGATTCATGGTTGCGGCGTTCCCCCGGCGCTGGACAGGCGCCGCATCATAGCACTGCGATCGGTGCCCCGGCGGCCGCGCTTCAGGCGGGCAGGCCGGCGGCGAGTCCGGCGAAGATCACACCCCCGACCCAGTTGTTGTTCATGAAAGCGGCGAAGCAGCCGGCGCGCGAGCGATCCCGTATCAGCCATTGCTGGTAGACGAACAGGCAGGCCGCGGCGAGCAGGCCGAGGTAGAAGCTGCCGCCGAGCCGGGCCTGTTCGCCGATCAGCCACAGGTTGCACAGCATCAGCGCCTGCAGCAGGCCGATGATGAGCCGGTCGTTGTCGTCGAACAGGATCGCGGTCGACTTGATGCCGACCTTGAGGTCGTCGTCGCGATCGACCATCGCGTACTCGGTGTCGTAGATCACCGCCCACAGCAGCGTGGCGCAGAATGTCAGCCAGGCGAGCGGCGGCACCGCGCCGCTCTGTGCGGCAAAGGCCATCGGTACGGCCCAGCCGAATGCGGCGCCGAGATGCATCTGCGGCAGGTAGGTGTAGCGCTTGGCGAACGGATAGGTGACGGCGAGCGCGACGCCGCCGAAAGCGAGCAGGATGGTGAGGCGGTTGGTGAGCATCACCAGCGCCGCTGCCAGCGCGACGAGGATCGCGAACAGCAGCAAGGCTTCGCGCTCGGACACCGCGCCGGTCGCGAGCGGCCGCTCGCGGGTACGCTCGACGTGGCCATCGAAGTGACGGTCGGCATAATCGTTGATGACGCAACCGGCGGAGCGCATCAGCAGCGTGCCGAGAACGAAAATCGCGAGCACGTCGAGCGCCGGCAGGCCGCCGGCGGCGAGCCACAGCGCCCATAGCATCGGCCACAGCAGCAGTAGCGTACCGATCGGCTTGTGCAGGCGCGTCAGGCGCGCGTAATGGCCGAGTCGTTCGCGTAGCGACGTTGTCTGCGAAAAGCTGTGTGGGCGGGCTGGCGCCATCGCGGCGATTCTAGCACCACGACAACGGGTAGACCGCTTCCGCGCCCGCTCACACGCCTGCGTACTCGACGCGGTCGGCAAGCCAGCGTTCGACGAGGCGCGCGGCGGCGGCCGGGTGCTCGGCGAGCAGCAGCTCCGCGCCGCGGCGTACTTCGCCGAGCAGCGCCGCGTCACGGCTGAGATCGGCGATACGGAACTGCGCGGCGCCGGCCTGGCGCGTGCCGAGCAGCTCGCCCGGGCCGCGCAGCGCGAGGTCGCGATCGGCGATGAGGAAGCCGTCGGTGGTCTCGCGCATGACTTCGAGGCGTTGCCGTGCCAGCGCGGAGAGCGGCGCCTTGTACAGCAGTACGCAATCGGCGTGGCGTGCGCCGCGGCCGACGCGTCCGCGGAGCTGGTGCAACTGGGACAAGCCCAGGCGTTCGGCGTTCTCGATCACCATCAGGCTGGCGTTGGGTACGTCGACGCCGACCTCGACGACCGTCGTCGCGACCAGGAGCTGGGTCTCGCCGGCGGCGAAGGCGGCCATCGCGGCATCCTTGTCGCGATCGGCAAGGCGCCCGTGCACGAGCCCGACGCGCACGTCGGGCAGGGCCGCGGCCAGCTGCTCGGCGGTCTCCGTCGCGGCCTGGCTTTCGAGCTGCTCGGATTCTTCGATCAGCGGGCAGACCCAGTACACCTGGCGGCCTTCGGCCGTCGCGTCGACGATGCGCGCGACCAGGTCGGCGCGGCGCGACTCGTTCATCACGACGGTTCGCACGGGTTTGCGGTTCGGCGGCAACTCGTCGAGTACGGAGACGTCGAGATCGGCATAGGCGGTCATTGCGAGTGTGCGCGGGATCGGTGTCGCGGTCATGATCAGCTGGTGCGGACGGAAGCCGTCGCCCGCGCCCTTGTCGCGCAGCGCGAGGCGCTGGTCGACGCCGAAGCGGTGCTGCTCGTCGACGATGATGAGTCCGAGCCGAGCGTAGACGACATCCTGCTGGAACAGTGCGTGGGTGCCGACCGCGAGCAGCGGTGCGGGTTCGGCGAGCCGCGCGAGCAGCGGTGCGCGCTGCCGCTTCGTCGCGCGGCTGGTCAGTTGCACGATGTCGACGCCGAGCGGCTCGAACCAGCGCCGCAGGTTCGCGCCGTGCTGCTCGGCGAGCAGCTCCGTCGGCGCCATCATGGCGACCTGGTAGCCCTGTTCGAGAAGCGCGCAGGCGACGGCTGCCGCGACCGCGGTCTTGCCGGCGCCGACGTCGCCCTGTAACAGTCGCAGCATCGGCACGCCCGCGCCGAGGTCGCTATCGATCTCATCGATCACGCGTTGCTGCGCGCCGGTCAGCGTGAAGCCGAGTGCGTCGAGCAGGCGCTCACGCAGTGCCCCGCCGCTGACGCGGGGCGCGTCGAAGCGGCGCGCCGCCTCGCGCAGGCGCTTGAGGCTCAATTGGTGCGCGAGCAGCTCCTCGAAAACGAGGCGCCGCTGCGCCGGGTGCATCGATTCGGCGAGCATCGCGAGGTCGGCGTCGGGCGGCGGGCGATGCACGAAGCGCAGTGCGTCGGCGAGTGTCGGCATCGCGAGCGGTTCGCGCAGCGCCGGCGGCAGCAGTTCACCCGCATCGTCGTCGCCGAGCAGCGCCAGCGCCTGGTCGGTGAGGCGGCGCAGCCGTGCCTGGTGGAGTCCTTCCGTGGTCGGGTAGATTGGGGTCAGCTCTGCTTCGACCGCGGCCGGCTGGTCGGGATCGATAAGCTGGATTTCGGGATGCACCATCTCCAGCGTGTGCGGCCCACGGCGCGCTTCGCCGAAGCAGCGCACGCGGCGGCCCTGCGCGAGACGCTGCTGTTGCTGCGCGTTGAAGTGGAAGAAGCGCAGGTGGAGTGCGCCGCTGCCGTCGCTCAAGCGGCACAGCAGCGCGCGGCGGCGTCCGAAGACCACTTGTGAGACGTCGATCGTGCCTTCGATCAGCGCGCCCTGGTACGGACGCAGGGCACCGATCGGCGTCAGGCGCGTACGGTCCTCGTAGCGCAGCGGAAGGTGGAACAACAGGTCGCCGACGCGGGCGATGCGGAGCTTGGCCAGGCTTTCGGCGAGGCGCGGCCCGACGCCCGAAAGCGCCGTGACCGGAGCGTCGAGCGATGCGGTCGTGGCCACGGGCGGTCAGACGTTGAGCGCGATCACCGCATCCATTTCCACCGCGGCGCCGCGCGGTAGCGCAGCAACGCCGATCGCGGCGCGTGCCGGGTAAGGCTTGCCGAAGTAGTCCGCCATCACTTCGTTGACGAGCGCGAAGTGGCCGAGATCGGTGAGGAAGACATTGAGCTTGAGCGTGTCGTCCAGCGTCGCGCCGGCGGCCGCGGCAACGGCTGCCAGGTTGTCGAGCACGCGCGTGACCTGGGCGCGCATGTCGCCATCGACGAGTTCCATGGTGTCCGGGTCGAGCGGGATCTGGCCCGATACGTAGAGCGTGTCGCCATGCACGACTGCCTGCGAGTAGGTGCCGATCGCGGCCGGCGCCGCTTCCGTGTGTATGGCGGTCTTGTTCATCGCGGGAACCTTCTGCTTGGGCCAGGGATGGCGGCTGTCGCAGCCGCCGCGCCGCATTGTAGCGGGCGAGGTGCCGTCGTGGGGTGTCGTCAGGCGCGCTTGCGGTGCACGCGCACCACGGTCTTGATGTTACGCAGTACGCGGATCACGTCGGCGAGATGCTTGCGGTCGCGCACGCCGACGGTCAGGCGCATGTGCGAATGGTGCTCGTCGCGCTCGGAGAGCTCGATGCCCTCGATGTTGGCGCTCTGGTCGGCGCAGCCGGCGGCGACCGTCGCCAGCACGCCGCGCTGGTTGGCGACGTCGAGCACGATCTCGGCGGAGAATTCGCGCGCAAGGTCATCGGCCCACTCGACGTCAACCCACTTGTCCGGCGCGTTGCGGAACTCGACGACGTTCTTGCACGAAGGATGATGGATGACGATGCCGCGCCCCGCCGTGATGAATCCCATGATCGGATCGCCGGGGATCGGGTAGCAGCACTTCGGTATCGTCACGACCATGCCCTCGGTGCCGTGGATGAGCAGCGGCCCCGGGGCATTCTCGACCCGTCCGCGCCGCCGTGCCGGCTCGACGCGCTCTTCCTGGTTGCCTGGCACCAGCACGCGGGCGACGAGCGGCGCCGGGCGGACCCCCAGGCCGATGTTGGCCAGCAGCTCGTCGAAGTTAGCCAGGTTGAAGCTCTTCAAGGCGCTCTGCAGGCGTTCCTGGTCGAGCGTCTCGATGCTCAGATCGAAGCGTTCGAGCTCGCGGTTCAGCATGCGCTTGCCGAGCGTGCAGGCCTCGTCCTGGTGCAGGTTCTTGAGGTAATGGCGGATGTTCGCGCGTGCCTTGCCGGTAACGACGAAATTCAGCCACGCCGGGTTGGGACGCGCACCCGGTGCGGTCACGATCTCGACCGACTCGCCGGTCTTGAGCGGGGTGCGCAGCGGCACCAGGCGGCGATCGATGCGGCAACCGACGCAGGTGTTGCCGAGATCGGTATGGATGGCGTACGCGAGGTCGATCGCCGTCGCACCGCGCGGCAGTTCCATGATGTCGCCCTTGGGCGTGAACACGTAGACCTCGTCCGGGAACAGGTCGACCTTGACGTTCTCGAGGAACTCCTGCGAATCGCCGGCGCGGCGCTGCATCTCGATGACGCCGCGCAGCCAGTCGCGCGCCCGCTTGTGCGCGCTGCGCGCCGCGCTCTCGCCGGTCTTGTACAGCCAGTGCGCGGCGATTCCCGCTTCGGCCACCTGGTCCATCTCGTTGGTCCGGATCTGGACCTCGATGGGGATACCGAAGGGGCCGAACAGCACGGTGTGCAGCGACTGGTAGCCGTTCGCCTTGGGGATCGCGATGTAGTCCTTGAACTGCCCGGGAACCGGCTTGTACAGGCCGTGCACGACACCGAGCGTGCGGTAGCAGGTATCGACCGAGTCGACAATGATGCGGAAGGCGTAGACGTCGTGCACCTCGGAGAAATGCAGGCGCTTGTCGCGCATCTTGTTGTAGATGCTGTAGAGATGCTTCTCGCGTCCGATCACGTGCGCGACCAGTTGTTCCTGGCGCAGCTGGCGCTTGATGCGGTTCTTGATCTTGGCAATGACTTCCTTGCGATTGCCGCGAATCTTCTGGATCACCCGCGTCAGCACGCCGTGGCGCAGCGGGTAGAGCGCCTGGAAGCCGAGTTCTTCGAGTTCGAGACGGATCGCGTTCATGCCCAGGCGCTGCGCGATCGGGGCATAGATTTCCAGCGTCTCGCGCGCGATGCGGCGCCGCTTGGCCGGCTTCAGGGCGCCCAGCGTGCGCATGTTGTGCAGGCGGTCGGCGAGCTTGACGAGGATGACGCGGATGTCGTCCGCCATCGCCATCAGCATCTTCTGGAAATTCTGCGCCTGCGCCTCGGCGTGCGACTCGAACTCGATCTGGGTCAGTTTCGACAGGCCGTCGACGATCTGCGCGACTTCCGGACCGAATTCTTCGCTGATGCGCTCCTTCGCGATCGGCGTGTCCTCGATGACGTCGTGCAGCATCGCCGCGACCAGCGTCTCGTGGTCCATGTGCATCTCGGCGAGGATCCCGGCGACCTCGAGCGGATGCTGGATGTAGGGTTCACCGCTCTTGCGCAGCTGGCCCTCGTGGGCCTCGGCGCCGAAACGGTAGGCGCGCCGCACCTGCTTGATCTGGTCGGCGTCGAGGTAGGCGCGCAGGCGCCGGCAGAGGTCGTCGATGCGCAGGCTGGGCTCGGCGACGACCGGGGCCAGGGTGCTCATGGTGGCGCTGTCCGCACCGGCGCGGTGTCAGCGGCGGGGCGGGCAAGGGAAGTCGGTGGCAGGCGGCACATGGGCGGGCGCGCGGGTGGGAGCACGCCGCGCGGCTCAGAAGTCCGGATCGGGTTCGGGTTCGCTCTGCACGCTCTGCGCCTGCTGTTCGGCGAACTCGACGGCCAGTTCGAATTCCTCGGCGGCACGCTCCTTGGCGTCGATCTCGTCGAGGATTTCCTCGTTCATGAGGCCGGCGGCGATCTCGCGCAGCGCGATCACGGTCGGCTTGTCGTTGTCGACGTCGACCAGGGGCTGCGCGCCGTGGGCGATCTGGCGGGCGCGGCGGCTGGCGGTGAGGACGAGGTCGAACCGGTTGCCGACGGTGGGAAGGCAGTCTTCGACGGTGACACGGGCCATGGGCGGAAATCCTGTTTTGACCGTGGAGGGGACAGCCAAATATAGCAAAAACCGCCTCAGGAAGCCACGAGTTCGGCGAGCAGCCCGGCGTGCCGCTGCCGTTGTACCTCGCGGCGCAGGCGCGAGGCGCCGACGATGGCGGTCAGCGCCGCCAGCGCGCCGTCGAAGTCGTCGTTGACGACCAGGTAGTCGTACTCGTCGTAATGCGACATCTCGCGCACCGCGTCGCGCATACGCCGCGCGATGCCCGTCTCGGCGTCGCCGCGGCCGCGCAGGCGGCGTTCGAGCTCGGCCACCGACGGCGGCAGCACGAACACCGAGATGGCGTCGGGCACCGCGGCGCGGATGCTGCGTGCGCCCTGCCAGTCGATCTCGAGAATGACGTCGATACCTTGCTCCCGACAGGCGTCAACGGCGGCGCGCGAGGTGCCGTAGGCGTGGTCGAACACGGTCGCGTGCTCGAGGAATTCCCCGTTCGCGGCCATGCGCTCGAAGGTCGCCGCGTCGACGAAATGGTAGTCGGCGCCGTCGCTCTCCCCGGCGCGGCGGGCGCGCGTGGTGTGCGAGACCGAGACGCTGAGGTTCGCGGTGCGGGCGACCAATGCGCGGACGAGGCTGGTCTTGCCGGCGCCGGACGGCGCCGAGACGACGAACAGGTGGCCAGCGGCGCGGGTCGCTTCATTCAATGTTCTGTACCTGCTCGCGCATCTGTTCGATGAGGACCTTGAGTTCGACCGCGGCGCCGGCGGTGTCGATGTGGGCCGATTTCGAACCGAGCGTGTTGGCCTCGCGGTTGAGCTCCTGCATGAGGAAATCGAGTCGCCGGCCAATCGGCTCTTCCTGGGCGAGCACGCGCCGCACTTCCTCGACATGGGCGGCGAGGCGATCGAGTTCTTCGGCGACATCCAATCGTTGTATGAGCAGTGCGCATTCCTGCTCGACGCGTGCCTCGTCCATGCCTTCGGCAAGTTCGCGGATGCGGCTCTCCTGGCGTTCGCGGATCGCGTCGATGATTTCCGGCACGCGCACGGCGAGCAGGTCGAGCTGGGCGACGACGCCGTCGAGACGTTGCCGGATCAGGTCGGCCAGTTTTCCGCCCTCGCGCAGGCGGCCGGCGAGAAAGGCATCGAGGGCATCGTCGAGATGTTCGAGCACCGCCTGGCGGGCGCTGTCGAGGTCCGCCGCCGCGCTCGTCGTCACCCCCGGCCAGCGCAGCACTTCGAGCGGGTTGATGGGCAGGCTCTCACCGGCCAGCGTGCCGACACGATGAGCCGCGGCGAGCACGGCCCCCGCCGCCGCCTCGTTGACGTGCAGCTCGGTGAACGCGCCCTGTGCCGCTTCGAAGCGCAAGGAACACTCGATCTTGCCGCGCCTGACGGCGCCCGCGATGCGTTCGCGCACGGTTGCCTCGAGCTGGCGGAAATCCTCGGGCAGGCGCACCGTGACTTCGGCATAACGGTGATTGACGGAGCGCAGCTCCCAGGCGCCGCGGCCACTGGCATCGTCGAACTCGACGCGGGCGAAGGCGGTCATGCTGTAGGGCATGGGCGGCAGGTTCCTCGTGGTGACGCGACGGCCGCTCATGGTAGCGGCTGACCCCGCGGCCGTCATCGGGCCGGTGACGGCGGGTATAATGCGCATTGCTTCCTTTTCCCCCGGATCCTGCCTCCCTATGACCAAACGCCCCAGCGGCCGCGCTGCCGACGAAATGCGTACCGTGCGATTCACGCGCCAGTTCACCCGCCATGCCGAAGGCTCGGTGCTCGTCGAGTTCGGCGACACCCGGGTGCTGTGCACGGCCAGCGTCGAGCCGCGCGTACCGCCTTTCCTCAAGGGGTCGGGCAAGGGCTGGATCACGGCCGAGTACGGCATGCTGCCGCGCTCGACCCATTCGCGCATGCGGCGCGAAGCCAGCCAGGGCAAGCAGGGTGGCCGCACGATGGAGATCCAGCGCCTGATCGGGCGCGCCCTGCGCGCGGTCGTCGACCTCGAGGCGCTCGGCGAGATGAGCGTCACCATCGACTGCGACGTGCTGCAGGCCGACGGGGGCACGCGTACGGCCTCGATCACCGGTGGCTACGTCGCGCTCGCCGACGCGGTCGACCACCTGCTGGCGACGCGCAAGCTGACGCGCAACCCGCTGCACGGTGCGGTTGCCTCCGTGTCGGTCGGAATTTTCGACGGCGTGCCGGTGCTCGATCTCGACTACGCGGAGGATTCCAACGCCGAGACCGACATGAACGTCGTCATGAACGACGGCGGGCAGTTCATCGAGATCCAGGGCACGGCAGAAGGCCACGCGTTCCGCCGCGACGAGATGGACGCCATGCTCGACCTCGCCTCGGCCGGTATCCGGGATCTCATCACGCGGCAGGAAGCGGCGCGCGCCCGGTCCTGAACATGCGCGTCGTTCTCGCGAGCAACAATCGCGGCAAGCTGCGCGAGCTCGCGGCGATGCTCGAAGCATTGCCGCTGGAGCTCGTGGCGCAGGCGGAACTCGGCGTCGGCGAGGCCGAGGAAACCGGCACCACCTTCGTCGAGAACGCCATCATCAAGGCGCGCCACGCGGCACGCAGCTGCGGTCTGCCGGCGATCGCCGACGATTCGGGCCTCGTGGTGCCGGCGCTGGCCGGCGCGCCCGGGGTGCGCTCGGCGCGCTATGCCGGCGCGGGCGCCGACGACGCTGCCAACCGTGAACGCCTGCTGCACGCGATGCGCGGGTCGCACGGTGCGGACCGCGCGTGCCATTTCGTTTGCGTGATGGTCTACCTGCGCCACGCCGACGATCCGCTGCCGCTGATCGCGAGCGGCACCTGGCACGGTCACGTGCTCGCGGCGCCGCGGGGCGACGGCGGCTTCGGCTATGACCCGGTGTTCGGGCTCGATGACGCCTCAAGCGGCGGCGCGCGCTCTGCCGCCGAGCTGCCACCTGTGGAGAAGAACCGCCGCAGCCACCGCGGGCAGGCCGTGCGAGCGCTGCTCGCGGCGCTCGAAGCCGAGCTGGGTCGCGCCCCGGCGAAACGGGTATCGGCGGACTGAATCATGGCCGCGCCGGGGCTCTACGTGCACCTGCCGTGGTGCGAGCGCAAGTGTCCGTACTGCGATTTCAACTCCTACCGTGCTCCCGCGCGGATCGCCGAGCAGGTCTACGTCGAGGCGCTGCTCGCCGACCTCGACGCGGAACTCGCCGCCGACCCGGCGCCGGCGATCGCGAGCGTGTTCATCGGCGGCGGGACGCCGAGCCTGTTCGGCGGCGCCGCGATCGCGCGGCTGCTCGATGGCATCGCCGCGCGCGTGTCGCTCGAGCCGGACGCCGAGGTAACGCTCGAAGCCAATCCCGGCAGCGCCGAGCAGGCCCGCTTCGCTGCCTACCGGGCCGCAGGCGTCAACCGGCTGTCAATCGGCGTACAGAGTTTCGACGACCGCGCGCTGGCCGCGATCGGACGCGTACACGACGGCCGGGCCGCGCGCGGCGCGGTCGCGGCGGCCCGGGCGGCCGGCTTCGACAACCTCAACCTGGACCTGATGTTCGGCCTGCCGGCGGTGGCGCCGACCGGCGCGCTCGAGGATCTGCGCACGGCGCTGGCGCTCGCGCCCGAGCATCTCTCCTGGTACCAGCTGACGCTCGAGGAAGGTACGGCTTTCGCGCGCCGCCCGCCGCTGCTGCCGGACCACGACGCGCTGTGCGACCTGCACGACGCGGGCCTCGCCCTGCTTGCCGCGCACGACTTCACCCAATACGAGGTCTCGGCGTTCGCGCGGCCGGGGCGCGCCGCGCGCCACAACCTCAACTACTGGCGCTACGGCGACTATATCGGCATCGGCGCGGGCGCCCACGGCAAGCGCACCCGTGCCGAGGGTGTCGTGCGGCGGATGAAGATCCGGCAGCCGGAGCGCTACATGAAACAGGCCCGTGCCGGCGAGGCCGTCGCCGAGCAGTGGCAGGTGCCGCACGACGAGCTGGTCGGCGAGTACATGATCAACGCACTGCGCCTGAAGGCAGGCTTCGAGCTTGCGGAATGCGCGGCGCGGACCGGCCTGCGCGCGGACGCGCCGGAACTGCTCGGCCCGTTGCACAGCGCCCGTGCAAAGGGCTGGCTGGAACAGCGCGGCGGGCACCTCAAACCGACCGCGCTGGGTTATCGTTACCTCAACGATTTGCAGGGCTTGTTCATCGAACCCGCCGTGCAGGCCGCGCCGGGCGCGTCCTCGCCGCGGGCCATCGACAGCACCACGTAACGACTGACAGGAGATCGACCATGAGTCGCGCCGAGCTGGAACATTCACTCGAGAAGCTGCGGGGGGAGCTCAACGCGCTCGGGCCCGAGGCGGCCGCGACGAAGGCGCGCCTCGCCGCGCTCATCGACGACATCGAGCAGGAACTCGCCACGCTGGAGACCGCCGAAGACGGCGAATCGCTGCTCGAGACAGTGCGTCACCAGGTCGAGGTGTTCGAGGTCGAGCATCCGCGGGTCACGAACATCCTCAACGACATCATGGTCACGCTCAGCAATCTCGGCATCTGAGCACCATGCTGTGCGGGCGGCGGCGCGCCGGAGAGGCGCCGGTGATGCCGCCGCCGGCGGCACGTTCTCAGCCGCCCAGGGGGCGGCCGAACTTCTCGCCGTAGGCCATCTCGGCGAGCGGGCGGCGGTTCAGTTTCTTCGGAAAAGGGCGCGCCGGCCAGCCTAGCGCGAGCATCGCGGCAGTGGAGACGTCGGCGGGGATCTCGAGCAGGCGCTTGACCTCGGGCTCGACGGCGCAGAGCAGCGTCGTCAGGGCGCTGCCGAGTCCCGCGGCGCGCGCCGCCAGCAGCACGTTCTGTACCGCCGGGTAGACCGAGGCGCCGCCGACGATGCTGAGTCGCCCGAGTTCGGTGTCGGTCGGGTGGACGTCGGCGAGCCGGGCGCACACGCACACCAGCACGGGAATCTCGGCGAGGTGGCGCGCGAAATGGTCGGCCGCTTCGAGGATGCGTGAATCGCGGCTGCCGACGCGGACCTCGCCGGCATCGATGCCCGCCACGTAGGCGTCCCAGAACGGCAGGTAGAGCGCCTGCAGGCGTTCCTTGGCCGCGCGTTCGCGGATCGCGACGAGGCTGACCGGTTGACGGTTGCCGCCGCTCGGCGCCCAGCGGGCCGCGTCGAGCACCCGGGCGAGCACCTCGTCGTCGACCGGGTCCTGCTTGTAATAGCGGCAGGTACCGGTCGAATGCATGACGTCGAGCAGGTCCATGCGTGCCTCGCGGAAAGTCCGGGTGCGTGGGATGACGGTCCGGCCGTTGCGGCCGGACCGCGGGGTGGGCGGCGCCTCAGCTGCCCGCCGAGTACTGCTGCCACCAGCTGTTGTCGAGCTTGCTGGTGTCGATGGGGTCGTAGGTGAACTCTTCCTCTTCCATGCTCGCCGCTGCGCTCGTGCTGGCTTCCTCGGCGGGCGCCGTGGCTGCCGGCGGCGGCGCGCTCTCGGCGGCCGGGGCCGCGGGTGCGCTCGTCGATGCCGGTGGCGCAGCGTCTTCGCCGCACGCGGCGAGCAGTCCGACGGCAAGCAGGATGGTCAGCATTCTCGGCATGGTGCTCTCTCCCCGGTTCGTGGTGCCGCGCACTATAGCATCGCGTGCGCGACAGCGACCATCCGCCCGGATCAATCGTCCACCGGTGGCGGGCGGCGCAGCGCCTTGACGTCGGCGCGTCCACGCTTGGCGTCGAGACGACGCTTGCGGGCGCCGGCGCTGGGGCGGGTCGGAATGCGCCGGGCGTGCTGGCGGGTAGCGTCTTCGATGAGCGTGGCGAGGCGTGCCAACGCATCCTCGCGGTTGCGTTCCTGGGTGCGGTAGCGCTGCGCCTTGATCGTGATGACACCTTCGCGCGAGATGCGCCGATCGGACCACGCGAGCAGGGCCTGCTTGGCCGCTTCGGGCAGCGACGAGGCGCGGATGTCGAAGCGCAGCATGATGGCGCTGGCGACCTTGTTGACGTTCTGGCCGCCGGGACCCTGCGCGCGGACGGCGCTGAACTCGACTTCGTCTTCGGGAACGCGGTATGCGGGAGCCATCCGTGCAGCCTACGCCAAAGCCGCCGCCGCTTGCAGGGGGGCGCCGGCGACGGGTCGCCGGCGCCCGCGGCTCAATGCAGCAGGTAGATGACCGCGAGCAGGCCGGTCGCCGACATGGTGATGGTGTAGGGCAGCGCCATCCATACCATGCGTCCATAGGAGAGCCGGATGACCGGGGCCAGCGCCGAAGTGAGCAGGAACAGGAACGCGGCCTGGCCGTTCGGCGTCGCTACCGAGGGGATGTTGGTCCCGGTATTGATCGCGACGGCCAGCAGGTTGAACTGCTCGAGCGTGATGCGGCCGGCATCGAGTGCGTTCTTGACCTCGGAGATGTAGACCGTGGCGACGAACACGTTGTCGCTGATCATCGAGAGCACGCCGTTGGCAAGGTAGAACGCCGAGGTCTGCAGGGTGCCGTCGAGTGACAGCACCCACTCGATCACCGGCGTGAACAGGTGCTGGTCGTGGATCACCGCGACGATGCCGAAGAACACCACCAGCAGCGAAGTGAACGGCAGCGCCTCTTCGAAGGCGTGACCGAGCCGGTGCTCCTCGGTGATGCCGTTGAAGGCGGT
This sequence comes from Gammaproteobacteria bacterium, assembly GCA_030429865.1. Classification (GTDB taxonomy): domain Bacteria; phylum Pseudomonadota; class Gammaproteobacteria; genus JACKNG01. Next base: position 755 of record JAUIFX010000119.1, on the reverse strand, counting down.
CGCGAGGACGATCACGGTCAGGCCGATGATGCCGACCTCGGCCAGGTGCAGGCCGAGTGCGATGACCAGGAAGATCGCGGTCAGTCCCTGCACCCACAGCTTGGCGACGTCCTGCAGGTTGCGCTTTTCGGCCTGGTGCAGGTCGTAGTCGCGGAGGATCTCGTAGACCACCTTGGGCAGGTCCGCGCCGAAGCCGAACCAGCGGAACTTCTCGACCAGTGCGCAGGTGGCGAGGCCCGCCACCAGCACCGGCATGGAGACCGGCGCCATGCGCGTGAAGAACTCGACGAACTCCCAGTCGGCGACCTTGGCGATGAGCAGGTTCTGCGGCTCGCCGACCAGCGTGCACACGCCGCCGAGCGCGGTGCCGACCGCGGCGTGCATCATCAGGCTGCGCAGGAAGGCGCGGAACTGGTCGAGATCGGAGCGGTGCAGTTCGTGCACCTCGTCGTCCCCGCTGGCGTCGTGGTCGTGGTGATACTGCTTGCCCGAGGCGATCTTGTGGTAGACGAGGTAGAAACCGTGCGCGACGGTGATGACGACGGCGGTCACCGTGAGTGCGTCGAGGAAAGCCGAGAGCACGGCGGCGACGGCCGAGAAGAGCAGTGAGAGCAGTATTTTCGAGCGTACCGTGAGGAGAATCTTGGTGAACGTGAACAGCAGCAGCTCTTTGAGGAAGTAGATGCCGGCGACCATGAACATCAGCAGCATGATGACCGGGAAGTTGTGCAGCGCTTCGTCGTAGACGGTATGCG